>JAFAHO010000121.1 GCA_019237205.1 Hyphomicrobiales bacterium
ACCGAGCCACGCCTACGAGGCGCTGGAGTGCATCGGCGGCTCGGGCGTGATGGAGGATTCGCCGATGCCGCGCCTCTATCGCGAGGCGCCGGTCAATGCAATCTGGGAAGGCAGCGGCAACGTGCAGTGCCTCGACATCGCCCGCGCGATTCACCGCTCGCCCGCGACGCTCGACGCCTATTTCGCCGAAGTCGGCTCCGCGAAGGGGGAGAGTACGGCGCTCGACGCGCATGTCGCGGCGCTGAAGGACGACACCCGCGACCTTTCCGACTTCGAACAGCGCGCGCGAGACCTCTGCGACCGGCTCGCGCTCGGCCTGGAGGCCGCCACGCTAGTCCGGGCCGGGTCTCCGGTCGCGGAGGCCTATTGCCGCTCGCGCCTAGAGAGCCGTGGGGCGCATATGTATGGCGCGCTGACCGGCGTCGACGCCAAGGCGATCGTGCGCCGCGCCGCGCCTCGCTGAACGCCTTCTCCTTCGGGAGAAGGTGGCGGGCGAAGCCCGCCGGATGAGGATTACGCCGCAGGCCCGTGACCCTCACCCCGACCCCTCACCCCGAACGGAGAGGGGTGTGCGGCCTACTTGCCGAGCGCCTTGTCGGTGATGACGGTCGTATAGGCGCCGGTCGGCTCCTTGGAGATCACGGGGTCCGAACCGCCGGTCAGCAACGTCTTCACCGTGCGCTGGTAATCGGCGACGTCGAGCCGGCCGTCGGAGCCTTCGGTCAGCTTGTTGATCTCGCCCAGCATCTGCTTCTGGTGATGCTCCGTTTGGCTGCCGGTCGTATCGTTGTCGAGCACGATCTTGACCGCTTCGTCCGGGTGGGCGCGGGCGTATTCCCAGCCCTTCATCGAGGCTTTGACGAAGCGAACCATCTTGTCGACGAAAGCCGGATCCTTGAGCTTGTCCTCCATCACATAGAGGCCGTCCTCGAGGGTGGATACGCCTTGGTCGTCATACTTGAATACGACGAGCTGCTCGGGCTTGTAGCCAGCGTCGATGACCTGCCAATATTCGTTATAGGTCATGGTCGAGATGCAGTCGGCCTGCTTCTGGATGAGCGGGTCGACGTTGTAGGCCTGCTTCACGACCGTGACGCCGCCTGGCGAGCCGTCGGTCGGAAACTTGAGCTTGCCCATCCAGTTCAGGAACGGGAATTCGTTGCCGGAGAACCAGACGCCGAGCGTGCGGCCCTTGAGGTCCTCGGGCGTCTTAATGCCGGTGTCGGCTCGGCAGGTGAGCTCCATGCCGGAATGCTTGAACGGCTGGGCGATGTTGACCAGCGCCGCGCCCTTTTCGCGCGCCGCGAGCGCATTGGGCATCCAGTCGACGATGACGTCGGCGCCGCCGCCGGCGATCACCTGCTCCGGCGCGATATTGGGGCCGCCGGGCTTGATCGTCACGTCGAGGCCGGCCTCCTTGTAGAAGCCCTTGTCTTTGGCGACGTAATAGCCGGCGAACTGCGCCTGGGGCACCCATTTGATCTGTAGCGTGACCTTGTCGTCCGCCTGCGCCGCGCCCGCGGCGAGGATCGCCGCCGCGCTGATGACAGCAAACATCGATTTCTTCATCTTTGACACTCCCATTGAACCCAAGACCTCCCCTTCGCCGCGCGGACGCTCCGAGCGACGAGAAGCTCTTTCAAGCCTCCTTCGCGCGATAGGAGGCGTGCCAGAATGTCACCCGGCGCTCGACGCCGGCGATGATCGCATAGAATAGCGACCCGGTCACCGCCGCTACCCCGATCGTCGCCCACACCATGTCGATGCCGAGATGGCCGACCTCGGCCGAGATGCGGAACCCCATGCCCACAATGGGCGTGCCGAAATCCTCAGCGACGATCGCGCCGATCATCGCGAGTGTCGTGTTGATCTTGAGCGCGTTGAAGATGAACGGCAGCGCGGACGGCAGCCTCAGCGCGATGAGCGCCTGCCAATAGTCGGCGCCGTAGGTCTTCATCAAATCCTGTTCCATCGCGCCGGCGCTCGCGAGCCCCGCGACAGTGTTGACCAGCATCGGGAAGAAGGTCATCACGACGACGACCGCGGCCTTCGACGGCCAGTCGAAGCCGAACCACATCACCATGATCGGAGCGACGCCCACGATCGGCAGCGCTGAGACCAGGTTGCCGAGCGGCAAGAGCCCGCGCTTCAGGAAGCCCGACCGGTCGACCAGGACGGCGAC
>JAFAHO010000220.1 GCA_019237205.1 Hyphomicrobiales bacterium
CCACCGGCGAGGTCTTCCGCCAGGACACCTTCGCCAAAGCATAAACGGTCAGCCGACTGAGCAAGATTCTTTCTTTCCGGGAGTTAGGCGAGCGCGACGAGAGGTGATGAACGACAGGGTCGAAACCGAGGCCAAGGACAACCCGCCCTCTGCCACGAGCCAATATGAGCTCGCGAAAATGATTAGGCGGAACTTCCGGCGCTTTTGAGCGCAAGTCGTTGATATGACTCGCTGGGTTCATTGCGCTCTGCCTACGCGGCGATCTTGAGGCCGAGGAGATCGAAGGCTCGGGTCTGGGTTGGCGTCGGCCTCGACAGGATTGTCGTGGGGCGGGCGTCGCCGAAGCGGACGCTGTTGCGGGTCAGGTTGGCGAGGTCCTTGAGGAGGGTGCGGAAGCTGTGGACGGGCTGGCCGTCGTGGGTGCGCTTGCGCATGGCCTTGCGTCGCGCGGCTGGAGAGACCTTGGCCTTGGCGACGGGGGAAGAGCGCTCAGCGGCGGCGGCGGCGGGAGCGTCGTCCTTGAACAGCATCGGGGCGAGGTCGCGCTTCATGCGCCAGACGACGTAGTAGGCCAGCATGCACAGAAAGACGTGGGCGCGGACGCGATGGGCCCGGCGATGGTGGATCGGACGGACGTCGAGGTCGCCGGATTTGATGTCGCGGAAGCCGCGTTCGGCGTGGCTGAGGCCCTTGTAGGCGACGACGAGGGCGGCGGCGGGAAAGCCGTCCCCGGGAAGCGAGCTTCGGATCACGTAGACGCCGTCGAGGGCCGCTTCCGCGGCGATCGCCTCGGCTTTGCGCGACCATGCGAGGCCAGTCTCGGTGATGGCGAGTTCGAAATGCTTGGCCATGTGGCGGCGATCGATCACGGCGCCGACCTTGAGGGCGATCTTGTCCGCGCCGCGGAGCGGATTGCGTTTTTTCTCGGTCATCGCGCGGATCTTGATGAGCGCCTTCTCGGTCGCCTCGAGGAGCTCGGCGCGCTTGCGCGTGCGCTCGGCGGCGAGCTCGGGATTGCGGCAAACGACGAGGCGCTCGCCGGGATAGTCGTCCGAGACGATCTCCGCCATGTCGCGTTCGTCGAACAGCGAGAGCTGCAGGGGACCGCCCTCGGCCGCGAGCGCCTTGATCGCCGGGGCGCGCAGCGCGGTGATCCAGTCGAAGCCGGCGGGTGCGAGATCGCCGTCGATGCGCGCCTTTGTGATCATGCCGCGGTCGCCGACCAGCACGATGCGCTTCAGCCGGAAGCGGGTGCGCAGCTTCTTGACCTGATGGGCGAGCGTGCTCGGATCGCCGAGATTGCCTTCGAACACCTCGACGGCGACCGGGCAGCCCTCCGGGGTGCACATGAGACCGAAGACGATCTGCGGCCGGTCGGGGCGATGGTCGCGGCTGTAGCCGAACTGCGCCAGTTCGCAGCGCCGCCCTTCGAGATAGCTCGAGGTGACGTCGTAGAGCACCAGCACGCCGTCCTTGAGGTGGCGCTCTGCGAGGACCTTCTCGACGCTCGCTTGGCTGCGGCCGAGAAGGTCGAGGGCGGCGTAAAGCTCATCCTCGTCCACCTCGCCGAGGCCGAGCACCGCGCCGAGCGAGTGGGCGGCGGTCGCCTCGCTCAAGCTGCGCGCGGTGGCGAGCTTGGCCGCCGGCTCGACGATCCGCGCCACGATCATGGCCAGGATCAGCTTGGCCTTCCGCGCGGGTCCCTTCGGCAGGATCTTGTCGAGCCCGAGCCGGCGCACCGTCCCGAGCACGGCGGCGACATGGCCGTGCGCCAGCGCGCGGGCGATCTCGAAGCGCTGTTCGCCAAGCGGAACGAGCGTCTCCCCGGCCAGCACCCGCCGCAGGCTGTCGATCTTCGCCTCCGGCCAATCGGAGATGTTGGCGAGCGTGCGCGACTTGACCTTGCCCCCCTCGCGATAGCTCTCACGCACCAGGACGGCGGGGGGCGAATCGCGGTTGGGGATGCGCGTGACGTACATGATCAGCTTGAATCACGACCGCAAGCTGAAATCAAGAGACATTTTACATGCCTACATTTTCGGCGCAAATTCCCGCAACGCCGCACAATCGCTCACCTTCCCGCCTTACCCCTCTCGGAAGTTCGGCCTAATCGTTCGTTCGAATGCCTGCTCTCCGCCCAAACACGAAATTCAAACTGAGACACTACCCACCGTTAGCGCCAGTTGACAGAAC
>JAFAHO010000291.1 GCA_019237205.1 Hyphomicrobiales bacterium
GATCCGGTCTTTCTATGCGCTCGACGACTGCGGCACCCGCATCAACCCGATGATCATCGAGGGGCAGGTGCACGGCGGACTGACTGAAGCCTTCGGCATCGCGATGGGCCAGGAGATCCGCTACGACGAATCGGGCAACGTCCTGACTGCGTCGTTCATGGACTATTTTCTGCCGACCGCGGTCGAGACGCCGAAATGGACGACGGACTGGACGACAACGCCTTCGCCTCATCATCCGATCGGCGCCAAGGGCGTCGGCGAGAGCCCTAACGTCGGGGGCGTGCCGTGCTTCGCCAATGCGGTCAACGATGCGTTCTCGTTCCTCGGCTCGACCCATATTCCGATGCCGCACGATCACTGGCGCACCTGGATGGCGGCGGACAAGCTCGGACTGCACGCGGCATAGGGCGCGGGAGGCGGCCGCATCGCCGGGATGGATGATTGATGCCGCTCGCGCGGGAAGACATCGCCAGCCGTCTGGCTGAAGTCGGTTATATCGCCGATCGCGACCTGGCGACGGCCTTGTGGATGATGGACTTCCTCAAGCGGCCGCTGCTGCTCGAAGGCCAGGCGGGGGTCGGCAAGACGGAAGTCGCCAAGGCGCTGGCGGCGGTGCACGGCGCGGAACTGATCCGTCTCCAGTGCTACGAGGGGCTGGACCAGAATGCGGCGCTCTACGAGTGGAACTACCAGCGCCAGCTCCTTGCGATCAAGGCGCGCGAGGGTGCAGGCGAATCGGCCGAACGCATCGAGGAGCAGATCTTTTCCGAAAAGTACCTGCTCGAACGGCCGCTTCTGGCGGCGATCCGGCGCACCGAGGCGCCGGTGCTGCTGGTCGACGAAGTCGACCGGGCCGACGAGGAATTCGAGGCGTTCCTGCTTGAGCTCCTCTCCGACTATCAGGTCTCGATCCCCGAACTCGGTACGATCTCGGCGGTGACCATCCCGCGCGTCGTCTTGACCTCGAACAACACGCGCGAGCTTTCCGACGCGCTAAGGCGGCGCTGTCTCTACCATTATGTCGATTTTCCCGACGTCGACCGCGAAGCGGCGATCATCCTCGCGCGAACGCTAGGCGTCGCCTCCTCGCTCGCCGCGCAGATCGCCCGGCTCGTCGCGGCGATCCGCAAGGAGGACCTTCGCAAGGCGCCGGGCGTGGCCGAGACGCTCGACTGGGCCGGAACCCTCGCCGGGCTCGCCATCGAGGATTTGCGCCAGTCGCCGGAGATCGTCCACGACACCCTGATCTGCCTGCTCAAGACGCATGAGGACCGCGCCCGGCTCACGCGCGAGACAACACAGCGCCTGATCGGCAAGGTCGCGTGAGGCGCGCCATGGCTCAAGCCTGCCTCACCCTTCATGACCCGGCGCTCGGCGCCCAATCCGCGGCGAAGCTCGCGGCCTTCGCCAACGTCCTGCGCGCGAACGGCTTCGCCATCGGCCTTGCCGAGAGCAGAGACGCGTTCGCCGTACTCGCTTCGCCGGCCGGCCGGCGGCCCGTCCTCCTGAAACCGGCCTTGCGCGCGCTTTTTTCGGCCACACGCGAGGACTGGCGGCGCTTCGACGAGTTTTTCGACGCATTCTGGCGCGGGAAGGGCATGCGAAAGGTCCAGCCGTTGCGCGGCGGCGCCGCCGCGAGCGCCGGCCAGCGCAGACCCCTGCCCCCCAGCTTCGCGCCCGAGGCGCCGCCTGGCGCCAAGGAAAGCGCCGCCCGCGACGACGAGGGCGGCGGCGCCTCGACGATGGGAGACAGGCGCGATGCCGCCTCGTCGGCAGAGGCGCTTGAGAGCCGCGACATCCGCTACATCGCCGACCCGCTGGAGATGGCGAAAGTTCACGCGCTCGCCGAACGGTTCGCCCGGCGCATGCGCGCGCGGCTCGTGCGGCGCTGGCGGGCGCGGCGCGCAGGCCCGCGGCTCGACCTCAGGCGCACGGTCCATCATAGCGTCGCCCATGGCGGGACGCCGATCGACCTCGTCTGGCGGCGGCGCAAGCTTCGCCCGCTGCGCCTCGTCTTGCTTCTCGACGCGTCCGGTTCGATGGAGCTCTACACCGCGTTCTTCGCGCGCTTCCTCCACGCGGCGGTCGACGCCTTCCGGGAGGCGGAGGCGTTCGTCTTCCACACCCGCCTCGTGCATGTGTCGAGCGCGCTGCGCGAGCGCGACGTGGCGCGCGCCGTCGACCGGCTCGCGCTGATGGCGCAGGGCATCGGCGGCGGCACGCGGATCGGCGAAAGCCTCGCCGACTTCAATCGCTGGCACGCGGCAAGGGTGATCAATTCGCGCACTGCCGTCGTCATCGTGTCTGACGGCTACGACACCGGCGAGCCGGAGCGGCTCGGGCTTGAGATGCAGCGGCTCGCGCGGCGCGCAAGGCGCATCGTCTGGCTCAATCCCCTGCTCGGCTGGCGCGACTACGAGCCGACGGCGCGCGGCATGCGGGCCGCCCTGCCCTACATCGACCTCTTCGCGCCGGCGCATAACCTCGAGAGCCTCGCGGCGCTCGAACCTTATTTGGCGAGGATATGATGGACCGCCTCTCGGACGTTCTTGAGCTCGCGCCGTTGTTGAAGGCCAAAGGAGAGGCGTTCGTTCTGGCGACGGTCGTGCGCACGGTCGCCGCGACCGCCGCGAAGGCCGGCGCGAAAGCGATCATCCGCGCCGACGGATCGATCTCCGAGGGCTGGATCGGGGGCGGCTGCGCCCGCGGCGCGGTTCTGAAGGCGGCGCGCGAGGCGCTCGCCGACGGGCGGGCGCGCCTCATCTCCGTCCAGCCGCCCGACGTCCTGCAGGAGCACGGCGTCGCCGCCGGCGAAGAGCGCGAGGGCGTGCGTTTCCTCAGGAATACCTGCCCGAGCCACGGCACGATGGATATTTTCATCGAGCCAGTGCTGCCTCGCCCGCAGATTGTCCTCTGTGGCTCGAGCCCGGTGGCGGTGGCGATCGCCGATCTCGCCCCGCGGCTCGGCTTCTCCGTGACCGCCTGCGCGCCCGCCGCTGAGCAGGGCGCTTTCACGCAGGTCGACCGGCGCATCGACCACTACGCGCTTCCGGCCAACGAGGAGGGTGAGCGCTTCATCGTCGTTTCGACCCAAAGTCGCGGCGACGAAGCCGCGCTCATGGCCGCGCTCTCGACCGATGCGCGCTATGTCGCGTTCGTCGGCAGCCGGCTGAAGGCGCAGACGCTGAAAGCGGCGCTGTCGGCGCGCGGCGTCGATGGGCGCCGTCTCGACGCCTTGCGCGCCCCCGCCGGCCTCGACCTCGGCGCTATCGGCCCGGAGGAGATCGCGCTCTCGATCATCGCCGAGATTGTGGCGTTCCGCCGCGGACGGGACCCGCACGGCCTCCAGACATGACGGCGGGGGCATCGTTCGCGGCGCCAAGGCCGTCACATCGCGGCATCAGCGATGAAACCGTGGACGTGATGTTCATCGGTGTGGCGGCCTATTTCCCGTCGGGCTCGTCCTCCACCAATGGTTCGGACTCCTGCCCGCGCTGGCGGCCCGCCGCGGCCGATTTGAATCATTCAAGCGGACGCTCGAATGGCATTGGGCGTGCATGCCGGCGACCTCGCTTATGATGCTCTTCGCCGCTCCTATCTTGATCGGCCTCAAGGCCTTGACGACAGCCGGACGATCCGGCCCCCCGCGGTATGGTTGCCGGACCGGGGCGCTTGCCGCGCTCTTGTGTCACGCCGCGATGCTGGCGGGAATGGCGTGCGGCCTCGGCGCCGGCCCCGGCCTTGCCGCGTTGACCGGGCGCCCATGGACGAGCGCAGCGGCGATCGAAGCGATGGCTTGCGGAATGGTCTGCGGAATTCCCGCGGCCCTCATTTGCGGTATGATGAGGACGCCGCGACGTCGCGGTTGTCCCCTCTGACGCGGGCGCGGCTCAAGTCGCCCGAAGGAGCATCCGCGATGGCTGCTTTCGAACGATCGGTGTCGAGGATCGACCGGCCGGAGGTCCAACAGGGCATGACGCCGCAGCATCGCGTGAGGCCGCTGATGCCGGCGGCGATGCGAGGGGATTTCGCGGCGACCGATCCGTTCCTGGCCTTGATGGAGGACTGGTTTCCGCGCGGCGTTTTCGGCAAGCACCCGCATCGCGGAATCGAGACCGTGACTTACGTCCTCGAGGGCCGTCTCGATCACTATGACAATCAAGGCCACAGCGGCGCGATCGGGCCCGGCGACGTCCAGTGGATGACGGCCGGGCGCGGGCTGATCCACAATGAAATCCCGCCGGAGGGCGTCGTCGTTCACAGCCTCCAGCTCTGGGTCAACCTGCCCGCCGCCGACAAGATGACCTCGCCCCGCTATCAGGATATCGTCGGCGACGCCGCCCCCGTGCGCCGCGAGCCAGGCACCGAGATTCGCGTGTTCTCGGGCCGATCAGACGGAGTGGTCTCGCCGACGAAAAACTTCGCGTCCGTGACAATGGTCGAATTCCGGCTCCAGCCCGAGGCCTGGGTTCGCCAGGACCTGCCGGCCGACCACAACGCGGTCGTGATCCTGCTCGAGGGCGCCGGCGCGCTCGGCGCCAAGGGCGCGTCTGTCGCAGCCGGCGACGTCGCCTGGCTTACGCGCGGCGACAGCGACGCGCCGTCCAACGTCGCGATCCAGGCGGGAGAGAAGCCGCTCAGGGCTCTGCTCTACGCCGGCCGTCCGCTGCGCGAGCCGGTCGTCGCGCGCGGTCCTTTCGTCATGAACACCGAGGCCGAGATTGAACAGGCTTACGCCGACTATCGCGGCGGGCGCTTCGGACCGAGCTGAGAGCTGGGAGCGACGGTCCCCGGGCGCCGGCACGACCACCGGCTCCCATCCAAAGACGCTCCGGCCAACGTACTCGGACCAGTCGCGCCGGCTCGAACGCAGCGCGCCGAGTCTCTTCAAGGCCGCCAGTTGCTCCTCGTCGCGCAACAGGAGTATTTCGTGCGCCTAAAACCTGCGGCAGGTCCCGCCGTAGAGCGGGTCGTGTCAGACCGCAGGACAGTTGGGCGGGAGGGTCATTCGAAGAGCGAGCGGCACTAGAGCGTTTCCCGCAGAGACGGAATCGGGGGGGATTCTCGAATCAGTAAAAATCGGATTCACCGTCGAAGCCGGGCCGGAGGCCGGCTGGGATGGCCAAACCTTATTCCGACGATCTTCGTGAGCGCGTGGTTCGCTCCGTGGAGGGGGGAAGTTCGCGCCACGAAGCGGCTGGCCAATTCGCCGTCAGCGTGAGTTTCGTGGTCAAGCTGATGCAGCGTTTT
>JAFAHO010000299.1 GCA_019237205.1 Hyphomicrobiales bacterium
GCGGCTCGGCGTCGCCGATTCGCGCCGGTTTTCGGTTTATCGCAACAATGTCGCCGTCGGGCTGATCGGCGCGCTCGAAGCGCGCTATCCGGTCGCGCGCCGGATCGCCGGCCCGGATGTCTTCCGCACGCTCGCGCGTCGCTTCGCTTATGCGCGGAGGCCGCGGTCGCCGATGATGATAGCCTATGGCGATGATTTTCCGGAGTTTCTGGCAGAGGCCGTGGTCGCGCTCGATCCGCCCCATCTCGCCGATGTCGCAGCGCTCGAGAACGCTTGGGTCGAAGCCTATCACGCCGAGGATGCGAAGGTCGCAGGCGCCGGCGATCTCGCCGGACTGACGACGGCTGAGCTTCCGGGCGCACGGGTCGAGTTTCATCCGGCCGCGCGGCTTCTCCGCTTCGCGACGCCCGCGGCCTCGATCTGGGCTGCTTATCAGGACAGCGGCGAACCCGCGCCGCTGGAGCGCCGGCAAGGCGAGGACGCGCTCGTCGTGCGTCCTGACGCCGATGTCATCGTCCACATCCTGCCGCCAGGCGGCTACGGCTTTGCGGCCCGGCTCAGCGAGGGCGCGACGCTCGCCGGGGCCGCCGAAGCCTTGTCGAATCCCGATGAATTCGGAACCCATCTCGTCGGCCTCGTCGAAGCCGGCGCACTTCGCTCGATCATTCCCGGAGAGCTGTCATGAGCACCGACTACGCCTCGAGCCTCGAGCGCCCGCTCGTCAATCCGATCGCCCGCTTCACGCTCGCCCTCTTCGGATTCCTGCCGGCGTCGCTGGCGCTGCTTCTCCTGCGCTTGGCGCTTGCGATGCCGTTCTACAAGTCGGGCCTCACTCGGTGGGACGGGTGGTTCAACCTCTCGTTCGGTACGAAAGCGCTGTTCACCGACGAGTACCGGCTGCACGTGTTCGGACAGGAGATCCCGTTCCCTCAGCCGGAGCTCGTGGCGACGATGGCGAGCACGGCGGAGATCGTGCTGCCGATCCTGCTCGCCCTCGGCTTCCTCACCCGCTACGCGGCCCTCGGGCTCCTTTGCATGACGGCGGTGATCCAGCTCACCTATCCCGACGGTTGGCAGAACTTCCATCTGCCATGGGCGACGATGGCGCTCGCGATCATGGCTTTCGGGCCAGGGCAGATTTCACTCGACAGGTTGGTTGGCTTCGACGGCTGGCGCGCAGGGCGCAGGCCGTTCTGAGCGAGGTCCCTGCCCCGGGCTAAGATTTGCGCAGCGATCGGAAGCCCGCTCGGACCTCCGCACAAAACAGCTCCGGCTGCTCCCAGGCGGCGAAGTGTCCGCCCTTGGAGAGCGTATTGTAGTGAATCAATTTCGGATACGCTCGCTCTGTCCAGCTGCGCGGGGCAGGATAGAGTTCATCAGGGAAGACGCTCACGGCGGCCGGGACGGAGACGCCCTTGGCGTTGAAATACCCTTTACCCCAGTATTCCCAGTAAAGACGGGCGCCAGAAAGCGCCGTGTTCGTCAACCAGGCGATCGTGATGTTGTCGAGGATATCGTCGCGCGTGAGGCCCTCGGCTTGGCTTTGAAAGACGCGTGAGATCAGCTCGTAGCTGCGCGTCGTGATCAAGGAAATACGCCGCCAGGCCGACAGGTGAATCCGCGATTCCGTACAGCGTCTGCGGTCGCAACCCCATCTGGAAACCGTACGCTATTCCTTTTTGATAGACGAACTGCAGACGCTCGTAAGCGAGTTTCTCATCGGCTGAGAGACCCGATGGCGCCGGCGCCCCGGAGAAGGCCGCCGCGTCAATTTCCGCCGGAAAGACGCCGGGCATGTTGGTGTGGATGCCGATCAATCCGGGAGGCGCCTGCGTACCCATTTGATCGACGACGATCGCGCCCCAATCGCCGCCTTGCGCGACGTAACGATCGTGACCGAGTCGCTTCATCAACACGTCCCAGGCCCGTGCGATGTGCGCGGGATCCCAGCCAGTCGTGGTTGGCCTGGCTGAAAACCCGTAGCCCGGCATCGACGGGATCACGACATCAAAGGCGTCCGACGCGCTCGCGCCATGTGCGGTGGGATTCGTCAGCGGATCGACGATCTTCAGCTGCTCGATGATCGAGCCGGGCCACCCATGCGTGACGATGAGCGGCAGGGCATTCTTATGTTTCGAGCGGACATGAATGAAGTGAATGTCGAGCCCCTCGATCTCGGTTATGTATTGCGGCAGCGCGTTGAGTTTCGCTTCGATCTTCCGCCAGTCATATTCGGTCGCCCAATAGCGCGCGAGCGCCTGAATCGTTGCGAGTTGCACGCCTTGCGATTGGTCCCCGACGGTTTCGCGGTCAGGCCAGCGGGTCGCGTTTACGCGCCTGCGCAATTCGGTAAGCTCCGAATCCGGAACATTCGCCTGGAACGGACGAATGGCGGTCTTGTCGGCGCCGGAATGTTGTCCAGCTTCAGGCATGGTCATTCTCCTCGGCCGATGAGAAAGCTGCGCTTTGTGACGTGAGGAGGCCTCGCTCGAGCCGAGGATAGCGGGGCCTTCACCGCTTCGGGTACGCGGTGAAAACGTAATCCTTTGCGGCCACGATCGTGTGGCAGGCGAACCCGCACTTGGCGTCGTGCTCCTGCGGTGGCATGTCCGACGTGTCGCCGGGCCTGAACGTATCGGATGCGTCGTCATACTCGAACACGGCCCATCCCCATCCGCCGCTGTCCGAAAACCTCTTGCTGTCCTTCACCATGAAGTCCACGTCATGCAAGGCGCCCGGCACTACCGGCTCGCTCGGCTGGTCCTCAGCCTTCTTCGCCATCCAATGGATTTTCGCCATCCTGGCGCCGTCGGGGAA
>JAFAHO010000260.1 GCA_019237205.1 Hyphomicrobiales bacterium
AAAAAGGGGTACAGGCATGCTCAAGACTTCAAGCGCCGCACGTCGTGCGAAACTGCTCGCGGCCGCAGTGCTCGCGGCCTACGCCATGGGGGCGGCCGCCGCCCATGCGGGGGTGACCGCCATTGGCGAGAGTTCGGCTAACTACGCGGCTCCGAGCGGCGATCCCTCGCTCTATCCCAATCCGAAGGATCCAGTCCCCTCGCTTTATCCCAACCCAAAGGATCCAGTCGGCGGTTTCGGCAATAGCGGCTCTGGCGGCTCCGACCCCAAGGGGGTGCCCGAACCGGCTTCCTGGGCGCTGATGGCGGTTGGCTTCGCCGCTCTTGGCTTTGTCGCATATCGCGCGAAGAGAAGGCCGGCCCTCGTCTGATCGGCAGAGCGCGCGCTCTGCGTCCGCGGAACTCGTCGATCGGCGGGCGCAAAATCGCGATAGAGGCAGCGGCCGCGACGGTTTTGCGTCGACGCAGGGAAGTTTCCCCGGCTTCCTTTCGATAGCGGCTACCGAGCTCGCGATGACCGGACGTCTGCGCGGCCGCGCTTATGAATCGGTAACCTTAGCCGAGCTCTATCCGGCCATCGAGCAGGCCGACTCATTCGCGGCTCGCGCGACGAGATCTGGCGGAAGGCCTGGGACACGGCGCACACAGATTCCTTCGCGCTCTTGACGCGAAGGAAAAGGAGCCGGGACGCGCGTGCGGATGCTGCGGGCCAGAAATTCATAGTGCTCGCCCTGCTCGGTGCTCGCCCTGCTCGCGATAGGTCGTCACGCCACGGTCATGACCGCTTCAGCAAAGCTGGCCGTCCTTGCGCCGACTTGAGCGCCCCGCGCGAAAAGGGCGCGGGCAGCGCGCCTGTCTGGCGTTGCGCTCGGCGTTCAGTGGCTTTCACGCCGAACGATCATGGCGGATCGGACTCGAGTTGCAATGGGCGCCTGCTGGTCTTACGTTCGCGACGGCGAAAAAATAAATGAATAGGCTCGATCGGGCCGACGCGACGGAAGGGAGGGATGACAATGAGCGAGGTCCAAACCTATTCGGTGGCGATCCCACAAGACCTTGCCCAATACTGGGGATGGTTCCTCGCGTTCGGGATTGCATTACTGGCGCTCGGCGTCGCCGCCGTCGCGCGAGCTTTCACCGCCACGATCGCCTCGATGCTGTTCTTCGGATGGCTCCTGGTGATCGCGTCCGGCATCGAAATCGCCCAGGCGGTGATGGTCGGGCATTGGGCGGGCTTCTTCCACCATTTGCTGGCTGCGATTTTGTTCGGCGTGATTGGCCTGTTGCTGGTGATGAGACCGCTGATCAGCGCCGAGGCGATGACATTCGTCATGGCCATGTTCTTTCTGATCGGCGGCATTTTTCAGCTGATCGGCTCGTTCGTCGCCACTCTCCCGGGCTGGGGCTGGCAGGCGTTGGACGGAATTATTACCATTGTCCTCGGCGCACTGGTTCTCGCGCAGTGGCCCGCCTCGGGACTCTGGGTGATCGGCCTCTTCATCGGGATTGATCTGATTTTCTATGGCTGGGCCTGGATCGCGCTGGCGATTGGGTTGCGGTCGGCGTGACGCCGTTCTCTTGACGCGACGATCCAGCATCAAACCGGCGGCGAACGTCAGGGTCGGAATCTGCTCACGCGCCGGCGCGCGACAGGGATGCGAAGGCTTTGTCTTAGGCGACGGTCGATTAGAGCGCTTCGATCAGGCGCGCCTGCGCCCGCGCGAGTCGATCGTCGGTCGGCAGCAGAATCATCTCGGTCACGCAGGCGCGCGCCGGCAAGCTCACGCAAAACAGCGCGGCTTGCGCCACATCCTCTGGCTGCAGCATCAGGCGGCGCTCTTCGCGGGTGGGCGGCGAGGGACGCGTGTCGAGGATTGGCGTCTCAACCTCGCCCGGCGAGATGCAGATGCTGCGGACGCCATGAATCCCCTCTTCCGCATTGAGGCTCGCGCTCATGGCGACGATCGCGTGCTTCGAGGCGGAATAGCTGGGGCCGGTGATCGGTTGCAGCGACACGCCGGCCTGAGACGCGATATGTACGATGCGGCCGTCGCGACGCTCGCGCATGGCCGGCAGCACGGCGAGCGTGCAATAGAACGCCGACTTCAGGTCCTGATCAATCACCGCGGACATGTCGGAGGGCGAGAGGTCCTTCCAGTGGCGCCGTTTCGCATTGCCGCCCGCGCTGTTGATCAGCACGAGCGGATCGCCGAGCGCCGCCACGATCGCGCGATGGGCGTCGCCGACGGCCTGCGGGTTGGCGACGTCCGCGACAGCGACGAAAGCCTCGCCGCCGGAGCCGCGAATGGCGGCGGCGGTGTCCTCGAGAGGTCCCTCGCGCCGGCCCGTCAGCGCGAGCCTGCATCCCACCGCCGCGAAGGCGAGGGCGCAGGCTTGGCCTATGCCGCTGCCCGCGCCGGTGATCCAGATGGTTTCGCCCGCGATCGAACCTGCCGCCATCGCCGCCTCCCGACGCCGCGCTTTACGTCGGGTCCTCCAGCGGTCCCGCTGAACACATACGGACTTCTGATCCGGCATTCGTCAGACGAACGCCAGCCAGCGCTAAAATCTGCCCGGGCATTGCGCTTTTGACAAGGCCTGAAGTTGGCGAGCGGGCCGCCGTGGTCTTCCGGCGCGATCGCGACCGGCCGGGCGGCCAGCGGCGGCTTCGTGTCGGCGCTGGCTCGGGTTTGTCCGCAACGCCGCGATCATCCGCAGGGTGTCGACGGAAAGGGATGCGCCTGGCCGATCTCTCGTCAAAGCACGCTATGCTCCGACTTCTCTCAACCTTGCGGCCGCCGCCTCCGGCGTCAGGTCACGCTGGGGCGAGCCCAGCATCTCGAAGCCGACCATGAATTTCTTCACCGTCGCCGAGCGCAGGAGCGGCGGGTAGAAATGGGCGTGCATCTGCCATTCGGCGTGCACCGCACCGTCGGTCGGCCTCTGGTGGAACCCCATCGAATAGGGAAACGACACGTCGAACAGCCGGTCGTAGCGCTGCGTCAGGTCCGAGAGCGCCTCCGCTAGCGCGTTCCTTTCCTCCGTCTCCATTTCGTCGAAGCCGCCGATCCGCCGTCTTGGCAGGATCATCGTCTCGAACGGCCAGACCGCCCAGAAGGGCGCGAGCACGACGAAATGCGCGTTCACGAACACGATGCGCTCGGCGCGTTCGAGCTCCTGCGCCAAGTAGTCGAGCAGAAGCGACCTCCCATGCTTGAGCAGATAGTCGGTCTGGCGATGCGTCTCCTTCTCGAGTTCGTTCGGCAGATGGCGGGTCGCCCAGATCTGCCCGTGCGGATGCGGGTTCGATGAGCCCATGATCTCGCCGCGGTTCTCGAAAATCTGCACGGAATTGATGTCGGGCCGGCCGCCGAGGCTGACCGTCTCCTCGACCCAGGCGTCGACGATCCGCTCGATGTCGGGAAGAGCCATGCCGGCTAGCGTCAGATCGTGGCGGGGCGAGAAGCAAAGCACGCGGCAGACGCCCGATTCCCCCTCCGCGACCAGGAGCCCGTCCGCGATCCGTTCCGGCGGCGCGTCGGGCCGCAGCGCCGGGAAGTCGTTGTCGAACACGAAGGTGTGCAGATAGTCGGGATTGCGCGCGCCGTTCGCACGCGCGTTTCCGGCGCAGAGATAGCAGGCCGGGTCGTAGGCGAGCCCGGCCGGCGCCGCTCTCGCCTCGCGCTTGCCCTGCCATGGCCGCTGCATGCGGTGGGGCGAGACCAGCGTCCATTCGCCGGTGAGCGGGTTGAGGCGGCGATGCGACGCCTCGCGGAAATCGAGCTTCGTCATGCGCCGCGCCCTCAGAGCGGAATGAGCCCCGCGCCGTCCGATGGCGAGCAGTCGAAGACCTCGGCGTCGCGGCCGCAGCCGACCCGGTAGCCGTCGATCAGGATCTGCGAGACCTGCTTGACCGCGCTTGCCTCGACGAGGCTCACCGTGCAGCCGCCGAAGCCGCCGCCCGTCATGCGCGAGCCGAAGACGCCGGGCGTCGCCTGCGCCAGCTCGGCCAGAAAATCGACCTCCGGGCAGGTGATCTCGAAGTCGTCGCGCATGGAGGCGTGCGATGCGTTCATCGCAACCCCGCAGGCGGCGAAGTCGCCGGCGATCAGGGCGCGCTCGGCCTCGAGCACCCGGGCGTTCTCGGTGACGATGTGGCGGCAGCGGCGATAGATGAGGTGTGGCAGAAGCTTGCGGTTGGCCTCGAGGGCCTGTGGCGTCACGTCGCGCAACGCCTTGATCGGCCCAAGCGCCGGCTTGAGCAGCCGCACGCCCTCTTCGCAGGCTTCCCGCCTTGCGTTGTATTCGCCGCCCGCGTGCTGGTGGCGCACCCCCGAATTGGCGACCAGAAGCCTCAGGTTCGAGGCGATCGGGACGTTGCGCGATTCAAGCGTGCGGCAGTCGATCAGGAGCGCGGCGCCGGCGACCCCGCAGGCCGAGACATATTGATCCATGATGCCGCAGCGCATCCCGACATAATCGTTCTCGGCTTTCTGGCAGATTTTGGCGACGGCGATCGGCTCGAAGGGCAAGCCCGAGGCGGTGAGCAGCGCATGCGCCGAACTCACTTCGAGCGCCGCCGAGGAGCTGAGGCCCGAACCCAGCGGCACGTCGGTCGAAACGACCAGATCGGCGCCGCTTAAGCGTCGGCCGCTTCGCTCCAGCATCACCGCGACGCCGAAGAGGTAGTCCGACCAGTCGCCGGTCTCCGCGGGGGCGTCGAGGTCGAACGCGCGCGACTCGCCCATGATGATCGAATAGACCTGGATGCGGCGGTCAGGCCGCGGCGCGGCGGCGACCAGGGTGGCGAATTCGAGCGCCGCCGGCATGACGAAGCCGTCGTTGTAGTCAGTGTGCTCGCCGATCAGATTGACCCGCCCCGGCGCGCGGCTGACGGTCGGCTGGCGACCGAAGCGGCAGCCGAACTCCTGCGCCACGTCGCGCGCCAGAACCCTCATTTGCGAAACCTCACCAAAAGGGGCAACAGGAAGCTTCGCCGGGGCGCGCGTCAAGCTCCGGCATTTTGACGCGCGCCCAAATCCGAGGCGGAGACATGGCTCGCACAGTTCGCAAGTCCGGAATGAGGGAAGTACCGCTTTCCGAGGTCAAGGATGATCTGTCTCGATTTCTTCGACAGGCAGAGACGCAGGAGATTGTCATCACACGCCACGGCAAACCGGCACGCGTGCTGATCGGCTTCGAATCGGAAGAGGATTGGTTCGAATACCGTCTCGAACATGATCCGAGATTTTTGCGCCGAATCGAGCAGGCGCGGCGGAGCCTGCGCGAAGGACGCGGGGTCACGCTGGAGGACGTCGAAACGGAATAGCGGCGCGAGTCCACGCCTTGTCCGACTGCTGCGCTTCGTTGCGCGCCTGAACGCTCTATTCAGCTTCTCCCATAGGTCGAGAACTGAAAGGCTTGGGGGAGGGCGCGTCAAGGGTTCACCGCGCGAGCCTTAGCGTGCGCGCCGCCCGGCCGAGGAAGCCGTCTGGCGTCGCGCCGGTCAGCGCGAGCCCCGCTGCCAGCGCAGGGAAATAGACCGCGACGCCGATCACCGCGAGGATCGCGAGCCGGGCCTCGCGGGCGAAGCGGGGCAGAGCGGCCAGCGCGGAGATGAGCGGCGCATCCGAGAGAGTGAGCGCGAACGCGAGCGCGCCGCTGGCGAAGAGGGTTGCGGCCGCCGTTGCGACAAGACGCCAGTCCGGCGCCGTCCAGCCGCGCCGGCGCGCGAGCGCATAGACGCCGGCGACCTTGACCCAGAGGCCGGCAGCGGTCGCGAGCGCGAGGCCCGGCGCGCCAAGGGGCTGATAGAGCGCGATCTTCAGGGCGACGTTGAGGGCGACGCCGACGAGCGTCACTTTCAGCGGAGTGGCCGTGTCGCCGCGCGCAAGAAAGCTCGACGCGACGATCCGGTCGACGAACAGCGCCGGCATGCCGAGCGAGTAGGCGGCGAGCACGCCCGCCGCCTGATGCGTCGCGTTCTCCTTGAAGGCCCCGTGCTCGAAGGCGGCGGCGACGATGAGATCGGGGATCATGAGAAAGACGACGACGAACGGCGCGCCGAGCGCCAGCGTCAGCGAAGCGGCGCGGTTCTGGGCGTGGAGCGCTGCCTCCGCGTCGCCTCGGGCAACCAGCATCGACATTTCCCGGAGCAGGACCGAACTGGTTGCGATGACGATGACCCCGCCGGGCAATTGATAGAGCCGGTCGGCGTAGCTGATCGCCGACAAGCCCCCGGTCGGCAGAAGCGAGCCCACGATCTGGTCGGCGAGCGCGCCGATCTGATAGCTCGCCGAAATGCCAATCGCAGGCCCGAGCATCCAGAAGAATCGCCTCACTTCCGGCGTCCAGCGCGGCCGGGACAGCCGCTCGAGCAGCCCGCGTCGCCGCGCATCCGCCATCGCGACTAGAAGCTGCGTCGCCCCCGATGCGAGAAAGCCCCAGCTCGCCATGCTGGCGACGCCCGGCGAGATTGATGGAAACCAGGCCGCGAAGGCGAGAAAGGCGATCATGCAGACATTGGCCGCCGCCGGCGCAGCGGCCGGGACGCTCCAGGAATTGTTGGCGTTGAGCGTCCCCTGATGCAGTGCGAACACCGCGATGAAGGCGATGTACGGAAACATGATCCGCGACATGTCGACGGCATGGGCGAACTTCTCAGGCTGGCTCACGAAGCCCGGCGAGGTCAGCCGCACGAGCAGCGGCATGTCGAGATAGACGAGCGCCAGCAGCGCAATCTGCGAGAGGATGAGAAGGGTGAACACCTGACTGGCGAATTGTCCGGCGTCCTCGCGCCCCTTTTTCTCGAGCACGCTCGTATAGGTCGGCAGATAGGCCGCGTTGAACGAGCCCTCGCCGAAAATCTGGCGGAACTGGTTCGGCAGCTTGATCGCCGCGACATAGGCGTCGTTGAGCGCGCCGCCGCCGAGCAGCGCGGCCAGCGCCATGTCGCGCAGGAACCCCGTCAGGCGCGAGACGATGGTCCATCCGCCGACGGAAAAAATATTGCGAACCATGCCCGACACGGGGTCCCGTTTAGCCGGATTCGGGCCGCAGCGGCAAAAAAGGTTCTCGTCCTTGCACGCTGGCGCGCAGTTAGAGCAGGGAGGGGCGGAGCCCTCCCCTCAACTCTCTACTTCGGGCACGGCGGCAGGCCGGGCTTTCCGCAGAGCTCGGGCTTGCGGCCCGGCTGAGGCGCGGCAGGCCTCTGGACCGCGCGCTGTTTTTCCTGCTCCTGCTGCCGCAGCAACTGCTGTTGCTGCTGCAGGTTCTGCTGCTGTTGCAGCTGCCGCTGCTTTTCCTGCTCCTGTTGGCGCTGCAGCTGCTGTTGCTGTTGCAGGTTCTGTTGCTGCTGGCGCTGTTTTTCCTGCTCCTGTTGCCGCTGCAACTGCTGTTGCTGTTGCAGGTTCTGCTGCTGTTGCAGTTGGCGCTGCTTTTCCTGCTCCTGTTGCCGTTGCAGCCCCTGTTGCCGCTGCAGCTCCTGTTGCCGCTGCAGCTCCTGCTGCCGCTGCAGTTCCGCGGGAGCGTTGTTCGGGGTCGGGCCGCCCAAAGGCTTCTCCCCGGTCTTTGGAACGGTGAGCGGCTCAGGCTTGATTGGCTTTTGGCCCGGAAGCTTAGGCTCGCCGGTTGGCGCCGGCGGCTGGCCGTTCGGCACCGTCGCCGGCGCAGTCTGAGCCGAGCCTGCGCCTTTCGCCGGGACGACGTCCTTGCCCTTGAACTCGCCAGGGCGGGGCGTCGCGGCGATGGCGGGCTTGCCTTTGTTGGTGGCGTTGAACTGCTCAGGCTGCACGCTGGCCTCGCGCGCGTGGCTCACCTGAAGCGGGGTCGGCCGAATATGCTCCTCCGTCGCAACCCGCTCCTGCTCGGGCGTAGGTTTGAGGAGATTTCCGCCGGGGCCGCCGTTGTAGCTCGCCCGGCCGACGCCGGGCGGAACCGTGACCGGCTGGGCATAGACGTTGGTTACGCGCGCCGCGCCGAAATTGTTGACCGTTGAATTGTAGAAGAACCGCCCGTTGTCCCACCGGCCGCCCTCATAGCCGAGCCCGTTGTAGCCGTAGCCATAATAGACGCCGCCGTAATATCCGACATGCGGCGCCCAATAGCCCCGATGGAAAGCGTAGACGCCGCCGACGAACGCCCAGTACCCCGGCGTCCACAGGAGCCCGGGCTGCGGAGGCTCGACCCAGACGCCGGGAACCCAATAGTAATCGTAGCTGTTCCAAGCCCAGTAGCCGGGCGTCCAGTAATAGCCAGGCGCCGGCATCGGCGGCTGATCGTAGTCGGGTACGGGCGGAGGCGGCTCGTCCGACTCGACGATCGGCCCCGAGCTTGGTCCAGCAGGGGGACATTCGCAGGTCTGGGCGAAGCCGGGCGCCATGAGCGCCAGCGGCGCCGAGACGCTGATTACAAGCGCGGCCATCGCGGGTCGCAGCAAACGCATGGGATGTCCTTTCCTTTGTCCGTCTTACGGTAGTCGGTGGGGAAGCATGACCCAAGACCTGCCGGGCGAGCTGCGTCTCCGTCGCATATGATGTCTGGAAAAAAATGCGCCGGCGTTGCGCTTCGCGTCATCCGTCCTCCTGTGGCCAACGCGAATCAACCACGCCGTCACTGAACGCATCTTGAATGCCGCCAGGGTGACTGCCGGTTGTTTTCGGCGACAGTGTGGCCCGAGCGGGGCGAACTGCGCGCCTGCGGGCCTATCCCGTAAGCGCCCGGTCGATGTCGCGCCAGAGATCCTCGACGTCCTCGATTCCAGCGGAGAGGCGCAGGAGGTCGGGCGGGCAGGGGGATCCGGGGCCTTCGACCGAGGCGCGGTGTTCGATCAGCGATTCGACGCCGCCGAGAGAGGTCGCGCGCTTCCATAGCTTGACCCGCGCCGCCGCAGCGATCGCGCCGTCCGCGCCACCCTGCGCCCGGATCGACAGCATGCCGCCGAATCCGCCCTGCATCTGCCGGCGCGCGAGTTCATGGCCGGGATGATGCGGCAGTCCCGGATAGAGCACCTCGGCGACGGCGGCGTGATTGGAGAGGCGGATCGCAAGCTCCATTGCATTCGCGGCGGAGGCCCGCACCCGCAGATCGAGGGTCCTCATGCCGCGCGTCAGGAGGAAGGCCTCGAACGGATGCAGGATGAGGCCCTGCGTCTTGCGGATGGCCCGCGCGCGCTCGCAAAGCGAATCGTCGCCGGCGAAGGCCAGCGCCCCGGCGACTACGTCCGAATGGCCGTTCAGATATTTGGTCGCGGAATGCATCGCGACGTCCGCTCCGAGCGCGAGCGGACGGGTGAAGACGGGCGTCGCGCAGGTGGAGTCGACTGCGAGGCAAGCACCCGCCGCATGGGCGATTTGAGCAGCGCCGGCGATGTCGCTGACGCCCCAGAGCGGATTGCTTGGCGTCTCGAGCCAGATCAGCTTCGTCGCGCCGGTCCTCACGGCGCGCTCGAGCGCCGCCAGATCCTCGGTCTCGACGAAATCGACATGAAGCCCGAAGCCCGGCGCGTCGTTTGCGAGCCATCCGCGCAGCGCCCAGTACATCACCCGCGGCGCGACAATATGCGCGCCCGGGCCGAGGCCGAGAAACAGCGCAACCGCCGCCGACATGCCTGAACCGAAGACGAGCGTCGCGGTGGCTCCTTCGAGCGCCCCGATCACCGCCTCCGCCTCGCGCACGGTCGCATTGTCAGGCCGACCATACGTGTCGCCGGCGCGGTACTGGTTGTCCGGGTCGCGAATGAAGGTCGACGACAGATGGACCGGGGGCACGAGCGCGCGCGTCGCCTCGTCGATCCTGCCCAGCGCCTGAGCGGCGAGCGTGCGGGCGCTTAGATCGTCTGTCATAGGGAGAGGCCGCGCAGCAGTTTCGGTACGCCGCGCCCGGCGCCGCGGGCTTCGAGGATCAGAAGGTCTTTCAGCGGCGGCGTGCGATTGACGAGCCGAAGGCCCAGATCGCGCAAGAAGCGCAGCGGCGCGACGTCGTTGGAAAAAAGCCGATTCATCGCATCCATGCCCATGCCGCTCGCGGCGATGTCGAAGCGGCGGGCGCGCTCATAAGACCCAAGCGGCGCCGGCGCGCCCGGATCGAGGCCGAGCCGCATTTCGCCGACGATCGTCTCCGCAATCGCCGCGACGTCGCGGAGACCGAGGTTCAGGCCTTGGCCCGCAAGCGGGTGGACGAGATGAGCCGCGTCGCCGACGAGCGCCAGCCGCTGGCCGACGAAGCGGCGCGCGATCTGAAAGCGGAACGGGAACGCCTCGACGCGCGAAGCGAGCCGGATCTCGCCGAGCTTCGGAGTGAAGCGCAATTCGAGCTCGCGCAAGAGGTCACGTGCGTCGAGCGCGGGCAGCGCGCGAGCCTCCGCGCTCCGCTCGTTCCAGACGATGCTCGACTGGCGCCCGGGCAGCGGCAGGATGGCGAACGGGCCGGCGGGCAGGAAATGCTGCTCCGCGCGGCCTTCGTGGTCGCGCTCGTGCGCGATTGTCGCGACGAAGCCAGATTGGTCGTAGTCCCAGCCGATCGTCTGAATCTCGGCGAGCGTGCGCAGTTTGGAGCGCTGGCCGTCCGCAGCGACCGCAAGGCGGGCGCGGATCGCGCTCCCGTCCGAGAGGGATAGTTCTGCAACATGCTTGCCTGGTCGCCAACCCGCGACCGAGGCGGCGAGGCGCGCGACGCCAAGCCGCTCGCAGAGCGCCGACAGGACGCGAACGATCTCGTCGTTGAAAGCCATATGGGCGAGCGGCTCGCCGTCGCTCCTCCGGTCGAAATGGAGATGGGGCAGGCGCACCGCGTCCCGCACGCCCCCATCCATGACGTCCATCATGAGGATCGGCTGCGCCTTGGGCTGGATCGCCTCCCAGGCGCCGATGCGCTCGATGAGCCGCCGCGGCCCCTCGGCGATCGCGACCGTGCGTAGCGGCGGCTCTGCGCTCTCTCGGGCCGGCGCGGGCGCCGGATCGATGACCGCGACCAAAGCGCCCGCGCCGAGCGCCTGCTTCAGCGCAGCGCCGAGCGACAAGCCTGTCGCGCCCCCGCCGGCGATGGCGACGTCGAAAACGGGCATGGGACTGGGCAAGGCGCGCGGCACTCCTCAGGCCCGTTTATTGTGGGACGGTCGGGGTGAAGGCGCAATCGGCCCGCCTCTCGATGGGCAGGAGCGACTGTCTCATTTGGCGCGCGGCCGCTTGCGTGTCCCGCCCGCCGCCCTTGACTTACTGGTGATTTGTGATTAAGAACAAAAATCGTCAGTCAACATTCATCATCCGTCAGTTCATATGGCAGTCGTCGAACGCCGCACCGCCGAAGAGACCCGGGCCTGCATCATGCAGGTCGCCTGGGACCTCTTCCGCCAGCTCGGGCCGCGAACCACCATCGCCGACGTTGCCGACAAGGCGGGCATGTCGAGCGCCAATGTCTATCGCTTTTTCGCCTCGAAGCAGGCCCTGACGGAAGCGGTCTGCGAGAGCCTGCTCGGCGAAACGCTGAAAGCCGCGCGCACGGCGATTGATTCCGCAGGGTCGCCCTCCCAGCGGATCGCGGCGATGATGATGACGCTGCATCGGCTGATGCGCGACCAGATGACCGCCGAGAGCCGCGCCTATGAGATCGTCGAGGTCGCGGTCACTGAAAAATGGCCGCCGATCATCGACTATCTCGGCCGATGCGCGGCGATGCTCGCCGAGGCGATCGCCGATGGCCAGGCGTCCGGAGAATTCGGCCCCGGCGATCCGCTCGAACTCGGTTGGATGACCATGCAAGCCTGCGTCGTTATTCACGATCCGACCCTGATCCCTTCCTGCACGGTCATCCGGCCCGAGGCGCGGCCGGAAGAAGCAATCAATTTCGCCCTTCGCGCCCTCGCCAACACCAATCCGCCGCCGCCACTCGCCGGGAGCTAGCCCGATGACGCCGCTTGCGCCTCTCGCCGCGCTCGCCGCGGCGCTCCTCCTCTCAGCCTGCAACCAGACGCATGAGGCCGCGAGGCAAGCACCGCCCCGGCCGGTGCTGGTGGTGGAAGCGCATTACGCGCCGCGCGAGCAGGCGCAGGTTCTCTCGGGGGTCGTCAAGGCCCGGACTGAGAGCGACCTCGCCTTCCGGGTGGCCGGCAAGATGGCGACGCGGCCCGTCGATGCGGGCGCCTACGTTAAAGAGGGCGAAGCGCTCGCGCATCTCGACGAGACAGATTTTCGCCTGCAGCTCGAAGAGGCCGAGGCCGAGCAGGCCTCGGCCAACGCCGCGTTAAGCCAGGCGGAAGCCGAAGAGCGCCGGCTGGCGACGCTTTCGAGGCAGGGCTGGACGGCCAACGCCGATTTCGACAAGGCGCGCGCCGCCGCCGATCAGGCGCGCGCCGCGGTCGTGCGCGCGGACCGTGCGGCCTCGCTGGCGCAGAACGCCATCGACTATGCGACGCTGCGCGCCGATGCAGCCGGCGTCATCAGCGCAGTCGAGGCCGAGCCGGGTCAGGTCGTCGCCGCTGGCGCGCCGATCGTGCGGCTCGCGCATTCGGCCGAAACGGAGGCGGCCGTCTCCGTCCCCGAGACGCTGATCGAACGTGCGCGCCAGTCGAAGGCCACGGTCGAATTCTGGGCGCTGCCGGGCGTCTCGGTCGCGGCGACGTTACGCGAACTCTCGCCGAACTCGGATCCCGCGACCCGCACCTATCCGGCGCGCTTCACCCTAATTGGCGAGCCGAAGGACGTGCGCCTTGGCATGAGCGTCACCGTCACGCTCGCCTACGACGCAGCGCGGGTCGCCCGCGTGCCGGTCGCGGCCGTGTTCGATTCAGGCGGCGGGCCGACGATCTGGGTGGTCGATTCCACCGGCGCGGTGAGCGCGGCCCGTGTCAAGCTCGAGGGGCTCGACGCCGAGCAGGCCTTCATCGGCGCGGGCGTGCCTGAAGGGGCGAGGATCGTCGCACTTGGGGTGCACAAGCTCAGCGAGGGCGACAAGGTGCGCCCGGTCGAGACCCTGGCGGGCCTGTGATGGGCGGCTTCAATCTCTCCGCCTGGGGGATCAGGCATCCTCAGCTGATCGCCTTCCTCATTCTCGCGATCGGCCTCGCCGGCGCCTTCGCCTATTCGCGGCTCGGCCGCGCCGAAGATCCCGCCTTCACCATCAAGGTCGCTGTCGTCACGGCCGAATGGCCGGGCGCGACCACGACGGAAATGCAATCGCAGGTCGCCGACCGCATCGAGAAGAAGCTTGAGGAGCTGCCTTGGATCGATAAGATCGACACCTATTGCAAGCCCTCGTTCGCCGCGATCAGCGTTTCGTTTCGCGACTCGACGCCCCCGCGCGAAGTGCCTCTCCTCTTCCTGCAATTGCGCAAGAAGATGGCCGACGTTCTCCCCGATCTGCCCGCGGGCGCGATCGGGCCCCTGATCAACGACGATTTCGGCGACGTCGATTCGGTGCTCTATACGATCGCCGGCGACGGCGCCTCCTACGCGCAGCTCAAAGACGTGGCCGAGGCGTTCCGGAAAAGGCTGCAGCGCGTTCCCGACGTCACCAAGGTCGATCTCTACGGCGATCAGACCGAGCGCATCTTCGTCGAGTTCAGCCACGCCAAGCTCGCGACCCTCGGCGTTCCGCTGCAGGCCCTGTTCGATTCGATCGGCAGGCAGAACGCGCTGACGCCTGCGGGCGAATTCCAGACCGACGCGCAACGCGTTCCCTTAAGGGTGACTGGGGCGCAGCAGGGCGCCGAAGCGGTGGCGGAAACGCCGGTCTACGCGAACGGCCAGACCTTCCGCCTCGGCGACGTGGCGACCGTCGCGCACGGCTACGAGGACCCCCCAACCTGGCTGATCCGCGCTGAAGGTCAGCCCGCGCTCGAGGTCGGCGTCGTCATGGCCAGGGGCGGCAACATTCTCGCGCTCGGCAAGGCGCTCGACGCCGCGCTCGCCGAGTTCGAGTCCGAGTTGCCGCGCGGCGTAACGATCGCGCGCATCGCCGACCAGCCCGAGGTCGTCGACAGGGCGGTCAACGAATTCACCCGCTCCTTCATCGAGGCCCTGGCGATCGTGCTCGCGGTGAGCTTCCTCTCGCTCGGATGGCGGGCGGGCTTTGTCGTCGCAACCTCTGTTCCGCTCGTGCTCGCGATCGTCTTCATCGCGATGGCCCTCATCGGACTCGACCTGCAGCGCGTGACGCTGGGAGCGCTCATCATCGCGCTCGGGCTTCTCGTCGACGACGCGATCATCGCGACCGAGATGATCGTGATGAAGCTCGAGCAGGGCTGGAGCCGCGAGCGTGCAGCGTCCTTCGCCTGGACCTCGACCGCCTTCCCGATGCTGACCGGAACGCTGGTCACCGCGGCCGGCTTCATGCCAATCGGGCTCGCCAATTCCGCCGTCGGCGAATACACCGGCGGCATCTTTTGGGTGGTCGGCATCGCGCTCGCAGCGTCGTGGTTCGTCGCGGTGCTGTTCACGCCCTATCTCGGGTTCAAGCTCCTGCCGAACTATGGCGGACATCTTCGCGATGAGACCGCGATCTATGCGACGCCGTTCTATCGCGCGTTCCGCCGGGCGCTCGAATTCTGCGTGTCGCGCCCGATCGTGGTCATTGCGGTGGCGGCGGCGCTGCTCGGACTGGGGTTCAGCCAGTTCAGTAAGGTGCAGCATCAGTTCTTTCCACTCTCTGAGCGGCCGGAGCTCTTCTTCGAGCTGAGGCTGGCGGAAGGCTCCTCGATCCAGGCGACCGAGGCCACGGTGCGCGAAGCCGAGGGCCTCATCGCGGGCGACCCCGACGCGCGCTCCTATACATCCTACATCGGCAAGAGCTCGCCACGCTTCTGGCTCGGGCTCCAGCCGGTTCAGCCGAACGAATCCTTCGCCCAGATCGTGATCGTTGCGCGCGACGTCGCTGCGCGCGAGCGCATCAAGAAGCGCATCGAGGCCGCGGTCGCCAAGGGCGCGCTCGGCGCGGCCCGGGTGCGGCTCGACCGGTTCAATTTCGGCCCGCCGGTCGGCTTCCCTGTCCAGTTCCGCGTCGTCGGCCAGGCGCCGGACGAGGTGCGCGCGGCAGCCCAGCGGGTGCGCGACGCGATGCGCGCCGACCCGCTGCTCATCGACCCGCATCTCAACTGGGGCGAGAAAATGCCCTCGATCCGGCTCGAGGTCGATCAAGCGCGCGCCCGCGCGCTCGGCCTCACGCCTCAGGATATCGCTCAGACGTTGCAGACGCTGGTCGCCGGCGCCACGGTCACGACGCTGAGGGTCGGCGAGCAACGCGTCGACGTGGTCGCCCGCGCGACGCCGGCTGAGCGCGCGGCGCTCGACCGGATCGAGGATCTGACGATCGCCTCGCGCGACGGCGCATCCGTGCCGGTCGGACAGGTCGCCCGCGTCATCCGCACAACCGAGGAGCCGATCATCTGGCGCAAGGACCGGGAGGTTGTCGTCACCGCAGTCGCCGACGTCGTCGACGGCGTCCAGCCGCCGGACGTATCGCGGTCGCTCTGGACGGCGCTCGCGCCAATCCGCGCATCGCTGCCGCCGGGAATACGCATCGAAATGGGCGGAGCGATCGAGGAGTCGCAAAAGGGCAACAGCTCGATCTTCGTCCTGTTCCCGATCATGATCCTCGCCATGCTGACGCTGCTGATGATTCAGATGCAGAGCTTCTCGCGGCTCGTGATGGTGTTCTTCACTGCCCCGCTCGGCATTGTCGGCGCCTCGATAGCGCTCAATCTCGCCGGAAAGCCGTTCGGCTTCGTCGCGCTGCTCGGTCTCATCGCGCTCGCCGGCATGGACATGCGCAACACCGTGATCCTCATCGACCAGATCGAAACCGACGTCGCCGAGCGGGGCTTCGCCCTCAGGGAAGCGATCGTCTACTCGACCATGCGGCGCGCCCGCCCCGTCGCTTTGACCGCGCTCGCGGCGATCCTGGCGATGATTCCGCTCAGCGAAAGCGCCTTCTGGGGGCCAATGGCTTATACGATCATGGGCGGCCTCTCGGTCGCGACCTTCCTGACGTTGTTCCTGCTGCCGTCGATCTACGCGCTCTGGCGCCGTCGGTCGCTGGGCCGTGAGAGCGCGAGCCCGAGGCCAGAGCGCACGCCGAACCTCGACGCGATCGGCGCCGCGGCGGCGGCGGAGTAGCGCTCGTTGTCATTCCCGCGAAGCGGAAATCCAGAGACACGCCGCCGCCCAACGTGAAGCGACCGGGTCCCTATGATCCCTGGATCCCCGCCTTCGCGAGGATGACATCGCACCCTCAATGGTACCCGATGTCCTCCCTCACCTTGCCGCGGAACACCCAGTAGGACCAGCCAGTGTACATGAGGATGACCGGCAGAAGGAACAGCGTTCCGACCGCCAGGAACGCCTGCGTCGCTTCCGACGACGCGGCTTCCCACAGCGTATACTTATAGGGCACGATCATCGGCCACATGCTGATCGCGATGCCGAGATAGGACATCACGAAGAGCAGGACCGCGCCGACGAAGGGCGCGACTTCCGACCGGTCGTTGAGCGATCGCCATTCCCAATAGGCGATCAGGGCGGTTGCGATCGGCACCGGCGAGAGGAGCGCGATATTCGGCCAGGAGAACCAGCGGCTCGCGATGCTCGGCTGCAGCAACGGCGTCCATAGGCTCACCGCGGCGATCGCCACAAGCACGCCGATGAACGCGACGCGCCCGAGGCGCCGCGCCCAGTCCTGAAGCGGCCCTTCGGTCTTGAGCACGAGCCAGCCCGCGCCGAGCAGCGCATAGCCGAACACGAGCGCGACGCCGGTCAGAAACGTGAACGGGGTGAAGCAGTCGATCGAGCTGCCGGCGAAATGGCGTCCATCGATCTCGAAACCCTCGATGAAGGCGCCAAGCACCACCCCTTGAGCGAAAGCGCCGAGCATCGAGCCGTAGCAGAACCCGTGGTCCCAGAAGGTGCGGTGCTCGGCGTCACGGTAGCGGAACTCGAAAGCGACGCCGCGGAAGATGAGCGAGAGCAGCATGACCAGCAGCGGGAAATAGACCGCCGGCAGGATGATGGCGAAAGCGAGCGGAAAGGCGGCGAGCAGCGCCACGCCCCCCAGAACGAGCCAGGTCTCGTTGCCGTCCCAAATCGGCGCGATCGAGTTCATCACCAGATTGCGCGCGTCGCGGTCCGGCGCCAATCCATAGAGAATGCCGACGCCGAGGTCGAAGCCGTCGAGCAGCACGTAGAGAAAAACGCCGACGCCGAGGATGAGCGTCCAGATCGGAACGAAGTCGAAAACCAGCGCGGTCATGTCCGGCTCCCGGCTCGACCCACGGGAAGCGCGCGAACTGGCTGTTGCGGACGGCCGCTTTCGATTTCGTCCTCCGGCTCCGCATCCGCTGCTGCAGGCCCGCCCCGCACGATCCTCAGCATCAGGGCGATCCCCGTTGCGAACACCAGAATGTAGACGAGACTGTAGCCGGCGAGCGACAGCGCGACGTCGACGCCGGTCAGCGACGGCGTGACGGAATCGGCGGTGCGAAGGAGTCCGTAAACGGTCCACGGCTGACGCCCGACCTCCGTCGTCGCCCAGCCGGCCAGCACGGCGACAAAGCCGAGGGGCGAGGCCAGCACGCAGAGGCGCAGGAACCAGCGCTCATCGAACAGCTCTCCCTTCCAGCGCAGCCACCAGCCGATCGCGACCAGCGCGAGCATCAAAAGCCCGATGCCGACCATGATGCGGAAGGCGAAGAAGGGAATGGCGACCGGCGGGCGCTCATCGACGGGGAAGTCCTTGAGGCCGCGCACCGTTCCGTTCGGGTCGCGGGTCAAAATGAGGCTGCCGAGATCCGGGATCGATATCACGTAGTGATCCGCCTCAGCCTGTTCGTCAGGAATGGCGAAGAGATTCAGCGGCACGCGCCTCTCGGTGGTCCAGATCGCCTCGATCGCCGCGAGCTTCGCCGGCTGGCGCTCGAGCGTATTGAGGCCGTGCTGATCGCCCAGAAACATCTGCAGCGGGACGAGCACAGTCAGCAGCCAGAGCGTCATCGACAGCATAATCCGCGCCTCTTCGACGAAGCGCTCGCGCAACAGATAGAACGCCGCGACGCCGCCGACGACGAAGCCGGTGGTGATGTAGACGGCGTCGACGGTGTGGGCCAGGCGATAGGGGAAAGACGGGCTGAAGATGATCTGAAGCCAGTCCGTCGGCGCGAAGCGGCCATCGACCATCGTGTAGCCCGCCGGCGTCTGCATCCAGCTGTTGGTCGCGAGAATCCAGAAGGTCGAGGCAAGCGTGCCGAGCGCGACCATCAGCGCGGCCACGAAATGCGCCCAACGCGGCACGAGGTTGCGGCCGAACAGCAGCACGCCGAGGAAGGCCGCCTCGAGGAAGAAGGCCGTGAGGCCCTCGTACGCGAGCAGCGGCGAGATGACGTTGGCGGTTGCGTCCGAATAGCGGCTCCAGTTCGTGCCGAGCTGGAACGGCATCACAATGCCCGACACGACGCCCATGCCGAAAGACACGGCGAAAATCCTGATCCAGAAGGTCGAGATGCGGAAATAGATCTCGCGCCCGGTCGCCAGATGCAGACCTTCCAATACGGCGATGAACGAGGCGAGCCCGACCGTGAAAGCGGGCAGAAGGAAGTGCCACGCAATCACCCAGGCGAACTGGATACGCGAGAGAAAGAGTGGATCGAGGCTCATTCGCGCTCCCGTCTCTTTGCCAGGCGGAACTAGCATACGAGCGCGCCCCGATATCGCGCGCGCAGATCGAGGCTAACATGCGCCGCCGCCGTCTGCATGACAGCGCTGAGCCGGACGCGTCGCGTCGTCCCCAAAATCGCGCGGCGCGCGGGCGTGCTTGGCGGCGTCAGCTCCTCGCGGCGGAGCCTAATGACCCTCCGGCAGGGGATTGGCGACTGCGCTCGCGACGGGTCTGCTCGAGATGCCCAGCAGTCCTTCAAGCGGACGATCGAGTTCGAACGCGGATTTCCGGGTCTGCCTGTAGCTTGCAACCCCTCGACAACCCGTTCGGCCCGAGGTTGTCACCCATGTCTTAGGTATGTTCCGTCACCTGTCTGTCCGGGCTGGACACACTCGCAAGGTTGGCGGGCCGCGACCGACGATGATGAGCACTACGTCTACGCTATAGTACTCTGACCGAGCCGACGCACAGCCTTTCAAAAGCCGCACGGTGCCCAAAAGCGACGACAATAAGATCGCCCGACAGGTCCAAAACGGGTGGACCCATCGTCCTCGGCCGGTCGCGGACCCCAAGCTCGGGGCTGGCTCGACTTTCGGGCCGTTTCCAAATTTTCTTGGACTTAGTTCCTAGAAATTTTGGCTTCTCTTCATTATTTTGGAATGCGAAGTTGATGTTTGTGGTCCATGTTTCGGGGCAGGAGGACCCGCGACATGCAGTTCGGAGACTTGAGCAATCACGCCGCAACACGTTGCGGCCAGCGAGGCATCAGAATCCAAGTTCTTAACTTGGTGCTGGCGCATTTCGATCGAGACCACCACGCGGGAGCTGGCGCCTCCGCGATTTCGATTTCAAGGCGCCGTCTTTCGGAATTGCAGCGGGACGGAGTTTCCCCGGAGTTGATCGATCAGGCCGGCCACACGGTCCTAATCGTTGCCGATGATGGAGCGATCATCACCGGCATCAATCGCCCGACTTGGTTCGCCCGATTCCATTACGGCGCTCAACGGCTCGGCAATCGCCGCCGCCTCCGACAGCACAGCCAACGCGCGAGGAACCCGCGATGAACGACAAGCCCATCAGCGACAACATAATCTCATTCCCCGGCCATCCCCGAGGCTCGAACGAGGCGATGAAGGAAGAACGCAAAGCCGCTCTGTCAGAAAAGCAGTTCGAGCAGTCCAAAACGAGAATTCGCGCGGCTATCGACGCAAAGAAGACCAAAAGACCACTGTTAAAGGAATCGGAGCGAATCCGATTCGCCAACAATCTTTGGCGAATCTTTCAGGAGTTAAACAGGAACTCTCCGCCCGTTACGCCACGAGACGTGTTGTATGCGGCAGGGCAAGGTCAAGGCACAGACTCGACAAAGCGCCTGCCATATTTCGCTCTTGATCCGGACCTACCCGCCCTGGTGCGGGATAAACGCGCAAGGAAACTTCAAAAGAAATTCAGCGGATATGAAAAACTTGTGTCCAAGGCCGTCGAGCTGAGCGGCAAAGACGAATTGGTTTTAATGCGGACGCTAATTTACGGCACCTGGTATTCGCCGACGACGGAAGATATTGAGGCCGCCGAAGAGGACATCATTATTGAAGGATGGGCCAATATCGAGACCGCAGTGAAGACGATAGGCGCTAACGTCACGCGCAAATACAACTTGCCGCGCTTTTTCAAATTGGTTAGCGACTTGGCGATTGAATCTGACCTAACGGACGCGCTGCCGCAGCGCGCGCCGCTTGTCGGCCGGCTGGATCTTCGAGATATGCCTCTGCCGGCGTTGGTTCGCACTGATGAACTCCCGCCGCATCCCAGCGTCTATTTGGGCGAGATACGGGTATGTGACGATATTCCCTGCGTCATTCATGTCGGGCTTGGATTGGGTGACGGAGAAATTGAGAGCGAACTTCGGGAGCGCGTGTCGGAGGCTCTCCTCGAACGCGCGTCCCTGAAAGGGTCCGCAACCCCGGTTCTGCTTGCATGGCTGGAGTTAATTCCGTTGGGTCGCCAAAATGCTGTTACGCCTGTTCTGCGTCTCACTTCCACAACGTATGTTGCCTCTGCTGAAGACTTCGACGAATTCGTCACGTTTGGAGGCGAAAAATGGCGCGCGGGAGACGTGGTCGGCGAATTTGATGGACCCATCGAGCTAGAGAATTACGTCGATAACGATCATCCTCGATACGATGGCTTACGCGTTGCAGCTTACGAGGATCTTTCTGAATCTTGGGTGGAGATTCAGGTTACGGCTGGCTTCGAGCCAACTCTTGGAACTGGATATGACGATTCGCTGCATTCTCGCTCCGCGGTCGATGGCTCGTGGGTTGGCGGCTTCGACGATTGGGCGAGAGGGTGCTTGAGCAAGGAAGCGGTCACCAAAGGAAAGAAGCGTCCTTTCCAGACTTACTGCCACGAAACAGCGCTCGCGATGAAAGAGTTGGGGGTCAAGGTTGCAGATGCAGACGAATTGACGCTTTTCCCCGCCGGAACTATGACGGCGCTGCTTGATCGCTCGCTGTTTGTTGCGTCGAAGACAGCCCGGCTCGACTGCCTGCTCGATGAGAAGGCGCTTGGACTGACGCGAAGACTTGAAGCCAAAATCGAAGAAGCACGCGCTCGCCGCCGTGAACGTCTGGATGAAATTCGTCGTGGCTAGAGCAAGTCCGAGTACTCGCATATTTGGCGGAAGCATAAACAACAGACCATGAATGCTTTTACAATGTAATACTATACGTGGCTGAGGACGAAATTTTGTATTTCTCGGACAGGCTCCTGATTAGACGAATGACGGAAGAAATCACCAATTGCGAATCTGTGATGGAAGGGTCCAACATGTCGAAAAGAGAGATTACAGTGGTGTTGACGCCCGAACAAGCGAGAAGGCTCGCGAAGGCGAGGGTGCGGGCGGAGGCCGAGGCCAAGAAAGAGGCGGAAGCAAGAGCGCAGAAGAGAGCGATTGCGAAAGCGAGGGCGACAAAGCTGCTCGAATTGAAAGCCCCGCCCGTCGTCCCGAAAAGTCGGCAGAAGGGCGGCGTCCTGGGACCAACGGCGTCGCCGACTGGGGTCGGGTCCGGACGCACCAGCGACAAGGGGTTAAAGCTCACAGCGGAGGCGGAGTGGATCAAGCAATTTGGGTTCGATTGAACCGAAAAAACACATCCGAGGATGAGGAAGACGTCGACCTCGAGGAGATCGTCAAGGCTCACCCTTCAAACAAGAGGAACCACCGAATGCGTGCACTGGCTGTAGGTCACATGGTCAAGGTAAGGTACGTTGAACAGTTACCGTACACGTTCGACGTGGAGGTGACGGATATTACCGACTCCGATGAATTCAAAGGGCGCGTAAGGCAAATCTTCGCTGCCGATGAGGGCGAAATCACAGGAGGAGACATCGTACGTTGGAAGGAGCAAGAGAAGGTATTTAAGAAAACCGACATCCTTGGCTAGCCTACCGGATGCAGCCTGGATTCGTACGTCAGCTCATCATCGTGACGTACGCGTCGATTACGGTCCTTTCTCGAATAAGCGCAAGGCCGGCCCTACCGGCCAAGTGTGCCCAGCTGTCCGACGAAGACGAGAACTGCCAAACCTCATCCTCCGGCTTCGGCGGAAGGCGGAATTTGAGGCCATGCTGAAGTGGATCGAGGGAGACTTGCCCTTCGGCGGGTCGGTGCGGCGACGGCGGTGAACCGGCTCTGCCCCGGAGTTTGGTCAACGCAAATGGCATCCCGATTCCGAGCACCGGAACCGCCACCGCGAATTCCTGACCGTCGGGACCTGTGGCAAAGCCGGTCACCACGTAACCCAGCTGCGCAAGCCAACTATCGAAGTGCACGCGATCGGCCGAAGGCAACTCGGACCGAAGTTTCCGATAATCTTCGAACGGCAAGGAGCTCGAATATTTAGTCTGGATCTCAGAAACACAGCGATCCAATGCCGCGGACGGCTCGACGGGTTGAGGGTCGCGAAGACCGAAATGGACCTTTGAGCCGGCCTCAGTCCTCGCCGCGGAGACGACCAGCGCCGGCCAAAGAACAATGATGGTAAGTGCAATTGCGTACGAAAAGGCGATCAGTTTCCAACGTGGTTGATCGTCTGCCTGGCATTCCAAACTTTCCAGTTCATATCGCCGTAGTCTTGCGGCCGGCCCTGCGAAGACGAAAGTGAGACCTACGGCAAAATAGCCTGCTGCGAGTGCGATTATCCACGAGACCATCTTCGATTCGCCTGACAACCATCCCACTTCTGGCACTGGAGACATCGGGCGAAGTGGGATGCGCGTGCGCCTTCGGTGTCGAAAATCACCTGATTGGTCGCGATTGACGAACGGCCAGCGTGCGATTGGATTGCTTCGGCCCTGCCTTCGCGCAACCTGTTAGCCGCTCATATCCTTCCACCGCGACCAACACCACCGCGCAGTGTCCGTGCTTCTCGATCGGCAGCGGATTTGCGCGCACGGTGTCGATCATTCAGCCCAAAAGTGTTCTTCGTCTCGTCCGCGGAAATGGTTTTGAAGCTCGGATCCCGTGGCGATCCCTGCGTCCGTTTAGGGCAGAATGGCCGTTCTCTCCAAGCTGTTTCGGCGGCGGCAAGGAGGGGAGTGGCGGGTGGATTTCGGGGGCGGTAGGGACGGGGGCGGGGACGGCAAGATAAAAGCAACGCGGCCCTGCGCTCGGATTGCTATGGTCAGTCAGTGGGTTAGGGGGGTGCCGCCCGAAACGATTTGGCGCCGCTTTTGGCAAATTGGCCAGTGACTTCAGCGGTCCCAGCGCCACCCGTCATGCCGACCGCCGCCGAGAGCCCTACCTTGCAATAGTTGCTTCAATCTGATAACTATATGCCCGATGGAGCCGCGTGACCCGACCCTCGATGTGCTTCTCGACCTCGACGGGCAGGTTCTCGTGGTGGACCCGGCGGGTGGCCACTGGGTCCGGTTCGTGGTGACGCGGGTGCCGGTGTCGCCGGAGAAGCCGCATGGCATCGACTACTCGCTCACGCTGTACGGGCCGGAGGGCGAGCGGCCGGTCGGGTTTGACAATGCCCACCCGGTCGGGCGGCAGAGGCGCGGCGAGTCGCAGGACCATCGCCACCGGCTGCGAAGCATCCGGCCCTACGAGTACCGAGACGCGGCGACGTTGCTCGCCGACTTCTGGACGATGGTGGACGCGGTGTTACGCGAAAGAGGAGTGATCCGATGACCACGTTGAAGG
>JAFAHO010000169.1 GCA_019237205.1 Hyphomicrobiales bacterium
TCACCCTCTGGCGCACGGCCGCGCCGTCGCGCGTGTTCTCGACGATCTGCACGTAGCCGCGCTTGCCGGACCTCTTGAGGCGGAAGAACATGGGCCCTCGCTATCGAGCACCACGGAATCCGACTCGTCGCCAAATATCAAGAGCAAGAACTGTGCAAACGTAGCACTACATTTTGGGAAAAACAGCTCACTGCCCTCAATGATATCAATGCCTTGCACGCGCGAGGGTCAGTTTACTGTTCAAGTCGGGCATGACCGGAAACTGGAAAATCGGAGCGCAACTTTCGACCTCCCACTCGCCGCGCTCCGCGCTTGATCCGTCCCGAATGTTGGACGCCGTGCAGCGCGTCCGCGAGGCCATCAACCTCGACCTTCTCGCAGTCGGTTTTCGCGAGGCGCCTGAAGTTTTTCGCCAGTTGTGCGCCCCGAGCAGGCCCGTTGACGACGTCTATCTTTGGTACGGCGTCCTCTCCGATATCGAGGGGATGGAGGATTCGGACCTCGTCGTGAACTGGAAGGGCGAGCGCAGTCGCGGTTGGGGAGGGTGGGCCGAGAAGGGAGGCGAGGTTGAGGAGACTTTCCGCTTCGCCTGCCCCAACAATCCGGCGGTCCGCCAGAAAACGCTTCGGCGCCTTCGCGAGCTCCTGGGGCGTTACGCCTTCAAAGGCGTTTTTCTCGACAAGATACGCTTCCCCTCGCCGGCCAACGGCATCGACGAAGCATTGTCATGCTTTCGCGACCACTGCCGCCGCGAGGCCAAGGCCGTCGGTTTGGACCTCGACGCCGTCGTCAAAATGCTTGCGGATCGGGCGATCGAACTCGACGCGGCGCCGGCTGGCGGAAGCCGCGCCGACTTTGCGTCCTGGCCGGACGCGTTCGCCTTCGCCAATCCCCTTCTTTCGCGCTTCCTTCGCTTTCGAGCCGATTCCGTCACCAGCCTCGTCGCGCGCATCGCTGACGACGTCGGCGCTCTAGGCCGCACGGTTTCGCTCGACCTTTTCTCGCCGTTCCTTGCGCCGATTGTGGGGCAAAGCTATCGGCGCCTGTCGCAGCATTGCGCCTGGGCGAAGCCGATGACCTACCGGACGGCCCTTGGCCCGGCAAGCCTGCGCCTCGAGATTCCGGCGCTGATTGAGGGCGTCGCTCGGCTGCTCAACATTGGCGAGGCGCGGGTCGTGGACTGGTGCGCCCGCCATGTTTCGTCCTTTGAACGAGAGATGCTCAGTCGAACGCGGGACTCGGCGGTTCCGCTGCCATTCATCCGGGCGGAGATCGAGGCCGCCGTCCGCGCGATGCGTCCGGTTCCGGTCTATTTCGGCCTCGAGCTGGTGAGCCAGCCTGGGATCATCGACATCAAGCCGGCGCAAGTCTTCGACATGGTCAACGCTGGCCGCGCGGCGAATGCTGCCGGGCTCATCATCTCATGGGACCTGATGCATGCGCCGCTGGACGGCGTTAAGGCGCTCGCCGAGGCGGCGAAGCCGCGGCCTTTGGTGGACTAGCGAGCGCCGCGCCGCCAGTCGCGACCAGGCGGAACGAAGGGCTACGCGGGCTGAGGACGCTCCCCCAACCCCTCTCCCGCAAGGGCCCGCAAGAGGGGCGGAGGAAGTCCGGCGCTCGTGTCGGCGACGCCGCCAGCTCCTCCTCCCCGTCAGCGGGCCGCCGCTGTCCGAACCCAGAGGCCAGGTCCCTCACCCGGGTCCTCTCCGCGCCGTGCGCCCGCCATGCGGGGAGAAGGGGATTCAGAACGGAATGTCGTCGTCGATGGGCCCCGGCCCAGCGCCAGCGGCGCTTCCGCCGCTCGACAGCGCCGGGCGGCGGTCGGCGCCGGAAGCGCGGTTGAAGCTGCGGGCGCCGCCCTCGTCGGGAACGCTGTCGCGGGCTTCGCCTCCCCCGCGGGAGTCGAGCAGCTGCAATTCGCCGCGGAAGCGCTGAAGAACGACTTCGGTCGTATAGCGATCCTGGCCGCTCTGGTCCTGCCATTTGCGGGTCTGCAACTGGCCCTCGATGTAAACTTTCGTGCCCTTCTTGCAGTATTGCTCCGCCACCTTGCCGAGATTCTCGTTGAAAATCACGACATTGTGCCACTCGGTGCGCTCCTTGCGCTCTCCGCTTGTCTTGTCGCGCCAAGTCTCGGAGGTGGCGACCGAAAAGCTCACCACCTGATCGCCGGAATTGAGCCGCCGGACTTCCGGGTCTTTGCCCAGATTGCCGATGAGAATGACTTTGTTGACGCTGCCCGCCATGTTACGCTCCTCTCACGCCCCTTGGGCGCTTCCTTGCCACTACCCATAGCCGAAAGCGGCGGACGCGAGGCGTCCAATCGCGAGTTGGCCAGACTTGTCCACACTTCGGCGCGAAGACGCTTGGGAAGGAGCGCCGCCGCGCTTACATTGACCATAAACCCTGGGACGGCGCGTCAGCCTGGGCGCTTCCCCTTGTTCTTTGTTTGTTCTAGCATCGGCGCTCGACGCGCGCAAGCGTGATTCGCGCCGCGAAGCCTGATTTCGTTTGAGGAGCCGCATGGCCAGCGCCAAGTCTTCTCCGCCGCCGCGCGAGGCCAAGGACGGCCCGGACATCGAAGCCCTGTTTGGCGGGCGCGCGATCACGATTCGCGGGGCGCGCGAGCACAATCTGAAGAACATCGATCTCGCCATCCCGCGCGACAGGCTCGTCGTGTTCACCGGCCTCTCCGGCTCCGGCAAGTCGTCGCTCGCCTTCGACACGATCTACGCCGAGGGCCAGCGGCGCTATGTCGAGTCGCTCTCGGCCTATGCGCGCCAGTTCCTCGAAATGATGCAGAAGCCGGACGTCGACCAGATCGACGGCCTCTCGCCCGCAATCGCCATCGAGCAGAAGACGACATCGAAGAACCCACG
>JAFAHO010000316.1 GCA_019237205.1 Hyphomicrobiales bacterium
CCTCCCGCGTCCCTCAGCCATGCGCTGCGCGCGCTTTGGCTCGACGCGAAGGGCGACTGGGACGGCGCGCACGACGCCGCGCAGGCCGATGAGGGCGGCGCCGGCGACTGGGTGCACGCCTATCTGCACCGCAAGGAGGGCGACGCCGGCAACGCCGCTTACTGGTACCGCCGCGCAAAGAAGCCTGTCTGCAAAACCTCGCTCGACGAGGAATGGCAGTCGATCGCCGAAGCGCTGCTGAGGGACGCTGGAGGATAGCGCAGTCGTCGGCATTCGGCTATGGGCGCTGCGCCGTGCGCTCCCTCTCGGCTGATCTGCGCGCAGCCGTCGCCGGCACGCGGGCGACCGTGGCGAGGGACCTTGGCGAATGATGTCTGACTCGACACTCAAGGCCTCGGTAGCGCTCATCGCCGCGGTGGCGTTATCCGCCGCCGCCTATCAGGCGGAGGGCGTGTTCGCGCCGCTGACCCTCGCCCTTTTCATCATCGCGCTCGTCTGGCCGATGCAATATTGGCTGCAGGCGCGGATGCCAGCGCTGATCGCGCTCATGATCACGATGGTCGCGACCGTCGCGGTCATGCTCGGCCTGGCTTCGCTGGTGGTGTGGGGCTTTGGCAGGGTAGGGCGATCGCTGATCGCCGACTCGAGCCGCTATCAGGCGATCTACGACGCCGTAGTTGGGTGGCTGGACGGGCACGGCATTTCAGTTGCGGGACTGTGGGCCCAGCATTTCAATGTCGACTGGATGCTGCGCAGCGCGCAGCAAATCAGCGGCCGGGTCAACACAACGCTGAGCTTTTGGCTCATCACCCTCCTCTACGTTATTCTCGGCCTGATCGAGGTCGACGATCTTCACGGCAGGGTGCGCGCCTTTCTCCCGCCGGAAACCGCGCAAGTTCTCCTCTCGGCGTCCGCGGACACAGCGCAAAAGTTCCGCAGATATATGGAAGTGCGGACGTCGATGAGTCTCTTGACCGGCCTGCTGGTCGGCGGCTTTGCTTTCGCGGTGGGCCTGCAATTTGCGGTGGAATGGGGCGTCATCGCCTTTGCGCTGAACTACGTTCCCGTCATTGGCCCATTCATCGCGACCCTCTTTCCGACCCTGCTCGCGATCGCGCAATTCGGCACATGGCAAGCGGCGCTTTTCGTCTTCATCTGCCTCAACATCATCCAGTCCGTCGTCGGCAGCTATGTCGAACCGCGCGTGTCGGGGCACGCGCTCGCGATCTCGCCGACCGTCATGCTGTTCGCCGTTTTCTTCTGGACGTTCCTGTGGGGCCTCTTCGGCGCCTTCATTGGCGTGCCGATTGCGATCGCCGCCTTGACCTTCTGCGCCCACTATCCCTCGATCCGGACGGATCGCAGGTCTGCTCGGCGGCGCCGCGCCGAAGCCCCTGAAGGCGCCTGACCCGAGCTAGGGCGGACGCCCGCCCGCGCTCGGCGTTTGAGCGCGAGCCGGGCCGTTTGACCCTTGCGTCTTCAGTTGTTGTCGACGCAACCCCACCTAACGCAATCGTCCGGATTGCGGCTCAGTCCGTCCGCTTCGTGGCCGCTGCTGTCGTAAATGATGGACGGGCTAGCCGACCGCCCAAACATGGGAAACAACGTCGGATGCGCATAGGCTACCGCGCGCGAGTCAACCGCTTGACGAGGGCCAAGGACCTTATGAAACGCCATGGGATCACTCCGGAGCGGGTTCGAGGCCGCGGACGAACCCGCCGCAGGGCCCGCCAGCGCCAATCCGAGCGTCACCGAAGCAAGAACAAATGTTTTCATCCTTTCCTCCTTGACATTCTGATGACAAAGGGAGGCTTATCCTTCCAGTACGTTGGGTAACGTGCTCTGAATTTCTGGCGACATCTTGTCGATTTGATAAATCAGGGTTCATTCAGCGAATTTTATTTTCACGGCGGCTTTGTTTAATCGCTGCCGGAACTTGAATCCCGAGCCGCGCGCTCGAATAGCGTCCCGCAGCCGCTTCGGACCTGCTTACTGGAGTGTTGGGGCGAGGGCGCTGGCGCCGCTGGACTGCAACGCGTTCCGGGCGTCGACGGCCGCCCCGACCTCCACGCGCTCAGGGGTCAGGAGACGGAGACTCCCGCCGGGACCGGCGGCGAGCGCGTGGATATAAAAATGAGTCGGCGAAGCGTTCTTCGCCATCACCGGCGACGGCGCCGATACAATCTTCAACCCCCCGCATGCGCCGATCCAGTCCTTATGGCGGTGCCCGTGCATGACGATGATCCGGCTCGCGTAAGGCTTCAAAACGCGCAGGAACCAGCTGCCGTTGATGAGCGCGGTTCCGACCCGCTCCGAGAACGCCGCAACCGGCATCGGATATTCGATTAGGTGATGATGCAGCGCCACGATCCAGCGGGCTCTCGGAAAACGATCGAACGCCTGGGTCAGCTGAAGCGCCTGCCTGACCGAGAGGAGGCCGAGCGCGTTGGTGAACGAGAAATTGGTGTCTGCGTTCGAGTTGAGAATCGCCACCCCGAGGCCGTCCTCCGGGTCGGGCGGGAGGATAAGCGGGAAGAGCTCATGCCAAAGGTGGGCGAGCTCGCTGGCTCGCTCGAAGCCGCCATTGCCGGCCAAGTCCTCGATCGCGGCGCGGCGGCTCTCGAGCGCATCCGACAGCGTTGGGCCTGGCGCCTCGGTGGCGGAGGCCGTCAGCACCCGTTCGCCCTGGACGGCGGCGATGGCGGAGAGCGCGCGCATCTTGCGCAGAGCCTTGATTGGGCTGAACGGCAGATCGAGACGGGCCGGATTGGTTCGGTCGACGATATTGACGTCATGGTTGCCGGGCAGAATGAGCATCCGCCGGGCGAGTTCGGGATGCGCCCGGACGATGTCCAGAAATTCGGCCCATTCGGCCGACGTTCCCGCGTCCGTCATGTCGCCGCTGATGAGCACGAGGTCGACCGGTTGTTCGGCGTGCAGGGCGGCAAGCCGGACAAATGCCTGTTCGAGTCGCTCGTTGCCGCGCGGGCCGTTGCGTCCGCTTTCGATGCGAAATCCGTAGCGTTCGCCGACGACATGAACGTCGGAGAGATGCGCGACCCGCCAGTTGCGGGCGCCCGGCGGCGCGGCGTCAAAGGCCTCGAGGTCGAGCGGCTGGTCGGCGCCAGCGTCGGCAAAGCCCCAGACGAGCGACGCGACCGCGAGATAGGCCGACATGATGACGATGGTGTTGGCGATCGTCGGAAAAATGAAGAGGCGCGGGGAGGCGAGATCAGTCACCGATCCGATCCACCGCGTCTCCGGCCAGACGGCGAAGGCGACCAGCCCCGCGACGGCCAAAAGAAGGATTCCGGCGCCCGCGCAGCTCAGCGAGCGAATGCGCGCCAGTTCGGTCCCACTCTTGCGGTTGAGCGATCGCTCGGTCACATGCCGGAGCGCCTCGCGCCAGAACGCGTAGCCGGGTTGGACCGCCAACGCGTTCAGCGACCAGAAATTGGTCTCGGCGACGCGGAAGAGCGGGCGCCAGCCGATCCATCCGACAGCAAGGACCGCCAGAACGACGATCGCCGCGCCGACCCCCGTCGCCTCAGCAAGCCGACCGGACGCCTCTCCGATCCAGGCGGTCAGCACGAGCGGGGCGAGACCCAGCAGGACCGCGGGCAGCAGGATCGAGACAAACCAGGCAAACGCGAGCTTTGTCAGGCTAATTTCGGCGAGAAGGGAGCCGGCGATCGCCAGAAGCGAGCGCTGCTTGGTGGCGGAATGGTCGTTTTCCATGTCCCCGAGACGCGGATCGAGGAGCGGACTGGTCGCGAAGGGCGCCAGGCGCATTCGATCGGACTGGGCGGGGACTTCATTCACCGGTGCGCGCTCGCCTCGAGATCGGGTCCCAAGGGTAGCACGCGCCCCCGCCGTCCGACAGGGCGAACCCGGGTGTTCCTTCAGCTCTCCTGCGGCCTGAAAGACCATCAGTGTCGGGGTCTGTCCGCGTCGTCGGGACCAATCCATCGACTCTCTCTCCACGAACTCCCGAAACGCCAACAATCGCGAGGCGAGCCCATCGCTCTCCGGATTGCATCGCGGCTGCCGGACGGCTAAAGCCGAGCCTCGAATCCCTGTTCGAACCCCGGAATATTCTTTGAACGTCGACGCGGATCGGAGCGCGCTCGCCGCGCGCGACTGTTTGGCCGCCGCCGCGCGCGAGGCCGGGGCGCTGACGCTCGGGTTCTTCCGGCTTGGGGCAGCGACGTCGGCCGAAGTTCAGTCGAAGTTCGGCGGGTCGCCGGTGACGGAGGCCGATCTCGCGGCCGACGCGCTCCTGAACCGGCGCCTCCGGGAGGCGTTTCCGGACGCGGGATGGCTCTCGGAGGAAACGGCGGACGATGCGGAGCGTCTCGAGCGACGCTCCCTCCTGGTCGTTGATCCGATCGACGGCACGCGCGCCTTCGTCACGGGCGACCCGCGCTGGGCGGTCTCTGCGGCGCTCGTCGTCGACGGCCGCCCGGTCGCGGGCGTCGTCCACGCGCCGGCGCTGGACGAGACATACGCCGCCGCGCGCGGCGGCGGCGCGACGTTCAACGAAGCGCCGATCGCGGTCGCAGGCGCTTATGATCCCCGGCGCTTCAGCGCCGCCGGCCCAAAGCCGATTCTTGAGGCGATGGGGGCGAGGCTCGGCGCGACCGTGGACATCGCGCCTCGTGTGCCATCGCTCGCCTACCGGCTCTGCTTGGTCGTGCGCGGGGCGATCCATTTTGCGGTGGCGGGGGCAAATTCGCACGACTGGGACATCGCCGCCGCGGATCTCCTGCTGGAAGAAGCGGGCGCGAGGCTCACCGGCGGCTCGGGCGAACGATTGCTCTATAATACCAGGCATATCCGGCGCGGCGCGCTCCTTGGCGTCCCCGAGCCGCTGGCGCTGCGATTGCTTGAGGCCTTTCGCGCCGCTGCGGGCGTTTGAGGTTGCCAGGCGTGCGAAGACTTGCGTTTTCGCCGCCGCGAGGGCAAAGCCGCCCCGCGCGCCGCGCGTCCGATTTTCAGGGGAAACCGACCATGCCGTCCTCCGATCCGAATGCTCACGAGGAAGTGAAGCCGCAGCGCCTGCACCTTGTATTCGGCGGCGAACTCAAATCGCTCGACAGCCACGAATTCCGCGACCCGGCCAGACTCGACATCGTGGGGCTTTTTCCCGACTATGCAAGCGCCGAGAAGGCGTGGCGCGCCAAGGCGCAGCAGACGGTCGACAGCGCCCAGACGCGCTATTATGTCGTCCACCTGCATCGCCTGATCGAGCCGGACCTCGCGCCGCCCACGAGGACGGCCTGAGCGTTTCATGGCAAGGCGCATCGGCAGGTCGGTGTTCGGCCAGGGGGCGATCGGTTTCCTACTCGCAACCTATTTGCGGCTCGTGCGGCGCACCAGCGGCTTTTCGACCTTTCCCGAGGACCTCGACGAATATAGCAGGGGCAGGACGCCGCTGATTGCGGCGATGTGGCACGGGCAGCATCTGATGATGCCTTTCGCACGGCCCGACACCATGGGTCCGCTCGCGGCGCTCATCTCCCGGCATGAAGACGCAGGCCCCCAAGCCCTTGCCCTGCAACGTCTCGGAATCATGCCGGTTCGCGGCTCGGGCGGCCCCGCCGACCGCCAGTACTACAAGGGCGGGGCGCCCGCCATGCGCGAGCTGCTGCGCCTTCTCGAGTCCGGCGCGTCCGTCGCCCTGACCGCCGACGTCCCGAAGACCGCCAGGGTCGCTGGGATGGGCATCGTGACCCTCGCCAGGCTTTCCGGGCGACCGATCGTCCCCATGGCCGTGGTCGCAAGCCGCCGCATCCAGTTCAACACCTGGGACCGCGCTACGCTCGGCCTCCCCTTCAGCCAGGTGATCGTCGTCGCCGGCGACTACATTCCCGTGTCCGCCGAGGCGGACGACGCGACGATGGAGGCGGCGCGGCTCGCCGTGCAGGAAGGTCTGGACGAGGCGCATCGACGCGCCTACGCCATGGTCGGCGCAACGGATCCCGGCGCGCAATTGAGAACGGCATGAAGGCGCCTCTGTCGCTGATCGGCTATCGGCTCCTGACCGCGCTCGGGACGCCGCTCGCCGGGCCGTTTCTGTCGATGCGGCTCAAGCGCGGCAAGGAAGATCCGATCCGCATCGGCGAACGCCGGGGGCAGCCGGAGCGCGCCCGCCCCACCGGACGCCTCGTGTGGCTGCACGGCGCGAGCGTCGGCGAAGCGGTTTCGCTGCTGCCCTTCGTCGAACGCATCACCAGGACGGGCGCGAGCGCCCTTGTGACGACCGGGACAGTCACTTCGGCCGCGCTTCTGGCGCAACGCCTGCCGCCGGGCGCGCTGCATCAATACGCCCCGCTGGACAGTCCCTTTTTTCTGCGCCGCTTTCTGGCCCATTGGCGGCCCGACGCGGCGCTGTTCGCCGAATCGGAGCTGTGGCCCAACATGATCGTCGAGGCCAAGCGCGCCGGCCCGCCGCTGGCGATCATCAACGGACGGATGAGCGAACGATCGTTCAACCGCTGGCGAAAGGCGCCGCGGTTCATCGGCGCGCTGCTCGGGCGTTTTGATATCTGCCTCGCGCGCAGCGAGGACGACGGCGAACGGCTGCTCACCCTCGGCGCGCCCAATGTCCTGGTCGCGGGAGACATCAAGTTCGACGCGCCGGCGCTGCCTGCCGACCGGTGCGAACTGGCCGAGCTCTCGGGCCTGACCTCCGGGCGCCAGATCTGGATCGCCGCCTCGACCCACGCGGGCGAGGAGCGGATGGCGGCCGAAGCGCACAAGCGCCTGATCGAGGTGTTCCCGGACGCGCTCACGCTGATCGCGCCCCGACATCCCGAACGGGGCGAGGAGATCCTGCGCGAACTCGAGGCGCAGGGGCTCGCCTGCGCGCTGAGATCGCGCGGCGCCCGGCCGGGGCAGGGAACGGCGGTCTACATCTGCGACACGATCGGCGAGCTTGGGCTTTTCTATCGGCTGGCGGGCGTCGTGTTCGTCGGCAAGTCGTTCGTCGGCGGGGGCGGTCAGAATCCGATCGAACCGGCGCGGCTGGCCTCGGCGATTCTGCACGGGCCGATGGTCGGCAACTTTCGCGACGCCTACGCTGCGCTCGATGAGGCAGGCGGGGCGCTGGAAATTGGGCGCCCTGAGGACCTCGGCGAAACCCTGGTCGCCCTCTTTGCGAACACGGCGCGCCTGCGCGCGATGGCGCGCGCGGCCGGCGACACGGTCGAGCGGCGGGCCGGCGCCGTTGAGCGCTCGATGCGGGCGCTCGCGCCGCTCCTGCCGGCGCCGGCCCCGTGAGGACGCCCGGCTTCTGGGCGATCCGGAAGCCGACGGCGCTCGCGCGTGGTCTCCAGCCCATTGGGGCGCTCTACGGGTTCGCGACCGCGCGGCGGATGGCCGAAGGGGGAGAGCGAGCCGGCGCTCCGGTGATCTGCGTCGGCAATTTCGTCGCCGGCGGCGCGGGCAAGACGCCGGCCGCGCTCGCGCTTGCGCAGATGCTGATCGCCGACGGAAGGCGCGTCGCGTTTCTTTCGCGCGGCTACGGCGGGGCGAAGCGCGCCGATCCGGTCGAGGTCGATCCGAACGTCCACGACGCGCGCATTGTCGGCGACGAGCCGCTGTTGCTCGCCAGGGTCGCGCGCTGCTGGGTCGGCGCCGATCGCGTGCAAAGCGCGCGGAGGGCGGTCGAGGCCGGATCGAACGCGCTCATCCTCGACGACGGGCTGCAGAATCCGGCGCTCGCGAAGGACCTCGCCTTCGCGGCGGTCGACGGCGAGACTGGGTTTGGCAACGGGCTCTGCGTTCCGGCTGGGCCGCTGCGCGCGCCTCTTGCGGCGCAGGCGCCCTTTGTGCGGGCGCTCATCGTCATCGGCGGCGACGAGGCGGCGGTTCAAAGCATCTCGCAGTCGATTCCCGGCAAGCCGATCCTTCGCGCCAATCTCGAGCCGGACGCGCTCGCCGCGGCGCCGCTGATCGGCCGGGAGGTCCTGGCCTTTGCCGGCATCGCGCGGCCGGACAAGTTCTACGCGACGCTGCGCCGGGTCGGCGCGCAGATCGTCGCCACCCGAAGTTTCCCGGACCACCATTTTTTCAAGCCCCGCGAAATCGAGGCGCTGATCGAGGAAGCCGGCGCGCGGGGCGCGCTGCTGGCCACCACCGAGAAGGACCGCGTGCGCCTCTCGCCGAAATACGCCCGCGCCGTCCTGACGCTGCCGGTGACGCTGCGCTTCGAGGAGCCGCGACTGGCGAGGGGGATGCTGCGTCGGGCCTTCAGCTGATTGTCGCCGTGACTTGGGGCAGGATCGACGCATGAATGAACTATCCATCAGACCCGCGACGCCATTGGACCGGCCGCGTCTGCGGGGGGCGATCGTCGAGCTCCAGGAGCACGAGCGCCGGCTACACGATTCCCGCCTGCCGGGCGAAGCGATCGCCGACGCTTATCTCGAATGGATGCTCGGAGAGGCTGCGAAGGCCGGGGCGGCGCTGGTCGCCGAAGTCGACGGCGCCTTCGCCGGGTTCGTCGCAGGCTGGATCGTCAATGAGGACAACATCGCGCAAACGGCGGACTCGAACCGCTTCGGTTTTGTCTCGGACCTCTGCGTGCTGAAGCCTTACCGCGGCCGGCGCATCGCCTCGCGGCTCCTCGATGTGATGGAGGCGCATTTCGGCGCCACGGGCGTGTCGCGAATGCGCATGTGGGCGCTGGCTGCGAATAACGCCGCGCGCGCGAGCTATGAACGTTCGGGCTTCGCGCCCTATGAAGTGGTCTACGAAAAGGCGGTTAAGAAGGGCCGCTAGAGGCGCCCGCGCATTTTTGTCCGCGTGCGGGCGATTCCATAGGGTTAGGCGTTTTTTCTGTCCAGTTGCCCAGTTTCAACATGATATACAAAGTTGCGATGGAGTAAATTTCTGGGCGCGCTGACTTGCCGGGGCGGCGTTCGTATTGTTGTGTTCACTCCGGAAGCAGGGAGCCATGGATCCGTCCGGCCGGAGAGAAGAGGCCGGTTCTCAGAGATTGCCGCTGTCAGCGCGCCGGCGCGAATATCCCTTCGAGGCGCAGCGGGGAGAGCCTTGGAAGGGCCGGAGGGCGCGATGCCGAAGACTTTGCTGCCGCCGACCTACTTTCTCGCGAGCCTCGGCCTCATGGCCGCGCTCGCCCTCCTGCTGCCGGTGGCTGACGTTCTGCCCTGGGCGTGGCGGGTCCTCGGCCTCGCTCCGATCGCCGCCGGCGTCTGGCTCAATCTCGCCGCCGATCGCGCGTTCAAGGCGCGCGCGACGACGATCAAGCCGTTCGAGCGGTCCTCGGCCCTGCTGACCGACGGCGTTTTCCGCATCAGCCGGAATCCGATGTATCTCGGCATGATCCTGATCCTCGTCGGCGTCGCGATGCTGATCGGAAGCCTCTCGCCGTTCTTCGTCGTGGCCGGGTTCACGGCGATCATCGAAATGCGCTTCATTCCCCTCGAGGAGCGCATGCTCGCCGAGACCTTCGGCAACGCATGGACGGCGTATTCCGCTCGAACCCGCCGCTGGCTTTAGCGCGCGCTTGGCAGCGCGGACGAAGCCTTGTCCTTCCGATTTGCCTGCGGGCGGGCGCGGTCACTGTTCGGGGACTCCGGCCTTGCGCATGCCGTCGAAAACGGGCTCGAGCTGGGTCAGATAGGTAGGGTCGTCGCTCATCGCCGTCCAGGCCGAGCGGGCGCGGGAGACGGTGAAGGCCGGGTTGAGCGCGAGACCGGACCGGACCGCGGCACGAGACTCGTCCAGTCGACCAAGGTGCGCGAGGGCGACGGCCAACGCAAAACAGGGAACCGGATGATTTCGGTTGGCCTCGATCGCCCGTCGAGACCACAAGACGGCTTGGTCCCAACGGCTGAGGATGTTCTTTGCAATGGCCACGTGAGTCATCCAAATGTAAGCCATCGTGTCGCGCGGACTGAGGCGCAGGGCGGAGCCAATCTGGTCCTCGGTTTCTTCGGCGCGACCAATGAGAACCTTGCCAATTCCGATCGTTGCGTGGGCGCCGGCGAGATTTCGATCCAACGCCAACGCATGTTCGCATTCGGCGATCCCCAGCGCGGCGCGCCTGGTCAATATCTCAACAAATCCCAACAGGTGATGGCCACGGGCATGATCTGGCGCGGACGACAAGGCTTTGGTCAATTTCGTTTCGGCCGCCGCGAAGGCCGTCATCGGATCGGCAGCAAAGGAACTTGAGGCGTCGACCGCGTCGGCGCGCGCGGAGCCAATCAGCGCGTCGACATTGCCGGGATCGGCGGTGAGCGCGCGATCAAAAAAGCTGCGCGCTTGCGCAATAATGGCGGGGGTCCAAGCCCTGTTGAGCCTGGCCAAACCTTGGAAATAGAGGTCCATCGAGTCGGGGTTCAGCGCGTGTTCCGCGCGTCGCGCCTCGGCGGCGGTGAGCTGCGCGTTCAGAGCGTTCGCCAGGCGCGCGACGATTTCGTCCTGCATGTCGAACAGATCGGCGAGCGGCTTGTCGAACCGCTCGGCCCACAGATGACTGCTGGTCGCGGCGTCGACGAGCTGCACGTTGACGCGCAAGCGATTCCCCGCGCGCTGAACGCTGCCCAAGAGGACATAGCGGACGTTCAACTCTTGCCCGATCGTCTTTGCGTCGAACGGCTTGCCCTTGTAGGTGAACGCCGTATTGCGCGCGATCACGACCGCGCGTCGTATCCGCGACAGGTCTGTCGTCAGGCTCTCGGTGACCCCGTCGACGAGATGTTGCTGCTCCGGATCGCCGCCGATGTTCGCGAACGGCAGCACGACCAACGAGAGCCGCGGCGGGGCGGATCTTACTGGAGTCGGGGCCGGCGCGGGCTTCGCTTGCGCCGGCTGGCTGACTTCAAGCGAATAGACCCGGATCGGCTCGGCGATGTTCTTGAGTTGGGCCGCGCCGAGATCGGTTACAGCGAGATCGAGCCGCGACTTGACCTGCCGGTAGGCGTCCTCAGAAAGGCAGACCGCGCCGGGCGAGCAAACCCCCTCTAGCCGCGCGGCGATATTGACGCCGTCGCCCATGAGATCGCCGTCGGCCTCCTCGACCACGTCGCCAACATGGATGCCGACGCGAAATTGAATCCGCCGGTCCTCCGGCACGCCCGCGTTGCGCTCGATGAGGCCGGTCTGCACCTCGATGGCGCAGCGCACCGCGTCCACCACGCTGCGGAATTCGATGATGCTGCCGTCGCCGGTGCGCTTGACGATACGCCCGTGATGCGCGGCGATTGCCGGGTCAATGAGATCGCTGCGCAGGCCCCGAAGGCGCGCGAGGGTTCTGTCCTCGTCCGCCCCGGCGAGCCGGCTGTAGCCGACGACGTCGGCGACGAGGATCGCTGCGAGCTTCCGGGTTCCGGTCATGACGCGCCCCTCGGCCGGAGCAAAAATAGCAGAAATCCAGCGCCTGTTGCGCGCAGAAATGAAGGCTGAAGCCTCGGCTCGACCGCCAACCCGGCAAAAAGCGGGACGCGCGCTTCTTCCGCGGAGGGCCTATACTTCCGGGATCCCAACCTTTCGCATCATCTCGTAAATGCGCTGTCGCCCGGCGAGAAAGACGGGGTTGTCGCTCGGCGCATCGGCGCGGTAGCGGCGGATGGTGAAGGTGGGGTCGATGGAAAGCCCTTCCTTCGCCGCGACGCGCGCCTCATCGAGCCGACCGAGCCCCGCCAAGGAGGCGGCGAGGTAGATATGCGCCGGGTGGAAATTCCGGTTGATCTCGATCGCGTGGCGTAACTCCGTGATGGCTTCTTCGTCATTGCCAAGAAAGACCTTTGCGACACCGAGATAGGTCCGCCAAAGGTAGGCGAAAGTGTCGCGAGGGCTAAGCCTCAGCGCATTGTGGACATGGAGTTCCGTCTCTTCAGCGCGCCCTAGAAAACACTTGGCGATACCGACGTACCCGTGAGCCTCCGCGAGATTGCGATCAATCGCAAGCGCCCGCTCGAGCTCTGCAATTCCCTGCCTGACCCGATTGGTGTAAATACGGACCACTCCCAAACACACGTGTCCCGGCGCCTTTTCGGGCGCGATCGACAGCGCCGTGACGGCGAGCGCCTCGGCCGCTGCCAGGTGAGCGGTCCGGTCGTCGCTCATATGCGACCAGGCGAACGCGCTTTCGGTGCGGGCGGCGCCAATAATCGCATCGACATTGTCAGGGTCGAGCGCGCGAGCGCGCTCGAACAGCCTGCGCGCCTCCGAGAGGCGATCCGGAGTGAGCCCCCGGTTGTACGCGCTCATTCCTTGAAAATAGAGGTCCATCGAGTCCGGGCTCGGCGCCCGTTCGGCGCGCCGGGCCTCCGCGATGATGAGCTGCGCGTTGAGCGCGTTCGCGAGGCGGGCGACGATCTCGTCCTGCATGTCGAATAGGTCCGCGACGGTCTTGTCGAACCGCTCCGCCCAGAGATGATCGCCACTTTCGGGATCGATGAGCTGGACGTTCAGTCGGATGCGATTGGCCGAGCGCTGGACGCTGCCTTCGAGCACGTAGCGCACGTTGAGCTCGCGTCCGATCTGTTTGAGATCGACTGCCTTGCCCCTGTAACTGAAGGCGGTGTTTCGCCCGATCACCCGCATCCCGCTCATCTGCGAAAGGTCGGTGGTCAGGCTCTCGGTGACGCCGTCGACAAAATAGTCCTGCCCGGAATCGCCCCCGAAATTGGCGAAAGGAAGAACCACAATCGAAAGGTGCGGCGGGCCGGGCTTTTCCGGCGGGAGCGGCTCCGGCCTGGCGGCTATCGGCTCGCCAACCTCGAGCGAATAGACGCGGATCGGCTCAGCTATATTCTTCAGATGTTTTGACCCGAGATCACTCACCTTGAGATCGAGCCGGCCCTTCACCTGCCAATAGGCCTGCTCGGAAAGGCAGATCGCGCCGGGCTTTGCTATGCCTTCGAGGCGAGCGGCGATATTGACGCCGTCGCCCATCAAATCCCCATCGCTCTCCTCGACGACGTCGCCGACATGGATGCCGACGCGAAATTGAATCCGCCTGTCCTCCGGCACGCCGGCGTTGCGCTCGATGAGGCCGCTTTGCAGCTCGACGGCGCAGCGCACCGCGTCGACGACGCTGCGGAACTCAAGGATGCTGCCGTCACCGGTGCGCTTGACGATCCGCCCGTGATGCGCGGCGATTGCCGGGTCAATGAGATCGCTGCGCAGGCCCCGGAGGCGCGCAAGGGTCCTGTCCTCGTCCGCCCCGGCGAGCCGGCTGTAGCCGACGACGTCCGCGACCAGAATCGCCGCAAGCTTGCGGATTTCGGTCATCCGCGCGCCTCCCACACGGTCCGCACACTAGCACAAATGCTCTAAGACTCGGCCGCCGTAAGGCAGTGAGACATTGTGGCGACTGCATCGCAAGGGAAAGCGTCTGCGCCGCCCGGCGCGATGAGCTTTCGGTTGAAGCTTCCTGGCCCGGAGCACATGCGGCCTCAGCGCCCGCCATCGGCGGGGGTAAATGGAAGGTGGCGCTGAAGGTCCGTCCTGTCGTGCAGGATGCGTACGATTTCGATCGTGCGCTTAGGCGCTGCGCGGTACATGAGGAAGTGACTTCCACGACGGCCGCGCCGCGCGCAATGTGGAGCGTGCGAAGACCGGGCATGATCTCGTCCCGGACCTTCGAGCCCGCGACATCGGGACCGTCGGCAAGCTCACCGATCGCTTGGATGAGCGTGTCGCGATAGACCCGCGATTGTCGCGGACCAAAATTCACAGCGGCCCATCTGAGGATGTTCGCGAAGTCGAGCTCGGCGGCGGCGCCGAGACGGACGCGCCATCTCCGCCCGGCCACGCCGGCCCTATTCGTCGATTCTGGAAACGACCTCCTCCGAAAGGTCATTCAGATAGGCTTGCAGGTCTTCGATATTCCTGAATTCTTTGAATTCGCCTCGATCCAACGCGCCGACGCCGACGCGAGCCGCCGAGCGGAGAGCTTCCAGCTTGCCCGCATCCTCCGCCTCGCGCCGCTCCAAGAGCCGCAAGCCGTCACGCAGCACTTCGCTGGCGTTCTGGTAGCGGCCGGACTTGACGAGGCTCTCGATGAGCTCTTCCTGACGCTCCGTCAGGACAACATTTCGGGTCGGCATCGGCGTCCCTCGGGATGCGCGTGGATGGCAGAATATGCCATCGCGTCCCGATCGCTTCAACCCAAATCGGCGGCCGAGCGCCGATCGTCTCGCAATGTTCCGCATGACGCCGCGCGCTCCTCGCCCGCTTCCGGACGCCGAATGAATCCGACGACATCCGCCACTAGGATCGCAGCGAGCTTGCGGAGCTCGGTCATTGCTCGGGCAGCCCGGCCTTGCGCAGGCCCTTGACGATGCCCTGGTTCTCGCGCAGAAATGTCGGATTGTCCGACCAATTGATGTTCGCCCAATCCTGCACGGTGAATCCTGGCCTTGTCTTCAGCAGGCCGGCGACGGCGGCCCGCGCCTCGGCGTCGCGTCCAGTCCATCCGTAGGCGGCCGCGAGATCGACATAGGGCGCCCACCACGAGGAATTTGCGGCGATCGACTTCGCGCACCATTCGCTCGCCTGATCCCATTGCGCGAGATGCGCGTACGCGTGGCAAATGTAATAGTCCCACTCGTACCGAAACGGATCGCGCGGGCTCAGGCGCAAGGCAGTGTCGATCTCCTGAAATGCTTCGGCGGAGTGTCCGACAAAGATCTTGTAGAATCCGGCCTGGGCGTGAGCGTCCGGAAGATTCCGGTTGTCGGCGATCGCCGCGTTAGCTTCAGCGATCGCCGCGTCAAACTGCGCCTTTCCGAAATAGACCTCGCTCTTCACGACATGCGCAGCCGCATTATCGGGCTGCTCGGACAAGACAGGGGAGACCGCGATGTCGGCGCGTTCGATCTTGTCGGCGCGATCGGCGCCGGGGTAGTCGTTCGCCCTGAGCGTGAGGGCGCGCGCCAGGCCAAGAAGCGCCTGCGGAAGCTGCGCGTCGATGACCAGCGCCTTCTCGAAATATCCTCGGGCCGTCGTCAGGTTGATCGAGTTGGCGCCCTGATTGATGGCAGCCCATCCGCGCATGGCGAGGTCGACGGCGTCCGGATCGTTGGCGTGCTCCCGCGTTGCACGCAGGCTCTCGGCCCGCACAAGCTCGACATCGAGCGAACGCGCCAGCCGCGCGACAAACGCCACCTGCAACTCGCCGACCCGGCTGCGCTCGCCGTCAAACCGATCGGCCCAAACGTGCGCGCCCGTTTCGGTTGAAACGAGCTGCGCGTTGACAGTGATCTTGTCGCCGATGGGCCGCACGCTGCCTTCCAGCACGTAGCGCACGCCTAGTTCGCGTCCGATCTTCTTCACGTCGACTGACTTGCCCTTGTAAGTGAACGCGGTGTTGCGGGCGATGACGAAACTGTCGGGTAGATGTGAGAGGTCGGTGGTGAGATCGTCGGTGATGCTGTCGGCGAAATATTGCTGCTCGGGCTCGCCGCTCAGATTCTCGAACGGAAGCACCACGATCGACAGGGGCGGCACGGTAGCCAGTTTGTCGGTTGCGGAAGCAAGAGCTGGCGTTTGAGGCGCCGGCGATAGCCAACCGAGCAAGCGCCATCCGCTGGCCCCCAGGAGGACGAGAAGCGCCGCGATCCCGGCCGCCAGCGGAGCGAAACCGGCGCGCGGTTTGGGCACGGCCGGGGCCGCGCTGTCGCCCGGCAGCGCTGAGGATGCGGGCTTTGCCTGCGCCGACTGGCCGACTTCCAGCGAATAGACCCGGATCGGCTCGACGATGTTCTTGAGTTGGGTTGCGCCGAGATCGCTGACTTTGAGATCGAGCCGCGACTTGACCTGCCTGTACGCGTCTTCCGAAAGGCAGATCGCGCCGGGCTTGGCGACGCCCTCCAGCCGCGCGGCGATATTGACGCCGTCGCCCATCAGGTCGCCGTCGCTCTCTTCGACAACGTCGCCGACATGGATGCCGACGCGAAAATCGATTCGACGATCGGGCGGCAGGCCGGCGTTGCGCTCGACCATGCCGCTCTGCACTTCAATCGCGCAGCGCACCGCGTCGACCACGCTGCGGAACTCGATGATCGAGCCGTCGCCGGTGCGCTTGACGATGCGGCCATGATGCACAGCGATGGTCGGATCAATCAGGTCGCTGCGCAACGCCCTGAGCCGCGCGAGCGTGCGATCCTCGTCGGCGCCGGCGAGCCGGCTGTAACCGACAATGTCGGCGACCAAAATAGCCGCGAGCTTCCGGGTCTCGCTCATTCCTCCGGCAGCCCGGCCTTGCGGACGCCGTCCGAGACGGCCGGAAAATCTCCCACACGTTCGATCATCCATTTGACGGTGAGTTTGGGATTGAGGCGGCGGGCCTCCGCCAAGGCTGTTTTCGCCTCGTCCATCTTGCCCGCCTGAACGTAAGCGGCCGTCAGGCCCGCATAGACAATATAGGTGGGAAAGCCCGAGTCGATCGCCTGGTGAAACGCGTCGACCGCCGCATCGACATGGCCAAGGCCGAGCTCCGCGAAGCCCGTTACGTTGTGGAATATACCGATGAAGGGGTCGCGCGGGCTCAGCCGCGTCGCCCGCTCAGCATCTGCCTTCGCTTGCTTGAAGCGGCCGAGGGCATTTTCGGCGCCGATGCGCGGCACGTAGAGCAAGACGAAATTTGGATTGATGGCGAGTCCGGCGTCGGCGACGCTGAGGGCTTCACTGGGGCGGCGCGAATTGCTCAAATACATGGCCTTTGCAAAGTATGCCCGGACATTTTCCGGGGCGAGCGCGATCGCGCGATCGGCTTGCCCCAGCACTTCGGCTTCGTAGTCGGTCGGGGCGTCGGACCATCCGTAGAAAAAGTCGACGAAATAGGTGAAAGCGCTGCCGGCCAAGGCGTCGGCGTTGTTTGGTTCAATCTGGAGCGCCCGGTCGAACAGCGCCCGCGCTTCATTGAACTTCTCGCGCCTTTCGTTCATTTTGTGAGCGACCCGCCATATCAGAGTCCAACCGTGCATGGTCAGGTCGATGGCGTCCGGATTGTTGGAGCGAACGCCTTTTTCGGCTTCGGCGCTGGTCAACGCATAGCCCAAGCTGCCGGCCAGTCGCGCCACGACTTCATCTTGCAGCTTGAACAGGTCGGCCATGTCCTCCTCGAACCGGTCGGCCCACAGATGCGCGCCGGATTCCGCGTCGACGAGTTGCGCGTTGACGCGCGCTCTGTTCTGGTCGCGCTGCACCGACCCTTCGAGCACGTAGCGAACGCCGAGCTCCTTACCGATCTCCTTGGCGTTGATGCTCTTGCCCTTGTAAGTGAAGGCGGTGTTGCGCGCTATGACGAAGCTGTCGCGGATGCGCGAGAGTTCGGTGGTGAGGTTTTCGGTGACGCCGTCGGCGAAATAATCCTGGGCGGGATCGCCGGAGAGGTTGGTAAACGGCAGCACCACGATGGAGAGATGCCTGGCCTCGGCCGGCGCGGCGGCGTTCGAGGCGGCGGGCGCGGACGGGCCTGTGGCGACGGCGGCAGGCCGGCTGGAGATGAGCCAGTACCACCCGCCGGCCGCGACGGCGACAGCGAGTATGCCCAAGGCAAACATGGCGCGCGTCGCCTGCCTACTGGTCACGGCCGATTTGGTCGGCGCCGGAGGCATCGGCTGCGCGGGGGCGCAGACTTCGACGGAATAGGCGCGCACCGGCCGCGCGATGTTTTTCAGTTGCTTTTCGCCGAGATCGACGAAATCGGCGTCGACCCGACCGCGCACGTGATCGTAGGCCGCGCCCGAGATCAGCACGCCGCCGGGCTGGCAAATGCCCTCCAGCCGCGCCGCGATATTGACGCCGTCGCCGAGAATGTCGTCGCCCTCGATCAGGACGTCGCCGAGATTGACGCCGATGCGATAGAGGATGCGCTTCGCCTCCGGCGTCGGGGCGTTCCGCTCAACCATCAGCTTCTGGATCGCGACGGCGCATTCGACCGCGGCGACGACGGAGGGAAACTCCAGCAGGAGACCGTCACCCGTGGTCTTGACGATGCGGCCGCCGTGGCTCGCGACGATCGGCCGCGCGGCCTCGCGATGCTCGCGCACCGCCCGCGCCGTGCCCGCCTCGTCCTCGCCCATGAGCCTGGAGTAGCCGACCACGACGGCGGCGAGGATCGCCGCGAGCTTGCGGGTCTCGCTCATTCTTCCGCCAGCCCCGCCTTGCGGACGCCGTCGAAGACGGCTGGAAGATTGGGCATGTGTTCGGTCATCCACCTGACGGTCAGATTGGGATTGAGGCGGCGGGCCTCCGACAGGGCTGCTTTCGCCTCCTCCATCCTGCCCGCCTGCGCGTAGGCGGCCGACAGGTTCGAGTGGGCGTAATAGGTGCTAAGGCCCGAGTCGATCGCCTTGTGATACTCGGCGATCGCTGCGTCGAAATGGCCGAGGCTGAGCTCCGCATCCCCGACCTCGACCTGGAATCGGCCCATATAGGGGTCGCGCCGGCTCAGCCGCATCATCGCGCGCTCCGCGTCGGCCTTCCCTTGTTCGAAGCGGCCAAGGGAGTTTTCGGCGTTGATCCGCGGCGAAAACAGAGGAGTGAAATTGGGGTTGACGGCGAGCCCGGCGTCGGCGGCGGCGAGAGCCTCCAAGTGGCGGTGCGACGTGCTAAGGTAAACGGCCTTGACGAAATACGCCCGGACGTTGTCGGGGTCCCGCGCAATCGCGCGATTGACTTGCCCCAGCACTTTGGCTTCGTAGTCGGTTGGGGGGGCCGCCCACCCCTGGATATAGTCGTGGCCATAGGTGTAGGCGCTGCCCGCCAAGGCGTCGGGGTCGTCCGGGTCGATCTTGAGCGCCTCGTCGAGCAGGCGCCGCGCCTCATAGACGCTCCGCTGCCTCTCCGCCATGGGTTGCTGAAAGCCGCGCCAGATCAGAGTCCAACCCTGCAAAGAGAGATCGATGACGTCCGGGTTCCCGGAGCGCAAGCCCCTTGTGGCTTCGGCCTTGGTCAACGCCAAGTCCAGACTGCGGGCCAATCGCGCTACGACTTCGTCTTGTAGCTTGAAAAGGTCGGCCGTGTCCTCCTCGAAGCGGTCCGCCCAGAGATGCGCGCCGGTTTCGGCGTCGATGAGCTGTGCGTTGACGCGCACCCTGCTTTGGTCGCGCTGCACCGAGCCTTCGAGCACGTAGCGAACGCCGAGTTCCTTGCCGATCTCTTTGGCGTCGATGCTCTTGCCCTTGTAGGTGAAGGCCGTGTTGCGAGCGATGACGAAACTGTCGCGGATGCGCGAGAGTTCGGTCGTGAGGTTCTCGGTGACGCCGTCGGCGAAGTAGTCCTGCGACGGATCGCCGGAAAGATTCGTGAACGGCAGCACTACGACCGAAAGATGGGCGGCTTCCGCCGGTTTCGTCAGGCGGCCGGCGAGGAGAAACCAGCCGCTGGCGGCGAGCAGAAACGCGAGCGCAGCGACTGCGGCGAGCGGGCCCGACCCCCAACGCCGCCTGGACGCGAGCGGCGTTAACGCACTGGTCGGCGTCGGCGGCGGCGGCTTCGGCTCAGCCGCCTTGCCGACTTCCAGTGAATAGGCATGCACTGGCTCGGCGATGTTCTTGAGTTGCACAGGGCCAAGATCGCTCACTTTGAGATCGAGCCGCGACTTGACCTGCCGATAGGCGTCCTCGGAAAGGCAGATCGCGCCGGGCTTGGCGACGCCCTCGAGCCGCGCGGCGATGTTGACCCCGTCGCCCATCAGGTCGCCGTCGCTCTCCTCGACAACGTCGCCGACATGGACGCCGACACGAAAATCGATTCGGCGATCGGGCGGCACGCCGGCGTTGCGCTCGATAAGGCCGCTCTGCACCTCGATGGCGCAGCGCACAGCGTCGACGACGCTCCTGAACTCGACGATCGACCCGTCGCCGGCGTGCTTGACGATGCGCCCGTGATGCGCGGCGACGGCAGGGTCGATCAGATCGCTGCGGAGCCCCCGGAGCCGCGCGAGCGTGCGCTCCTCGTCGGCGCCGGCGAGCCGGCTATATCCGACGACATCCGCCACCAGAATCGCCGCAAGCTTTCGCGTCTCGCTCATGGCGAACCTCCGCCGCCACGGAGGTTAGCACAAAGACCCGGGCCAAATCCGCCGGTCTCGACGTGAAAAGCGATTCGCCGGACGAGAGCGCGCTTCGCCGTGACCCGCCCGCCTCAGGGACCCTGCAATTCTATCGTGACGCCGTTCGGGTCCTTGGCGAAGCACTGCCGGATGTCGCTTCCGGGAATAGCCCTCGGACGCGAATAGGCGACGCCGAGGCGGTCGAGGCGACTCAGCGCGTCGTCCAGGCGGTCGACCGCGAAGGCGACGTGATCCATCGCGTTGTCGACGTTTTCGGCCGCTTCGGTCGTCTCGTTCAGGTGCACCGCCGCCCTTGCCCCGTCATAGAGCCACGCGCCCGGAAAGCCGAAATCGGGCCGGTATCCCTCCGTGAGGCCGAGCGCATCGGTGTAGAAGGCGATGCTGCCCGCCAAATCTTTCGTCCGGATGTTTACGTGATGGATATGAATGGCCATGTCGACCTCCTCCCGTCCGCCGAAGCTCGCATGGATAGAGGGGCGCGGCAATCAAAGCGCGCGGCAAGACCGATGAAGCGAGCCTTCCACCTGCTCGACCAGTTCCGCCACATTGTCGAGCGAGAGCCCTGGCCTGAGATCGCCGAGATCACGGGCGGTGATCTTGAAGGTTTGCTGTTGGGCGCGGAGGCGTCGGGCCGTCAAACCGCTGCGCAGCGTCTCGTTGACGATTTCCTTGAAAGGCCGGCCGGCGCGACGCGATTCCGCCTTTCGCTTGGCCGCAATGTCGTCGTCGAGAGTGAGCGTCGTTCTCACGCGTTGATGTTCATGCGAAGGATATCGCCCGACTTCGCGCCGCCATAGTGACACTGTCCAATCAGCGAGCCTTGTCTTCTCGATTGGCCGGGAATTCAGCCGCCCCTCGGCTACGGCAGCCGCACCGTCGCGGTCGCCAGGCACGCGATCCCCTCGCCCCGGCCGGTAAAGCCGAGCCCTTCGGTCGTCGTCGCCTTGACGGCGATGCGGCCGATGTCGAGGCCGGCGATCTCGGCGACGCGGGCGCGCATCGCCTCGCGATGCGGGCCGATCTTCGGGGCCTCGCAAATCAGCGTCGCGTCGAGGTGGACGATTGATCCGCCGCGCGCGCGAACGCGCTCCGCCGCGTCCGCCAGAAAGATATGCGACGGCGCGCCCTTCCATTTGGGATCCGAGGGCGGGAAATGGGCGCCGATGTCGCCATCCGCCAGCGCGCCATAGATTGCGTCGGCGAGCGCGTGGAGCGCGACGTCCGCGTCCGAATGGCCGCTCAATGCGTGATCGTGCAGGATGCGGACGCCGCAAAGCCACAGGCAGTCGCCGGGCGCGAAGGCATGGACGTCGAAACCCTGGCCGACGCGCGTCTCGCTTGCCGCGCCGGCGAGCCGCGCTTCGGCGGCGCGCAGATCCTGCATCGTGGTCACCTTGCCGTTTCCCGGATCGCCCTCGAACACGTAAGCAGGCCTGCCCGCCCATTCGGCGACGGCGACGTCGTCGGTGAGCTCGGCGACGCCTTCGGCCGCCGCGCGCCGGTGGGCCTCGAGAATGAGCGAGAAGCGAAACGCCTGCGGCGTCTGCACGGCGCGCAAGACCGCACGGGGCGGGGTGGCGAGCACCCGGCCCTCACCGTCCACCTGCTTTACCGTGTCGCTCAAGCGAGTTCCCGGGGCCGCTGCGCCGTGGGTCTCCGCCGCACGAACCGCGCGAGCGACGAGTTCGCGGGCAGGGAAGGGCCGCGCCGCGTCATGGATGAGGACGATGTCGGGCGCGGCTGAAGCGACCGCCTCGAGCCCTGCGCGCACGCTCTGCTGCCGGGTAGCGCCGCCGATCGCGGGCGGTCCGAGCGCCGCCGTCGCATCGCGGGTCAATTGCGTCAGCGTCTCGTCGTAGAGGCCGCGGTCTTCGCCGCGGATCGCGACGATCACGGCCGAAAACGGCCAGGCCGAGGTCAACGCCTCGAGCGTGTGGGCGAGAAGCGGTTTTCCTGCGCATAGCAAATACTGCTTCGGTCGCTCGGCGCCGAGCCGCGCTCCGCGTCCGGCGGCGACGACAACGAGCGCGACCTTGGGCGAGGGCACGGCTTTGAGGCTCCAGGAAGGCTGGCTCGACGGGTCGAGGCGGCTTTGCGTCAATGGAAGGGCGGCTGACTTGACTTGCTTTTATCGCCCGTCGATCAATCGCGGGCAACATGGATTGGGATGCGCGCCATGCCGCTGAAGCTGATCGTCGCCAACAAGGCCTATTCGTCATGGTCGCTGAGGCCCTGGATCCTGCTTGCGCAGTTCAAGATCCCGTTCGAGGAGGTCGTGATCCCCATGGACCGGCCGGAGACGCGAGCGGCCATGCTCAACTACGCGCCAACCGCGAAATGCCCCTCGCTGCATGACGGCCGGATCGCCGTCTGGGAGTCGCTCGCCATCATCGAATATGTCGCCGAGGCCTATCCCGAGAAGGCGATCTGGCCCAAGGGAAAGGCGGCGCGCGCTCACGCCCGCTCGCTTTCGAGCGAGATGCACGCCGGGTTCCCTGCGCTGCGGCAGGCCTGTCCGTGCAATTTCCGCCGAAAGACGGGGGCGATCCCGCTCAGCGACGAGGTTCGCGCCGACGTCTCCCGGATCGAGGCGGCTTTCACGCATGCGCGCGAGACCTTCGGCAGGGCCGGCCCATTTCTGTTCGGGCGCTTCTGCGCGGCGGACGCGATGTTCGCCCCGGTCGTCAACCGGTTTCATGTCTACGACATCCAAGTCGCCAAGCCGACGCGCGCCTATATGGAGGCGATCATGGCCCTGCCGGCCTGGAGGGCCTGGATCGCCGGCGCCGAGGCGGAGCCCTGGCGCATCGAAAAGTACGAAGCGGTCTGAAGGACAGGCGCGCATTGAGCGCAAACGAGCACAATGGCCAAACTCGGGCGCGCCGGGCCGCGCGTCCACGGGTGCGCCGGATCGGCGGGCGGCGGATCATCGCCGAGGGCCTCGAGGGCAACCTCTGGAAGGACATCTACTTCAATGCGATGACCATGTCCTGGCCGGTGTTCATTGCCGTGCTGGGGGCGGCGTTCGTCGCGATCAATTTCGTCTTCGCGCTGATCTACGACCTTGGCGACAAGCCGATCGCCAACGCGCGCGAGGGCTTGGCTGATCTCTTCTTCTTCAGCGTGGAGACAATCTCGACCGTTGGGTACGGCGACCTGCATCCGCAAACGGATTATGGCCATATCGTGGCCACGGTCGAGAGTTTCACCGGCATGCTGGCGCTGGCGACGATGACGGGTCTCGTCTTCGCGCGCATCTCGCGTCCGCGCGCCCGGCTCATCTTCTCCCGATATCCCGTCGTCGCCCCGCATAATGGCGTGCCGACTCTGATGTTCCGGATGGCCAACGCGCGCAGCAATTTCATCAGCGAGGCGACCGCCAAGACCTGGATGATCGGCCCGACCGTGTCGCCGGAGGGCAGGCGGCTGGTTAGCTTCCAGCGAATGCGACTAGTCAAGTCCGAGAATCCGACCCTCGCCTTGAGCTGGTTGTTGTTCCATCCGATCGAGGCGGACAGTCCGCTCGTCGGGATGGACGAAGCGACGCTCGTCGCGAGTGAGATCAATTTTGTCATCAGCATCGTCGGTTTCGACGAGACTTCGGGCCAGACCGTCCACGCCAGGGAGATTATTGCGGCCCAGGACGTGCGGTTCGGGCACGAATACGAGGACATAGTCTGGGTCGACGAAAGCGGGATGCGCCACATCGACTACGCCAAAATCAACGAGACCCGGCCCGTTGAGAATTAAGTCCGAAAGGTGGCTTCCTTTGGGTCATATTATGAGTTTCGAAAGAGGTTGTGTACAACCATAAACGCATGTTGACACACGAAATCTAATTTCCCCTACGTAAGTGAGTGAATAGCGGGCGGGAGAGCGGACAGGCAATGACGCGGTTGAAAAGCGCTCTCGGCGTTTCAACGGAGGAAGACGAGGCGAACGTCGCCGGCTGGCGAAGCCTTGTCGACGAACTCAAATCGCGAAGGTGCGCCGCAGCCGAGGGCGGCTCTCCGAAGGCGCGCGAGCGCCACGTGGCGCGGGGAAAGCTGCTGGCCCGCGAGCGCGTCGCGCGACTTGTCGATCCCGGCTCGCCCTTTCTCGAGGTTGGCGCGCTCGCGGCTTTCGGCATGTACGAGGGCGACGTGCACGGCGCGGGCCTGGTGACGGGGATCGGCCTCATCCATGGCCGCGAGGTCATGATCATCGCCAACGATCCGACGATCAAGGGCGGCGCCTATTATCCGATGACGGTCAAGAAGCATCTGCGCGCGCAGGAAATCGCGGCCGAAAATCGGCTGCCCTGCGTGTATCTGGTCGATTCCGGCGGCGCCAATCTCCCCCATCAGGCCGAAGTGTTTCCGGACCGCGAGCATTTCGGCCGCATCTTCTACAACCAGGCGCGGATGTCGGCGGCGGGGATCGCGCAGGTCGCCGTCGTCATGGGGTCCTGCACCGCGGGCGGCGCCTATGTTCCCGCGATGTCCGACGAGACGATCATTGTCGAGAAGCAGGGAACGATCTTTCTCGCCGGGCCGCCGCTGGTCAAAGCCGCGACCGGCGAGACTGTGAGCGCGGAGGATCTCGGCGGCGGCGACCTGCATACGCGCGTGTCGGGCGTCGCCGATGCGCTCGCGCGCGACGATGCGCACGCTCTCGCGCTGGCCCGGCGCGCGGTCGGCAATCTGAACCGTCCGCCGAAGCGGGCGATCGAGGGGTGGAAGCCGGTCGAGCCGCTCTACCCCGCCGACGAGCTCATGCGGATCGCGCCACTCGACCTGCGCAAGCAGGTCGATGCGCACGAGATCGTCGCGCGCCTCGTCGACGGGTCCGAGTTCGACGCCTTCAAGCCGCGGTACGGAACGACGCTCGTCACCGGATTTGCAAGGCTTTCAGGGATGCTGATCGGCATTGTCGCCAGCAACGGCGTGCTCTTTTCCGACAGCGCGCTGAAGGGCGCGCATTTCATTGAGCTCTGCGCGCAGCGCGGTATCCCGCTGCTCTTTCTGCAGAACATTTCCGGCTTCATGGTCGGCCAGCGCTACGAGGCCGGCGGCATCGCCAAGGACGGCGCGAAACTCGTGACCGCGGTCGCCTGCGCCAACGTGCCCAAGATCACCCTGATTGTCGGCGGTTCGTTTGGCGCCGGCAACTACGGCATGTGCGGACGCGCCTATGGGCCGCGGTTTCTGTTCACATGGCCGAACGCGCGCATCAGCGTGATGGGCGGCGAGCAGGCGGCGAGCGTGCTCGCGACGCTGCGGCGCGACAGTTTGGAGGCGGAGGGAAGGGAATGGTCGAGGGAAGGGGAGGAAGCGTTCAAGGCGCCTATTCGCGCCAAGTACGAGACAGAGGGGTCGCCCTACTATGCGACGGCCCGGCTGTGGGACGACGGCATCGTCACCCCGCAGGAGACGCGGCGAGTTCTCTCGCTGGCATTTTCATCGACGCTGAACGCGCCGGCGGAGCCGACGCGCTTCGGCGTCTTTCGCATGTAGGCATGACATTGGAACAGGACGGACAAATGAGCCTGCCGAGTTTTCAACAGTTGATGTTGCCCGCCCTGCAGACGCTGAGTCAACGCCATGACGAAATCAGCATCGCAGGGCTCGAAGACGAGGTCATCAAGACCCTGAGACTCTCGTCCGAGGATCGCGCCCAGATGCTGCCGAGCGGCAACCAGACCGTGTTCTCCAACCGGCTCAATTGGGCCCGCTCCTATCTTTCGAAAGCGGGCCTCATCGAATTGCCGCGGCGCGGGTATTGTCGCGCGACCGATCGCGGTCGCGAGTTGCTTGCCGAAGGCGTCAACGAGATCGACCTTGGAGTGCTGGAGCGCTTTCCGGAATTCGCCGCCTGGCGCGGGCAGCAAAAGACGGAGCAGCCCACGGGGCAGACTCCGCCGCCCGAAAGCCCCGAAGAAGTGGTCGCCTCCACCTTCGAATTGCTCAATTCGGAGCTGGCGCGCGCGATCGTCGAGCGAGTGCATTCCTTCAGCGCCGGGTTCTTCGAGCGCCTGATCGTCGACCTCCTGGTGCGGATGGGCTACGGCGGCGGCCGGCAGGAAATGGGCCGATCGCTCGGCCGGGTCGGCGACGGTGGGGTCGACGGCGTCATCAAGGAGGACGAGCTCGGCCTCGACGTCGTCTACGTCCAGGCCAAGCGCCTCGACCCTGACAAGGGCGTGCCTTTGCGTGAAGTGCGCGACTTCGTCGGCGGCCTCGAAGGGCATCGGGCGACCAAGGGCGTGTTCGTCACCACGTCGTATTTTCCCTCGACCGCCTACGACTTCATCACGAGGGTCTCGAAACGCGTGGTGCTGATCGATGGCGGCGAGCTCGCCAACCTGATGATCCGGCACCGGGTCGGCGTGCGGATCAAGGACACCTATGAGGTGAAGAAAATCGACGAGGACTATTTCGTCGAGTAGCCTGCCCAATCAGGCGATGCTTCCGATGCGGAACCAATTTTCGCCCGTGCGCGTGGACGCCGCCAGCGGACACAGCCCCGTTGTCGTGCGCGCTCAGTCGAGACTATTTCTTTTGGCCGCGCCCGGTGAGGACAAGCGCGACCCCCAACACCGCCGCCGTGACGATGAGTTGCCTCGGGGCGAGGTTTGGCGCGGTGCGCGCCATCAACGACACGAACTGAGCCGCCATCGGGTCGGGCGGCGGCGGAGGAGCAGGCGGGCGCCGGAGGGCGAGCGGCAGGAAAGCAAGCAAAGCGAGCACGAGCGCAACCGCGGCGACGATCAGCGAGGCGGCAAGCGGCCCATGCTCCGGCTCCATCCAGAAGAACAGCGCGGAAAAAAGGCCCGCGAGCGCGAAGAGGACGAAGAGGCCTCCCGTCAGCGCAAATGCCGTAGGAACAGCGACGCGCCGCACCGCCGTCTTCGCCCGCGCCTGGGCGAATGCGACAATCTCGTTGGTCATCGCCGCCTATCCGCGGGTGAGCAGCGCGAGGAGCAGTCCTGCCGTGAACGCGATGCCGACCGCGGCGAGCGGGTTCTTGCGGATCGAGGCGCTGAGCTGCTCGGT
>JAFAHO010000351.1 GCA_019237205.1 Hyphomicrobiales bacterium
GCGCAGCCAGTCGATGGCCATCCGGCGTATGATTGAGTTCTTCCATTTGGTCGGCGGCTCCGGCTATCCGCCGACCGAGGCGGAACTTCAGGCGAAGGTCGGACGCTCTGTACGCCGCAGCTATCGCCCCGATGGCCTAGCGCGCCAACTCATCGCCATTCAGACCGCCCCCAGCCGCGTGCGAGCGCTTCGCCGCGTCAAGAGCCCGACGTTGGTGCTCCACGGTTCCGAAGATCCCCTGATCCCGATGGCGGGGGGCGAGGACACCGCCTCCAACATCTCGGGGGCGCGCTTGCGGATTGTCCCCGGCATGGGCCATTTTCTGCCGGAAGCGCTAGTCCCGCTTCTCGTCGATGAGATTGCTCGGCATTGCCTCAAGGCCGAAAAAGCGCCGCAAGGCAGGGGCGCGTACGCTGCCGTGGGTTCCCCATGAAACGTCTTTCCTTGCTCGATGCGCTCTTTCTCTACATGGAGACGCCCCAGACGCCGATGCATGTCGCGAGCGTGACGATCTTTAAGCCGGCGTCGCCTGAGGAGAGCCTCTTTGCCCGCTTCCGCGAGCATACAGCGGCGCGACTCGATCTGCTGCCTTCGTATCGCCGTCGCCTTGAGCCGACGCCGCTCGGCATCGACCATCCGGCCTGGGTCATCGAGGACAAACTGGATCTCGACTATCACATTCGCCATGCCGCGCTGCCGAAGCCCGGCGGCATGGACGAGCTGCGGGCCCTGATCGCGCAGCTGCACGCGGTTCCGCTCGATCGTAGCCGCCCGCTGTGGGAGTACCACTTTATCGAAGGGCTGAAGGACGGATGTTTCGCTGTTTACATCAAGGTGCACCATTGCACGATGGATGGCGTCGCGGGCATGGCGACGCTTGGCGTCACCTACGATTTTGCGCCGGGCGCGGAGCATGAAAGCGCGCCGCAAAGGGTCGTCCCTCCGGACGTCGAGCCGTCCGATTTTATCGAGCTTACAAGCACGGCCGTCGGCGATTTCATCCGCCAGGGCTGGCGGGCGGTAAAGTCGCTGCCGGGCGTTGTCAGGGCGCTGACCAAGATCGCGCCGCATTTCGGCCGCGACGCACGATTTCTCTACAGCTACGTCAAGGATATGCCCCGCACGCCGTTCAACAGGGCGATCTCCGCTCATCGCGTCTATGCGACCTCATCGCTGCCGCTGCACGACGTTAGGGCGCTTGCCAAGTCGCGGGGTGTGACGATCAACGACATCGTGCTGGCGCTCTGCGCTGGCGCTCTGCGGCGCTATCTCGCCGAACATGCGGCGCTGCCGGAAAAGCCGTTGACCGCAGGCGTGCCGGCTTCGCTGCGTCCGTTCGGCAACGCGCAGCTTAACAACCAGGTCGTCTTTACCCTCTCACGCCTGTCGACCGACGTCGCCGAGCCGCTGCCGCGACTTGCTGCGGCTAAGGCCGCCGGCCAGGAGGCAAAAAACCTGTTCGCCGATATGCGCGACCTGGTGACGACAGACGTCTCGATTCTCGGCGCGCCGCTGGTCGTCATGGGTCTGACAAGACTATGGGCTGGGGCGCGCGCAGCGAACTACCTCTGGCCATTCTTCAATGTTGTCATTTCGAACGTGCCCGGACCGAGGCAGACCATGTATTGCGTGGGAGCGCCAGCCACACACTATTTCCCGGTGTCGATTCCCTACCACGGCTGCGCGATCAACATCACCGTGCAGAGCTATCTCGACCAGCTCGATTTTGGCCTCATCGCCTGCGGAGAGACCGTGCCCGACGCGCAGCGTATCGCCGATTTCATCGTCGAAGACTTCGCCGCGATGGGCAAAGCGGACGCGGACTTGAACCGGCCCGAGGCGATCGAGACCATCGCTGTCGCCTTGAAGGGCGCCCCGGGCGCCGCGCACAAGCCGATCCAACTCGCCGAGCCGAAGATCGAAGCGCCCGCGCCGAAGCCGGAAAAGGTGAGCGCCTTGACGCGCGACATCGAGGCGCTGGGCACGGCGACAGAAGCCTTGCTGCGCGAGATAGAGCAGAGGCGATTGCGTACAGTCCAGGCGAAGCCTTCGCGGCTGAGACCGAACGCAGCGAAGGCCGGAAAGCAAGCGACCCGCAAGGCTCATGCAGCCAAGTCTGCGAGCGAGGAGGCTTCGGCCCCGCCGTCGTTGAAGCCAGCGCGGAACACGCGCGCGCGCCGCAAGAGCCGGGCGCCGGCTCAAGCCGGAGAGTAGCGGCGATGGAGAATCTCGAGGGCGACATCGCTCCGCCTTCGACGTTTCTTCTCGCCATCGAGCCGCGCGGTCTTTTCAGCGTCGCGCCGCTGATCGCCGCTGCGCCGTTCCTTGCAACGGCGCCGCGCGGAACGCCTCACGCCGTCATCGTCCTGCCCGGCCTCGGGGCGACCGACCGCTCCACCATCGTGATCCGCCGTTACCTCAACTATCTCGGCCACCACGCGACCGGCTGGCATCGCGGGCGCAACGTCCGGCCTGCCGGCGCGGACCTGCCGGCCATCGCCGCCCAGATCGGCTCCCTACGCGAGATGACGGGAAAGCCGGTCAGCCTCGTTGGCTGGAGCCGCGGCGGCATTATCGCCCGCGAGGCGGCGCGTCTTGCCCCCGACGCCGTGCGGATGGTCGTCACCCTGGGCAGTCCGTTCGCTGCGCCGGGGGCGTCGAATGTCGGCGTCTTATGGCGACGACTGACCGGCGAGGCTTTCCCCGCGCACACGCGGGAGCGGATGCGCGCCCTTGGCGCGCCGCTACCGGTTCCCAGCACCTCGATCTACAGCCGTTCGGACGGCGTCGTGGCTTGGCAGGCGTGTCGGCAGACGGAAGGAGCTCAAAGCGAGAACGTGGAGGTGCGCGGCTCGCATACCGGTCTCGGCTTCAATCCCACAGCGCTGTGGGTTATCGCGGACCGGCTGGCGCAACCGCCCGGCGCCTGGGCGCCGTTCCGCCCGAGCCCCGTCGTTGCTCGCTTACTTCCATGGAGGGAGGGAGGATCTTGGCGGCGAAGCGCGCCCAATGCTTGACATTTTCGCGACGGTATTGATCGGCGTCAAAGATCGCCGACCCGGTTCCGCTTATGAAATAATTGAAGAATTAGCCATCTGGGGAAGCGTCATGCCTGTCAAGATCATTCCGCCGACGTCTTCGGCCTATACGTATCCGCTACTCATCAAGCATCTCCTGCACGCGCCGATGGTCCGCTCGCCGGATCAGGAGATCGTCTACCGCGATCTCAGGCGCCACACTTATCGGACGTTCCGCGAGCGTATTGGTCGGCTCGCCAGCGGTCTTTCGCAGATCGGCGTTGATCAGGGCGATGTCGTCGCCGTCCTGGAATGGGACAGCGATCGCTATCATGAGTGCTACTTCGCCGTGCCGATGATGGGCGCGGTCCTGCAGACGGTCAACGTCAGCCTCCCGCCCGAGGACATCGCCTATACGATCAACGACAGCGGCGCGACGACAGTTCTGTTCAACGTCGATTTCTTGCCGCTGATGGAGAAACTCAAGGATCACCTGAGGGGCGTCAAGACCTACATCCTCATGCACGACCGTCCCGAGCCGCCGCATATCGATTTTCCGATCAAATGCGAATATGAGGCGCTGTTGTCGCTCGGCTCGCCATACTTTCCGTTCCCCGATTTCGACGAGAATGCCTGCGCGACCACCTTCCACACGACCGGGACGACAGGCCGCCCGAAGGGCGTCTTTTTCAGCCATCGTCAAATTGTGCTCCACACCCTCACGGGCCTGGTCGAATATGGCCTCACTCCCAGCCAAGGCCGCTTCCATCGCGACGATGTCTACATGCCGATGACGCCCATGTTCCATGTTCATGCCTGGGGTTGCCGCTATACGGCGACGCTCTCCGGCGTGAAGCTGGTGTTCCCCGGCCGCTATGCGCCGGATACGTTCCTAAAGCTAATCGAAACCGAAAAGGTGACGTTCACCCATTGCGTCCCGACCATCCTGCAAATGCTGCTGGCGGCGCCGGGAAGCGAGAATGTGGACCTGTCGCATTTGAAGATGGTGGTCGGCGGTTCGGCGCTGCCGGCGTCGCTGGCGCGGGCGGCTTTGGCGCGCGGAATCGACGTTTTCTCCGATTATGGCCAGTCGGAGTCGGGCCCCATGTTGACCGGCGCGCATGTCAAATCCCAGCATCTTGGCGGCGATTTCGAGGAGGAGGTCCACTACCGGACCACGGCCGGCATCGCCGCGCCGATGGTTGACCTGCGAGTGGTCGACGAGAACATGGCGGATGTGCCGCACGACGGCGAATCCTATGGCGAGATCGTCGTGCGCGCTCCCTGGCTGACCATGGGCTACCTTAACAACCCCGAGGCGTCCGAGGTGCTGTGGGGTGGAGGCTACATGCACACCGGCGACGTGGCCTCAGTCGACGCGGAGGGTTATCTCCACATTTCCGATCGTCTCAAGGATATCGTGAAGAGCGGAGGTGAGTGGATATCTTCGATCGCTCTCGAAAACATCATCATGGAGAAGAAGGGCGTCCTGCGTGCCGCGGTCCTTGGAATCAAGGACGTCAAATGGGGCGAAAGACCATTTGCGCTGGTCGTTCTCCATGCCGATCATGTGGGCAAGGTTGGCGCGGACGATATCCGTCTTCATGTCGCGTCTTATGTCGAAAGGGGCGCTATCTCGAAGATTGCAATCCCCGAGAATGTCAAATTCACCGACGATCTTCCGCTGACGTCGGTTGGCAAGGTCGACAAGAAGAAGCTGCGAGCGGATTATTTGTGAGGAACTATGCAATCGCCGGCGCCCCCGACGCGAGCGAACGCTTGTTATCAGGTCATTGCTTGACGGGCCGCAGCCGTCGCCCGTGGCGAAGGGCTGTCGGTTCGAACACGTGTCGCCGTGAGTTTTCCCGGGTCGCCATAGACGAGCCGACGCCAGCCTCGACGATCGAAGAATCGCCATTCGCCCTCGGGTTGAGCCAGCCGGTCCGCGATCGCGTAGAGCGTGGCTGGATGAGCGCCAAGGCCAAAGTGGCTTGAGTCGACCACAATGTTTTCGGCAAGTTCGCGACGCGTTTCGACGCTACATCGCCAGGAGACGACTCCATCGGTGCGGCTCCAGATCGACGTCGTTGGCACGGGCGGCGGAATCCGCAGCGGCGCGTGAAAATCATGCGAATCGATTCGGTGGCCGCTTGCGAACTCATACAAGCGCCAGGCGTTGGTCTCGCGCGGGTGTCCGCTGAACGGCGAACCTAATGTTATGACAAGGCGCACCATATCCGGCGACTGTTTGGCCAATTCGCGCGCATAAAGGCCTCCGAGGCTCCAACCGACAATGCTGACCGCGCGCCCATGCTCCGCCCGGAGCTCCCGCAAAGTGTCATGCGCTCGTTCGAGCACCCCCTCTCGCAGCCCGAGGTTGACGCCCTGTCCCCAACCTCTTGGCGAAAACCCGCGTGACCGCAGAAAGCGCCGCAGAATCAAGGTGCTCGCGTCGCCAGCGGCCAAACCGGGAAGCACGAGAACCGGATGCCCGTCGCCGAGCGGGGCGGCGGGCCAGAATGGGCGCAACGCAATACCGGCGTAATGTTCCCAAAGCGCACGCACCTCGAGCAACTGCAGCAACACTCCGGGCGCGCGGCCGCGTGGCAACGACGATCGTGCGCGGGCGCTCATTGACATTCCCCCCATTGTTGCTGTGTCAAGGTGGTCGACTGGTCCAGGTCAAGGCGCCCCCGCGAATTCGTGATCGCCTTGGATCATCCTCGAAAACGCAAAAGTATCGAGTGAGCTGCGCGACGGCCGGCTAGTGAATGATGGTGTTAAAAAACTCCCTTGGTTGCTGGGTTCAGCGCTGGCGCTAGCGGCCGCCGTTCTAAGCCGATTCCCTTTGGCCAACCAACGGATAGGCTCTTTGCGGTTCGCCGCGTTGCGCCGGGCCGAGCGCGCCAATCGGAACGATCGAATTTTGACCAGCGGCAAGGCGATCAGGTTCATAATCCAGGTTTTACCTTGTCTTGGCGCCGAACCTGCTAGCGTCATCCGCCGAACGAAAAATTTGCTCTTTCATAGCAAAAGAGATTTGACCCACGTGTCGTCGGGCGACCCCCTTACAAACCGATGATATCTTTCATTCGTGACAGACTTTCCGATGGCCACATACACACTATCATAATGTATTATTTCCACCAAAAGTTGCAAAAAAGGCGCCTGAGCGACTGAAAACCCTCGAGCGGCTGCGGATTCTCGATCGACTTCGGGCGTCGACTTGCATCCCGATCCATTCGCCATTCCGCGAATGTCTGCCATGAAAATAGCCGGTGTCAGCCGCGCTGCAGGCGCTGGTTGGCTGCCTAGGACTGCGGCGCAGACGGGGAGCCCGCGCTCGTGAAGTCCTTGGCGCGCGCGGGCCGGTAATCCCCCCGGGAAGGCTCGACCGTGATTGCCTTCGCTTTGGCCGCGCGTTAGGCCGCACGCATGGTCGGCGCGGGGACAGACAAGACGAAGCTGCATGTCGGCGGGGGCCCGGCGGTTATCCTGGTCCGGCCGCAGCTCGCGGTGAACATCGGCATGTGCGCACGGGCGATGGCCAATTTTGGGCTCGACGACCTGCGGCTTGTCAATCCGCGCGAAGGCTGGCCCCGCAGCGACGAGTATCGCGAGGTCGCCTATTCCGCCGCGGCGGGCGCGACCGGCCTGCTCGACTCTGCGCGGGTGTTCGCGACCGTGGAGGCGGCCGTCGCGGATCTCCATTACGCCTATGCCACGACGGCGCGAGAGCGCGGCCAGATGAAGGTGGTGCTGAGTGCGAGCGCCGCGATGAGCGCGGCCGCATTGGCCGAGGGCGAGAGGCGAGGCATTCTGTTCGGTCCCGAGCGCACCGGACTCGACAATGACGAAGTGGCGATCGCCGATTCGATTATCACCTTTCCGTCGAGTCCGGCCTACGCCTCGCTCAATCTCTCCCAAGCGGTCCTGCTCTGCGGCTACGAGTGGTTCAAGGCGGCGCACGGGGACGCGCCGCCGGCGGCGACGATCCCGCGCGCCGCATCCCCGCCCGCGCAACGCGAGATGCTGCTCGCTTTCTTTGACTATCTCGAAGCGAAACTCGACGAGAACGGCTTCTTCCGGCCCGCGACCAAGAGACCAGGGATGCGGCGCAACCTTCGCAATATCTTCAACCGGATGGAGCTGACACAACAGGACGTGCGCACGCTCTGGGGCGCAATGGTGCGCCTCGCCGAGGGGCCGCGCGTCGACGTCAAGACGCGCAAGCCCATTCGGCCGAAGAAGACTGTCGAGTAAGCGCCTGGACCTTCAGAATAGTGTAACAAAAGCTCTCCGGACGTTGCGGCCCGGAGAGCCGATAGCCTTCCAAACCGTCCGGCGCCTGGAGCGCCTCTGCCGCCTTAGGACTTCGGAGCTTCCGGGGCCGGGGCCATCTCGTGGTGCATGTGGTGATGATGGTGATGATAGTGGTGGTGGTGATGATGATGGTGGTGGTGCATCTCATGGGCCATCGGGGCGGCGGGGGCTGCTGGCGCGGCCTCCTGGGCGATGGCATAGCCCGCGAGGCCGATCGTGAGAGCGGCGGCGGCGACAAGGCTCTTGATCATCGAAATCTGTCCTGTTGTAGAAAAGACCCAAGCGGTCTTCGCCTGCAGTTTGCCGCAATCTGCCTGAACTCAAAATGAACCGCGCGGCCTGGCGTGACGCCGAGGCCCAAAACATGCATATCGGCCGCCTTGGAGGCCTAAAATGGAGCGGGCAAGGGATGGCTGTGAACAGCATGACGGGATTCGCCCGCGCCGCCGGGTCGAACGGCGAATGGCGTTGGGCCTTCGAGATCAAAAGCGTCAACGCCAAAGGCCTCGACCTCCGTCTCAGAATGCCGCCGCCGTTCGACCGCGTCGAAGCAGAAGCGCGGTCGCGCCTCGGTACGGCGCTCGCGCGCGGAACCTGCTTCGCCACGCTGACAGCCCAGCGCGAGGGCGCGGCGGCCACGGCGCGGATCGATCAGGCGGCGCTTGGGACGATCGCCGCCATTGCCCGGACCGCGGCGGAGAGAGTGGGGCTCGCCCCTCCAACGATGGATGGACTGCTCGCGGTGCGGGGCGTGGTTGAGGTGGTCGACGCAGCCGAACAGGAGGCTCAGGTCGACGCCGCCTGCGCAGGCGCGCTGGCGAGCCTCGACGAGGCGATCGCCGCGCTCGGCAAGGCCCGTCGAACCGAAGGCGAAGCGCTTGCCGCCGTCGTGGGCGAACAGCTCGACGCAATCGAAGCCCTCACGCTCGCGGCCGACGCCAACCCTGCCCGGCGGCCCGAGGCGGTGCGGGCTCGCCTTGCCGAGAGCATCGCAGCATTGATGGACTCCACGCGGGGCTTTGACGAGAACCGCTTGCATCAGGAGGCGATTCTGCTCGCCGCCAAGGCGGACATTCGCGAGGAGCTTGACCGGCTCAAAACCCATGTCGCCGCCGCGCGAGCTCTGCTCGAACAGGGCGGCTCCATCGGGCGGCGGCTCGATTTCCTCGCCCAGGAGTTCGGGCGTGAGGCCAATACGCTCTCAGCCAAGTCGAACGACGTGACTCTGACTGCACAGGGGCTTGAACTGCGGGCGCAAATCGAGCAATTCCGCGAGCAGGTTCAGAACATCGAGTGAGTCTTTCGACAAATGGCGGCGAGCCGGCGCGGCATGATCCTCATTTTGTCCTCGCCCTCGGGCGCGGGCAAGACGACGCTGACGCGCATGCTGATGCAGGACAAGTCGCTCGATCTGACGCTTTCCGTTTCGGTGACGACGCGAGCCCGGCGGTCTTCGGAAATCGACGGCATCCATTACCGGTTCATCGATCGGCGCGAATTCGAACGCATGAAGTCGGAGGGCGACCTGCTCGAATGGGCAGAGGTTCACGGCAACGGATACGGGACGCCGCGCGCGCCGGTCGAACAGGTGCTCGCCGAAGGGCGGGACATGCTGTTCGACGTCGACTGGCAGGGCGCCAAGCAGGTGCGGGAGCGGCTCGGCGACGACGTGGTGACGATCTTCGTTCTGCCGCCCTCGATGCGGGAACTGCGCTCCCGCCTCGAGCGCCGCGCCGAGGATTCCTCCAAGACCATCGATCAGCGCCTCGACAACGCGAAAGCCGAGATCGAGCGATGGCGTAATTACCACTACGTAATCTTGAATGATGACTTGCAGCGCGCCTATAGCGATGCGCTCGCCATCGTCACGGCGGAGCGGCTAGGCGTCCAGCGGGCCGCCCCCGGCATCGAGCGCTTCGTGCAGAGCCTCATCCAAAGCTGACGAATTGGCTTTCCCTGGAATCGGCTCGCGCGGATGCGCATCGATGCGCGCCAGCGTCGCGATTGGACCCGGACAATCCAATACTAAAGCGCGTGAACCGGCGTCAGGGGCCGGCGGGCTCGTTTAGAGCCGTCCGACGAACAGCAGGATCGCAGCCGCCGCGAAGCAGGCCATCGACAGAACATCGGCCATCAGCAGCGTCATGTTCTTCCACCAGAGAATGCGTGACAGAATTGCACATCGCGCGGGGAGCCCCTCGAGTTCGGTCTCAGTGTCGGCGATGAAGTCGAAATCCTCCGGATTCGCGTTGCGCCAGATCGGAAAGCGCTGCCGCCCGGCGCGGGGATATCGCGGATAAATAGAGATCAGCAAGTTAAGAAAGATGATCATGAACGGCGTCAGGATGACCGGCGCGCGCAGATACCACGGATAGAGATCGCGGAACTGAAGCGCCGTTCCCATCATGATCGCCACGAACAGCACTGCAATGAGCGCCTTGATGTCGCTCAGTCGGATCGAGTCGCCGTAACCGGCGATGAGATTGCGCATCTGAGCGTTTTTGTCTTTGGCCATCAAAACGTTCCGATTCGCCGGCGATGCGGATCCCAGAATTAGGTAAGCCAGACATAATACAACAGAAAGAGGGTCACGAAAACGCAGACGATCGACAGGAGAAGTCCGGCGCGCAGAAACTGCGTCTTCCACCAAAGAATGTCCGAGAGCACTGCGCAGCGCAACTTCAACTGCTCGATGCTGTCCTCCGTCTCGACGACGTTTTCGAAATCCGCCGGCGTTAGGTTGCGTGAAACGAGAAAGTTCTTGGCGCCGCGCTTGGGATAGCGCGGCAGAAGCACGATGAACAAACAAAGGTAGACGATCAGGAACGGCAGCAGGACGATCGAGATTGGCAGATAACTCGGAAAGCGCGTGTAGTTATAGAGGACCGGGAGCATCATGAACATAACGAATAAAAACCCGATGTTCGCCTTCAAATCACTCGCGCGGATCGCTTCCGTATATCCGGCGATCAGACCGCGATAGGGTTGAGTAGGATTCGAGACGGGTTTGTTCATCCAGGTTTCGGACGTTTTGTGTTTGGCTAGGCGCGAGGGCGTCCAAGGCCAGCGTTACGGCAGGAGCCGGCGTCTTCAAACAGGAGTCTTGCGTGAGGCGCGACCAAAATCAAGCGGACGACGACGAGGGCCTGATTTTTCTCGAAAAATGGAGGGCCGCCCACGCCTAGGCCTGCGCGGCGCAATCTTTATCCGCGCGCCCGACTATTCCGGCAATCCCAACGGGCGCGCTCCTTGCGCCAATTTCGCAGAAAACTTCTGCACGAGGCCGATTTCAAACCCCAGTCGGGTTCGAAGACCAGTTGCGGCTTCAGCGCTCTGCTAACGACTGCCGGCCGACCGCCCGTGCTTCGGCTCCCTCAGACGTCCGGACTTCGCTCTTAGCGATGCCCTCTCCGAGATCAGCCTCGACGGAAAACGCCGCTCACTTGCTCCGCATTGCCCAGCTTGGAACCAATCCGGGCTGCAGCGCCATTCTAGCGCCGCCGGTGAAGACGCCCTTCATGTTAGCCAGGATCGCGCGGCATATGTTCATGTCCGGCGTGGGGTCCGTCACATCCATTTCTTCTGATCCGCCGACGACCACGCAGTCCCGGCGCGGAAAAAGATAGCCGTGATGGCCGGCAAACAAATATTGCAGTTTGGGCTGCGGCGGCAGCAACACCAGTTGCCCTTTGATTGGATGCATTAATTTGTCCCTGCAGATCGCCTTCGATCCCAGACCGGTGCAATTGACGACAATGCCTTCGGGCAATTCTGAGATTTCGCCGAGCTCGTGGAATTCACGTGGGTTGAACGCGACGTTTGCCGCTCTAAGGTCGTCTTGCATTTTGGCGAGAAATATCGGCGGCTCAACCAGCAAGGTCGCATACCCGAAGCCTGATGATTTCAGATGCGCGAAGGGCAGATGAGCGAATGCAGTCGGAGGGGGTATGACATCGCGCGGACAGCTCTCGAAATTGGAAGCGCGCACGAGTGTATAGTTCTCGCGCGCCGACACGCCAAATTCGGCGCCTCGAGCCTTGTGCTCATGGAACGCTCGGCGCAGAATCCGTGTGAATTGCGCGGAATCCCGATGGTTGACCATCGACGGCGCCCATTGGCCGCCCGCCTTGTTGGACGTGGTTTGCGGCGGAAACTCCGTGGCGTACACCGTGACGTTGAGATTGCGCGCGAGCAATAGCGTAGCCACCGTCAGGCCCATCACTCCGGCGCCGAGCACCGCAACGCCATCGTTCGCAGTAACGCCGCGGGCGGTCACGAGATCGACAACCTCGTGCGCGCAGCCCCAGCTCAACGTAATGCCGGCGCCGCCATGACCGTAGTTGTGCACGACGAATTTGCTTCCTACGACTTCAGGTTCAAGCCGGTACGTTTGCTCCCGATAGGGACGAAGCCCTGCGGTAGGCGGGCGCGTCCTCGGGTCCCAAGCGAAATCGGGGGTGGCAAGAATTGCCGCGCGGGACTTGGACATGCTTGGCCTCCCGGGTGATGACCAGCGCCGCGGCGCCTTTGACCTTGGTTTGCGCTAGTGTTCTTACCTTACAAGAGAGGGAGGGCTCGTCCAGTAGCTGCGGCACAGGACTTCGCCGGGCGCTGTCCCCTAGCAGGGAAGTCGACCCGCCGCCCTATGCCGCGGGACCGATTCCAGTCATGCGCCACGCGCGGCCGATCTCGACTTCAAATTGGCAGGGCGTCGGCGAAGGGTTAGAAGATGACGCAAGGGTAACTCCGGTCCAAACCCGTGATGCGGCGGACAACGGCGCTCCCCCGCGGCGGCTGGCTCGCGCTCGTTGCGTCAAAGTATCACGACGCCGCCTCCCTCCCGGCGCCTTATGGGGCGACCGCGGCCCTTTGGCGGTGGCATTTCGGAAGGATGAGGACATCGATGAGCAAGCCAGATCTCGGCGCGGCGCTGCGCGCCGGCGAGTTCGTTGTGGCGCCTGGCATTCACGACATGATCGCCGCCGTTCTCAGCAATGAAGTCGGCTTCGATTTCGTCTACGCCTCGGGCTATTGGCTGACGGCTTCAGCGTATGGGCTCCCGGACGCCGGGATCGCCACCTACACGCAAATGCTCGATCGGGTCTCGACGCTCGCCCGGACGGCGAAAGCGGGCGTGATCGCCGATGCCGACACGGGCTATGGCGGGCTCCTCAACGTCCATCACACCGTGCTCGGCTATGAAGCGGCCGGCGTGGTCGCGATCCAGATCGAGGATCAGGAGTTTCCCAAGAAATGCGGCCATACGCCCTATAAGCGGGTCGTGCCGGTCGAGGACATGATCGAAAAGGTCAAGGTCGCCTGTGCGGCGCGGCGCGACCCGAGCGCGATGCTCGTCATCGCGCGCACCGACGCCCGGCAGACCGACGGCTTCGAGGGCGCCGTCCGCCGCGGGCTGGCCTATGCCGACGCCGGCGCCGATATCGTGTTCCTCGAGGCGCTCGAAAGCGAAGCCGAAATGCGCGAAGCCTGCGCGCGCATCAGGAAGCCCATGATGGCGAACATGGCGGATGGCGGCAAAACGCCGATCCGCTCCAAGGCCGAACTCAAGGAGATCGGCTACGCTCTCGCGATCTTCCCCTCGATCACTGGACTGGCCTCGGCCGCGGCGACGAAAAAGGCGCTCACGATCCTCAAACAGCAAGGGACCAGCGTATCGCCGGATCTGCCGCTCTATAGTTTCACGGCGTTCAATTCGCTGATCGGGTTCGAGGACGTCTGGGCGTTTGAGCGCCGCTGGGCGCGTGCCGCGAAAGAGCGGCAGATGTAAGGAGCGACGTGGGCATTGCCATCGTTTCACGGCTCGCGTCGCGTTCGCCACACGGCGATCGATATGTTCGATCTCGTCGCCGATTTCGAAAGCTATCCGGAATTCGTCCCCTTTTGTCTGTCCGCGCGCATCCGTCGGCGGGCCGCCGGCCCTGCCGGAGCGGAAACGCTGATCGCCGAGATGGAGGTCGGACTGGGGCCGATCCGCGAGCGCTTCGCCACCCGCGACGTGCTCGAGCGCGAACGTCTGCGTATTGGCATCGTCAACCTCGACGGCCCGTTCGTGCGCTTCGCCTCGGACTGGGCGTTTCGCGACGAAACCGGCGGCTCGCGTGTCGAGTTCTCGACCGAATACGAGTTCCGGAACCCGGCGCTCAGCACACTCACGGGACCGATGTTCGACCATGTCTTCCGCCGGCTGGCGCGCGCTTTCGAAAGTCGCGCCGACGCGAAATACCGCCTGACGCGATAAGTCCAGCTCGGCGGCAGGGCCTTTCATAACGGCCGCATCCCGCGCCGGCGCGAGCGATCATCGGTCGATGACGATCGCCTGATAGAGACCGCCGAAGAACGTGCGGCGTCGGCGCTCATGGAGCGCCGCCGATGGCGCCAGGAACGCGTCGATCTCGACCCGCCACAAATCGAGCGCGAATGGCTCGAGACGAGAGAGAACCGGCCGAAGCCCGTAGCGCAGCGGATTCCACCATCTCGGTCTTGCGTAGTCGACGATGACGATCCGCCCGCCAGGGCGCACCACGCGCAGCGTTTCGGCAATCGTCTTTCGCCGCCACGCGTCGGGCTGCTCGTGCAGAAGGAAGAACAGCAGGGCGCGATCATATCGGCCGTCGGGCAAATCCAAATCGCCTGAATCCATCAGGAGCGTGCGAACCGGCGTGGCCGGGGACAGTTTGTCGCGCAGATTCCTGATCTGGGCGGGAACGATGTCGACGACCTCCAGCCGGCCGTCGCCCGCCCGCACGCGCTCCCAGAGGCAGTCGGTAAGGTCGCCGTAGGCGCAAGCGATCTGTATCGTGAGCCCCGGCAGCCGTTCGCCGAGGGCATCAAGGGCCGCATCGCGGAGACGCGCGTAATTGCCGAACAGGATCGCATTGACGAGCCATTGGCGCTCGAAAACCCAAATGCCCCTCGGATGCAGATAGGCCCACCAATAGACCGACTCGAGATAGGCCGGCGCTCTCGGAGCGCGGCCGATGCCCGGGGCTGCTCCGATCGCCTGCGCCGCCCGGACGCCTGAAATCTGGGCCGCTGTCTCCACTCAATCGACATACGGCTTTGCATGGCCCTCAGCAAACGGGAGCGCGGCGCCGCAGTTCCAATGGCCATGGCGTCGGCGAAGCGGTAGGAGATGACGCAAGGTAATTCCGGGCCAAACCATGAAGCGGCCGACCACGGCGCTCCCGATCGGCGGTCTCCTCCTGCTCGCGCACTTCGGGCCGGCGCTGGCCGGGCCGCTTGAGGACGGCGTGGCCGCCTACCGGCAAGGCGACTTTGCCGCGGCCATGCGGCTCCTACGCCCGCTCGCCGACGCCGGGGACGCGAAAGCCGAGTTTCATCTCGGCCGGATGTACGCTCTCGGCCAAGGCGTGAGGCAGGACCCGGGACAGGCGGTCGCCTGGTACCGCAAAGCCGCCCAACATGGCAACGCCGAGGCGGAGTTCGTGCTCGGCGTGATGTTTCTCGATCGCTCAGGGGCGCCGCAGGAAGAGGCCCTCGTCTGGCTTCGGCAGGCCGCGGACAAAGGCGTGTTCAACGCGCAGGTCAGGCTCGGGATGATGTACGCCAAGGGCGCCGCGGGGCTGGCGCAGGATCTGATCGTGGCGCGCATGTGGCTGAGCCTCGCGGCCGAGCGGGCGGAAAACGCCTACGCCCACGATCTCGTGACGACGGAGCGCGACAGGCTCTCCGTCGCAATGACGCCCGCTGAAATCGCCGAGGCCCAGCGCCGCGCGATCGAGTGGAGGGCGAAGTGAGGGCGGCGAAACATAAGCGTCGAGGATGGCGGCGCGATCGGGAACCGAAACAACGAGGGACAACCGTCGTTCGCTGCGCCGTCGTGTGCGCTCGTAGCCAGCGACGCTCTGCGACCGGCCGGCTGCGCCAGGGAACTTCAATGAGGCGCCGACGTTGATGTTCGGGCGACATCGTCCTGGCCATTGCCGCCCAAAACGTAAGGAGCCCCAGATGTCCAATGGAATTCTTGCTCTCGCAGCGGCGCTGCTCATCTGCGCCTCGACGCAATTCGCCTTTGCCGACGAAGCCGGCACGATGGGTGGAGCGGTCGGCGGCGCCGCCGTCGGCGCCGCGGTTGGCGGCCCGGTGGGCGCGGTCGTCGGCGGCATTGGCGGCGCGGCGGTCGGAAACTCGATGACCAATCACAGGTACTATCGCCACCACTACTACGTCTACCATCCGTACCATCACCACCACTATTACTACGAGCAGTGATGGGCGAGGCGAGGCGACGGCTGGCTTAAGGCCGTCGTCCGCCGCGTGACATCGCCGGGGAAGCTTCGGCGCAAACCGGTTGCCGTCGGCAAAGCCGCCCACGCGACGCGACTGAGGAAGCCGAATCACGTATCCTGTGCCTGAAGCACAGGAGCCTGCAATGTCGTTTGTCGCCTATATCAAGACCTGCCCGGCCGGGAACGATCCGGCGGGCGATTTCGTTCGGGACGCGCGCGACGACCGCGACCTTCCCGACGCCGCGACCTGGAGACAGCTTGAGCTCTATCTCTCGAAGCGCGGCATGATGGATCGCGCGATTGCGGCGGGAAAGCGGGTCTGGGTGGCCTACGAGGCCTCGCTCGGGAAGGTCGGCGTTTCCGCGTGAAGGCGGGACGTCTCGCGCGTGAGCCTGTTCTCGCGGCGAGATGCTGCGCGGTTACACTCCTCGGGTAGCCGCCCAGGCGAACGCTAGCCGCTTCGCTTAACCTCTAATTGGGCTAGGAGACCTTCGCCAGGATCTTCTCCATATCCGCGGTCGTGAACCCGCGCAGCGTCTGTGAGCTGATATTGCCCAATTTGGCGACGCTCAAACCGAGTGCGGCGATCGCCTCGTCCGGACCTTCGAGGATAGTGACGACGTCGTATTGACCTTGCACCCACAGAATTTCCTTCACTGTGACTCCGGCCGCCTTCGCCGCCGTCTTGAACGCCTCCGATCGCTTGACCGTGTCCTTGACGCTCTTAATCCCTTGCTCGGTGAAGTGGGAAAGCATGACATAGGTTGGCATGGGTTTTCCTCCTGTCGCGGGCCTCGAGGATTGATACGCTCGCGCCGGCTGGCCCGTCGCAGACGGCGACGCCCCATTTCACCACTGTTCTGTGAATTCTTCAACATGGGGCTGATATGGAAGGCGGGCGCCGGCAAAGAAAGACCGCGTTGCGGCGGTCTCTCCTAACGTCATGTGGAAGTTGACGATTGGCCGCCGAAAGAGCCGTCTGGCCCCTTTTTGCCTTGCGATCCCCGGCAAAGAAGAGGCTGCCAAAACCGAGCAGCATCATCGCCGAGGTCGCCGGCTCCGGCGACTCCGCCGCGACGGGGATCGGACCGATGGTCTTGCTCAGCGGCGGCAGCATGTCCGGTCCGTTGTCGGGCGTCACATCCATGAACACGCAGAAAAAGCTGCTGATCAAGAATACGCGCCGCGTTGGGCGCGGCCGAGCTGCGGGCGCTCATAGGCATCGCGGGCATTGTGGCGACATTTGACACAACCCCCAATTTGGCCCGCGACAAGGGAGGACTTGGGCGAACGCACTGTCGAACAAAAATCAGGAAGTTG
>JAFAHO010000367.1 GCA_019237205.1 Hyphomicrobiales bacterium
GCATGACGATGTCATTCACGCCGACTTCCACGGCGCCGTGGTCATGCCGGCCAGCGCAGTCAAACAGCTGCGCGAAGCCATCGAACTCGTCTTGCGGCGGGAGAAGGTCATCCTAGAAATGGCGCGAATCGCCCGGCTTCAATAGCGTCAAAATGCGCGAGATCTTGAAGCGAGCGAACCAGATTCACTGAGGACTTCGAGCGCGAAATTCCGTTACTATGGTTTTTTGCTACATGCTACGTGTCGACGGCGTGCGGCGGACCCGTGTCTCCGCAGCGCCGTTACGCCTGCGGCAATTCGAACAGCCTTCCGGCTCCCGGCAACGCGTCGTCGACTCCGCTAAGGCGCAAGCAATGCCACGCCATTGCATGATTGCTCGAGGTAACCGGCGCGCCGGCGAGATATTCGAACTTCGCCGTCGCCTCGGCGACGCGCAGGCTCGTGCAGGAAACGAAGACCGCTTCCACTCCCGGCGCCGAGGCGAGGCGCTGCGTCGCCTGTTCGATCGAGTCCGGTGAGACACGCGCCGCGTCGCGGTCATCGCGCCGGTCGAAGGTGGCGACGGCGGCCACGCCAACGCCCCGTCCGCGGAAATATGCGACGAGCGAAGCATTGATCTCGGGGGCGTAGGGCGTCAAAAGCCCGATCGAATTCGCGCCGAGGGCGCGGAACGCAGCGAACGCGGCTGTGACCGGCGTCGTGCACGCAACCTCGGGCCGCGCCTTGCGAATTTCGGCGAAAACCGCTTCCTCGCCGAGAGTCATGGTCGCCGACGTGCAGCCGAACGCGACGACGTCGAGCGGAACACCCGGCAGAATGAGAGCGACGCTCGGCGCGATCCTCGGCCCAATGGCGCGCAGGGTTTCCGGCCGGATGTCATTGTCGTTGAACACGCGCGATTCGAACACGCCGACGCCTGGCAGGCGCAGCAGCGCGCGTAACTCGTGTTCCATCGTCTGATCGGTTGCCAGCACAACCAGCCCGATCGCGGCGCGCCAAGCGACGCCCGCGTCGAGCTCCGAGGGCATGACTCCGAGATCGAGGGGTGCTGATGCTCTGAGATCGAGAGACATGGAACTCTCCTTCCGTCATGCGGCTGTAAGGCCGTCCATGGGAATGGCCGGCGTGCGGCCGGCGACTATGTCGGCGATGATTCGCGCCGACCCATGCGACATGGTCCAGCCGATGTGGCCGTGACCGGCGTTCAGGAACAGGTTGCGGAGCCGCGCGGGACCGAGGAAAGGCAGGTTCGTCGGGGTCATCGGCCTAAGGCCCGCCCACATTTCGACGCGGTCGTACTCGGCGCCGTCGGGATAGAGCTCGCTCGCGACGCGCTTCATGAAGACGAAATCTGACGGCTTGTGGCCGACGTCGTAGCCGGCGAATTCGGCGGTCGCGGTGACCCGCAGACGGTCGCCGAAACGCGAGACGGCGACCAGATTGTGCTCGTCGACGCAGGCGATCGTTGGCGGCGACCGCGAGGCTCCGACGGGAATCGTCAGCGAGTAGCCTTTGATTGGGTAGATCGGCAGCCGTACGCCGACGGTTCGCGCCAATCGCGGGCTGTCGGCGCCAAGCGCGAGCACGTAGGCGTCGCCGGCGAACGGCCCGCGGTCGGTGAGCGCCCGTGTGACCCGGTCGCCGTCGCTCGGAAGTCCGACGATGGTCGCGCCGGCCACGATCTCCCCGCCCCGCTCGACGATTCTGGCGGCGAGCGCGCGGGTGAACTTCGCGCAATCGCCCGTCTCATCGGTCGGGCAGAGGATCGCGCCCGCGATCCGATCTGCGGCGCGCGCCAGCGCGGGATCGAGCGCGACCACCTGGTCGCGGTCCAGAACCTTGATCAGTTGCCCGTCCGATTCGAGCAGCTTCATGTGCTCGACCCCCTCCTCGAGCGCGCCCTGGCTGCGATGGAGGTAGAGGATGCCGCGCGTATTGCGGTCATAGGCGATCGCCTCTTCCGCAACGACGCTTTGCAGCACCGACTGCGAGTAGGCGGCGAGCCGGTGCTTGAGCAGCGTGTTGCGCCGCGCCTTGGCGGGAGTGCATTCCTTCAGGAAGCCCCAGGTCCACGCATAAAGCCGCGGATCGGCGGAGAACTTGAAGCGCAGAGCCTGGTTCCTGGACAGGACCGATTTCGCCAGGATCATCGGGGCGCGCGGCGAGGACCAGACGAAGGAGTGACCGGGCGCGATCATGCCGGCGTTGCCCCAGCTCGCTCCCGCCGCGACTTCGCCTCGGCCTTCAAGGATCACGACCTCATGGCCATCGCGCTGCAACTGGTAGGCGGTGGTTACGCCGACCACCCCGCCTCCAAGCACCACTATCCGCATGGCGCCTCCGTTCGCTCAGCCGAGATAGGCATGCTGCACCTTCTCGTCGCCAAGCAAGGCCCTGCCGGGACCGGACAAGACGATGCGGCCGCCCTCCATCACGTACGCGTAATCGGCGCAGTCGAGCGCCATGAGGGCGTTCTGCTCGATGAGCAGAATCGCCACCCCCTGTTCATTGATGGTCCGGATGGTCTCGAACACGCTGTCGACCATGAGCGGCGACAGACCCATGCTAGGCTCGTCCATCAGCAGCACGCGCGGCCTCCCCATCAGGCCGCGGGCGGTCGCCAGCATCTGCTGCTCGCCGCCCGAGAGCGTCCCGGCGACTTGGCTCAGGCGTTCTCTGAGCCGCGGGAACAGCTCGAGCAACCGCTCCCGGTCCGCGGCGATCCCGCGGACGTCCCGTCGGGGAAAAGCGCCCATCGCCAGATTCTCCGCCACCGTCAGCCGCGCGAAAATGCGCCGTCCTTCGGGCACCTGCAAGACCCCGCGCGCGGCGATCGCGTGAGGGGCGACGCCGGCGAGGCTTTCGCCGTCGAACCGGATGTCGCCGGAGCGCGGCCGGACGAGACCGCTGATCGCGCGCAATGTCGTCGTCTTGCCGGCGCCGTTGGCGCCGATCAGCGTGACGATCTGCCTCGACTCCACATCGAGCGAAACGCCTTTCAGCGCCTCGACGCTGTCGTAGGATACCCTTAGGCCGTCGATCTCGAGAAGGGCCATGCCGCCTCGCTACGCGCCCCCGTCCGATTCGACCGGCCGTTCGCTCATCCGCTCGATCGCGCGCCGCCCTGCGGGCGTCAGCGACGCGCTCGATCGGCCGAGGTAGGCTTCGATCACCTTGGAGTTCTGCCGGATCTGCGCGGGCGGGCCTTCGGCGATCTTCACACCATAGTCCAGCACGGTGACGACGTCCGACATCACCATGACCACCCGCATCTGGTGTTCGATGAGGAGGATGGTCACGCCGAAGAGGTCGCGCGTGCGGCGGACGAACTCGATCATCTCCGAAGTTTCGCTCGGATTCATGCCGGCGGTCGGCTCGTCCAGCATCAGGAGCTTGGGACGGGTTGCGAGCGCCCTGCCGATTTCGAGGCGGCGCTGCTCGCCGTAGGCGAGATTGCGCGCCAGCACGTCGCCGCGGCCCTTCAATCCGACGAACGACAACAGCTTCAGCGCCTCTTCGTGCGCGCGCCGCTCGTCGAGCCGCGTCGAAGGCGAATGGAGAAGCGCGCCCCACCAGTGCGAGCGCAGGTGGAGGTGCATGCCGACCAGCAGGTTCTCGATGGCTGTGATATTCCGGAAGAGCCGGATATTCTGATAGGTGCGGCTGACGCCGGCCTCGGCGACCCGGTCGGGCGTCAGCCCGTCCAGCCGCTCGCCGCGAAACCAGATCCTGCCGCCGGTCAGGCGCAAGTTCTGCATAACGCAATTGAACACCGTTGTCTTTCCTGCGCCGTTCGGACCGATGATGGCGTGGATGTCGCCTTCGCGGACGTCCAGGTCGAGTTCGTTGAGCGCGGCCAAGCCGCCGAAGCGCATGGTGAGGCGCTCCGTTCTGAGGATCGGCGCTGGCTCATCGCCGCTCATTCACGACTCCGCGCGCTCGCCGGCCGTCATTCCGGCCGCGGCCCGCAATTCGCGGCGGCGCACCGGCGACGGCCAGAGGCCCTCCGGCCTGTATCGCATCATCAGGATGAGCGCGACGCCGTAAAACAGGTAGCGGAACTCGCCGAACTCGCGCAGGAGCTCCGGCAGGCCGACGAGCGCGATTGCGCCGAGGACGACGCCGGGGAGGCTGCCGAGGCCGCCGACGATGATCAGCGCAAGCACGTTGATCGAGACCAAGAGCTGGAAGCTGCTCGGATAGACCGACGTCAGCATCACGGCGAAAATCGAGCCGGCGAGGCCGGCGAAGGCGGCGCCGAGGCCGTAGGCCAAGAGCTTGACCTCGACCAGGTCGACGCCCAGCGCCTGCGCGACATCCTCGTCGTCGCGAACAGCCATCCAGGCCCGCCCGAGGCGAGAGTTTTCCAACCGCCAGGCGCAATAGGCGGCGACCCCCGAGGCGATCAGCGTCAGATAGAAGAGGTCGACCGGGTCGGCGAGCTCGAACCCACCGATCCTCGGTTTCGGAATCTGCAGGATGCCCTGGGCGCCGCCGAGCAGCGGCGCGGCCATGTCCGACTGGACGATGA
>JAFAHO010000270.1 GCA_019237205.1 Hyphomicrobiales bacterium
GCGCACGCCGAGCGCCTGAGCGCAGGCGGCGGCGTCGGAAAGCGATTCGTTCGAGGTGAAGCGATAGGGCAGCATGACGGCGTGCACGCGGTTCGCCCCGAGCGCGTCGACCGCCATCGCCGCTGAGAGCGCCGAGTCGACGCCGCCGGAGAGGCCGAGCACCACGCCGGGAAAGCGGTTGTTGTCGACATAATCGCGAAGACCCATCACGCAGGCCGAATAGTCGGCCTCGTCGCCCTCCTCGACCGTCTCGCGCGGGCCCTCGACGCAGCGCCAGCCCTTGCTGGTCCGCTCCCAGACAGTGCGCGCGACTGCGGGATGGAAAGCCGGCAGTTGCACGGCGAGGCTGCGGTCGGCATTGAGAGCAAACGAGGCCCCCTCGAACGCGAGCTCGTCCTGACCGCCGACGAGGTTGAGATAAATCAGCGGCAGGCCGCTCTCGACCACGCGGTCAACCGCGACATTCTGGCGGATCGCGAGCTTGTCGCGCTCGTAAGGGGACGCATTGGCGACGAGCAGGATCTCGCCGCCGGTTTCGAGGATGCACTCGACCGGATCGGGGCCCCAGATGTCCTCACAGATCGGAACGCCGATGCGCACGCCTTTGAAGACGATCGGGCCTGGCGAGGGGCCCGGCGCAAATACCCGCTTCTCGTCGAAAACGCCGTAGTTCGGCAGGTCGACCTTGAACCGCACCGCTTCGATCCGTCCATCCGCGAGGAGCGCCATCGTGTTGTGCAGCTTGCCGTCCTCGACCCAGGGCAGCCCGACGAGCACGGCCGGCCCGCCGCCCGCCGAGTCGCGCGCGAGCTCTTCGCAGGCGGCGCGGCAGGCCTCCTGGAACGCGGGCTTCAGCACGAGATCCTCGGGCGGATAGCCGGCGAGGTAGAGTTCCGGCGCAAGCACGAGGTCGGCGCCGAAGGCGGCGGCTTCGGCGCGCGCTTTTCGTAAGCGGTCGCGGTTGCCCGCGATGTCGCCCACGATGGCCGGGATCTGCGCGAGCGCGATGACGAGACGGTTGGCGGGCGAGGGCATGGGCTGAGACTTAGCGCGAGGCGTGGGACGCGGGCAAACAGGCTGTACTCGGTCGCCCGGCGGCGAGCCGCTTTGGAAGCCCGGCGGTGGTGAAGTTTCTCACGGCTGCCGATGCGTCCATAGCCTCAAGCGCCGCGCCTCTCGCGTTCTTGGTAAGCGACCCCTAACGCGCATTGCCGGCGCTAAGGCCAGATATTGGTAGTGGGTGTATCTGAATTTCCGGCTTTCGGACCCGAACCAAGCCTTGCCCGCCGCTGGGCGAACCGTAGGGTTGCGCAAAATAGCGGTCGTTCCCTCCCCGTCGACTCGGTTCAGGACAGAAATCGACGACGGCAGAAATAAAGACGCCCCGCGGGCTCACTCAAGAGCGTTCAGGCCTGTCCTCGACCTAACGACCTGGAAGCGAGAGGCTAGTCGCCTATCTGGAAAGGATAGGCGCATGCCATCGCGAATTACTGAGCGAACTTCGGGCAGATCAAAGCGGCGTCGGCCGGAGAAATTGCAAATTGAGTGTACAGAGACTTAACCGCATCGGTGCCGAACGATGCGATATTTGCGCGCACCGGGTTGAACTGCGGGCTATTGCTGCCGTTCGCATGAGTCTCCCAGTAGTGGGTGGCTGTCGCCACGTTAATACCGCAGAATTGCATTAAGGCATAAGTGGCTAATTCGCCCGACTCATGCTGACCAAACCAGCAATGAGCCAAGACGGGGCCGGTTTTTCCCTGGACTGCGTTCAGCACGTCTTGGAAAAAGGGAGACAGTCGGCGCGGGTCGGCCGACAGAGACCTATATGCAAAATGATTGCCGCTATCGCAGCTGACCGTGGCGCCCGAAGCGCCGGAATAACCATAGTCGACCGCGCCAAAACTGGCTTTGCACTGCAGTTGCAATTGCGTCTCGTTCATCGGGCCGCGGACGCCGGAACCGCCACGATACAAAATTCCGTAGAGAACCGGCCGCAGATAGGCGATTCCCGGTCCTTGTTCCACAGCAACCGACTGGTTGTAGAGTGACTTGTCGATATCGAAGTTCGTATTTCCCATAATCTTTTGGTTCGCAGCGTCCAACGAGGCTTTGTCAAGAGCCAGCGCGTTTCCAATAGACAAGCTCAGAGTAAGTGATACGATAAGTGTCTTCATCTTATCCTCCTTACTTCTTTGCCGGCGACGTGGGTTCGTCGTCAGCGTTTTCATCGATAAGTGCGCAATCGACTGCAGTTGCCTTGTCCGGGTTCACGCATGTGCAGGTCACAGCGCCACCTCCCTGAACTAGGCTTTTTGTCGCATCTTTGACAGCCGGGTCTTGCAGCGAGTAAAACAGACTTCCCGAGTAGCTGGCTTTCTTCGTCTGGGCATCGAGTTGATAGCCGACTTTGATTTTAAATACGATATTTATGTTTTCGGCCGGCGTGCCATCAGCACTATCGGTAATGGCCGGATCAATGACCAAAAGCTTGGTTTGCTTAATATCATTAACTTGATTGGCAATGATCGTTGAGGTTCCCACGACCGTGGCATTTGGGTCGCCCTTGCCAATCGTAATGACGTGAGCTGGAGCTTTGGGGTCCACATCCGGCTGAGTCAAAAGCAAAGATTTGGTTTCGCGGGTGGGCGTGGCGCCGTTGATGTCCACGATCGCATTCTTAGCGACGCCACTGCCGTCATCCGGCAGTTCCATGGTGCAATGAAGCGCCGTGGTGATCGGGTCTTTGCCCATGGCAAAGGCAGAATTTCCGATAAGTATTAGGCTGATTGTAAGCAAGGATTTGGTTTTCATCTCTTTAGGCTCCCAATTAAATGTCAAAGTTAAGATTGAGCCGTCGCGCTTAAGCGCCGCCCGGAATGTTGGGAGTGCAGCCGCCGGACTTTGCAGCCCAAGTGGAATAGTTCAATTCGCCTTGAGCGTCTTTTTTGACAATTCCGCATGAGCACTCAACAGCCTTGTCTTTGGCTTCCATGTCTTCATTTTGGCCAAGATTCTTAAATTCGATCTTGCCCTGATAGTCCAAAGCGTTGGGAGATCCGCCAGCTGCTTCTACCGGCGGTTGACCAGCAATTACCGCTTGGGCAATGGCGTCGTCTTGCGTCTTTTCAGCATCGCCACCAGCCTTAACGGCGGCATCCACTTTGGCCTGTACGGCCGCGGCCGCCGGAGAGGGTTTGGTTTTTTGCTTCACTTCAATCCACATAATCGCTTTATTATTGCTTGGATTGATCACGAACACTTTCTCTTCATTCAAGTCCATCCAGGAATTGGTAAGCCGGGCCTTATCGTTGGGGAGATTAATCAAAGCGCCCGTTTTCGGTTGAATGGCTACAAAAGCGTCGCGGCTCTTACCTCGGCTGCTGATATATACAGTATAAGCGGGATTCCCGTTTCTATCTTTCACGTTTTCACATTTTAAGGTTGAGTCCAAGGCATTGCCTGCATGGGCCGAAAGCGAAGCGGCCAAGACCGTGGCTCCCGCGCCGAAAAGAATAGAAAGCTTCATTTGTCTAACTCCTTTCCCTGATAAAGCGACTTTAAGAATTCCGTAAGTACGCGCGGCCCCAAGAGGGATAGGCGATCCTGCGTGGCTTTGCAACCCATCGCGCCCCGGAATCGCCGGGAAGACATCTAGCTAACTTGTGTGGTCACGCATAAACTGAGTAACGATCCTACTCCTTACAGTTGTCCTTCTCAGCCGTTTTAGACTGCTCCTTGTCAGTCCAGTCGTTCGACGGCAAATCATCGTAGGGCTTTGCGAAGGCCTGCTTGACCATCGCGAAGCCGGAAGGTGTCGATTTGCTCGGCGCGTAGTCGATGATCCAGAAGTAGTCGTAGTTGTCGCCGGGCCAAGTGTCCGGGACGCCCTTAACGCCGGCCAGCCCGAGCAGCTGCCTAAGCGTTGTGTCCTGCTCAAGCTTTTTGTTCGCAATATGCTTGTGCTCCCACGAGATCACCACAATCTTTCCTTTGAATTCTGGCTTCGACAGGAGGTCTTGAGCCGCCTCCTGCGTTCGGCGGGCAACCTGCTCCTCCTTGGCGTCGTCGCCCTCATTGTCATTTTCGCCGGGAACTACGGAATAATCGATAACCGGCAACCCCCAAGTCTGCGCGGCCGGCGTAATCGTTTCAAGCGCGTGCAGGGTTACGCCAAGAAACGCGGCTGGCGCTTGTCCGGCGGCAAACAGCGACTTGGTCGCGCCCTTGCCCAAATATTGGGCGGCAAGGGCGTCCGCTCTTCTCCCACCGACGCCGCAGAGCTTGTAAGCGTTCGCCTTTTCCGCATGGCGCAGCAGGATTATTCGCGAAGGTTGGGCCTGCGCGGCGACAGCCAAGATGCACACACTAGCCACAAAAGCGGAGAAACGCCACGCGACACGACCCTCCACATCCGCCATTTCACCCTCCTGTTAGGCAACGCTTGTTAAGGATCCGCTCGTCGAAAAATCGCGAAAATTCTTGCTCTGCGCAATCGTTCTGTGAGGCCGCAGGCCCGAAATTTGGAGGTGCGCTCCTGGCCGCCTCAGAGTTTTCACACAGCCTGCGCCCTTCTGAGACGTTTTCGAGCGCCTTCAGGGATGACCGCCTTCGCCGCGACAGCGGCCGTCCTGCCGCCTCCCTGGACTTGCTCAAAGACCCAGCCGCGATTAGCTGGACGAAAGGAACAAGGGTCTTCGCGGGAACAGCGACAGCCGCATTGGCTCCAAAAATGCGCAGCTGGGGTGCGGAAGTTTGGACGTAAAAGCGTGTCCGATTGCCGTGAACTCGGCTCAGGTTACTAGGTTGGCGGCGACGCATGGCTTAGGCGGAGAAAGAACGGAGACGCAACCATGAAACCGATGTGGTTTGCCGTCGCGTTCGGCGCGGCGTTGCTGTTTTCGGCATCGACCGTCGCGGTCAACGCGATGGGCGGGGGCAGCTGCCATCTGCGCAAGACATGTGCGGTCGATCTCGATTCCCTATGTGCGGGCGTCACAGTCGGCGCGGGGGGCCTACCCGCATGTCTGAAGGCGCACATGGCCAACCTTTCGATGACCTGCTCCGCCGAGCTATCGAGGGAGCTCTATGTCGCCACGGCATGCGAAGCGGACGCCAAGCGGTTCTGCGGAAACGCCACATCAGGCGGCGCCCGCATCACGTCGTGCATGCGGACGCATCTCGGGGAAGTCAGCAACTCATGCAAGAGCGCGCTGGCGTACGTCGACGCGCTGCCTAGCAACTATCCGTAGCGTGTCACGAGAATGCGGAGGGGGCCGACGGTCGCCCTGCGTCCAAAAACACGGGTTTTGGAAACAGGGCGGTCGAGCCAGCGGAGGGGCTACCTTCAGGTCCGCGGCCCGCTGGCGAACTTGGCAAGTCCGAGGCTGAACGCCCGCGACGTCGCTGCCGCCGCGTCGTCCTTCCGCGCCAGCGCGCGCTTCTCGATCAGGACCCAGGAGAGGGCCGCGGCGGCGATGGTGATCGGGGCGGCGAGCGCAATCAACCCGACGAGCCCGATGCCGGGAAAAAGGAACGCCAGCGTCTGCTGGATCGGAAAGGCGTAGATATAGACGCCGTAGGAAAAATCTCCCCAGCCGTTGAACACGCGGATTCGTCCCTTCGGGATATAGGCGAGATGGAGGACGAGCGGCGCGAGCAGAAGCACGTAGGCGACGAAAAACGCGGCCTTGTCGAAGGACGCGAGGGCGAGGCAGGCGGGCGCCGCGAAGAGAAAGCCGCGGCTGAGCGGGACGCGATCGCGCCAAAGATAGAGGGTCGTTCCGGTGAGGAACATGAACACCCGGATGTCAGCGGCATTGAACGCAGCCGCAAAGAAGCGGCCATCGAGGATCAGGCCCAGAAAAACGGCCGTGGCGAGCGGCGCGAGCAGGGTCAGCGCCCTGATCCGAATCGCCGGCGTGAGCGCGAAGGCGAACCAACCTGCGGCCAGATAGAGATAGAGCCTGAATTCGATCGGCAGCGTCCATAAGGAACCGTTGAATTCGCCCTTGAGCGGCATGGTCTCGAATACGCCGGGCAGCGAGTATCGCACGCCGCCGAGGAGCGTTGCGCATTTGGCGAAATAATCCCAGGTCTTCGGGGCGGTGAAATAGTCGGCGAGCGGAAGCGTGGTCAGCGCTGGCGCGAGGACGAAGACGGTCAGAACGAGCATGACCCAGAGCGCGGGATAGATGCGTAGGGCGCGCGCCCAAAGGTAGGCGATGAGATTCCCCCGGTTGATGAGGCTCGCGGTGACCAGAAAGCCGCTGGCGACGAAGAAAACGTCGACCGCCATCTCGGCCAGCGAGAAGCCGAGATGGTCGAAGAAGAACTCATTGGCGGGCGGAAGTCCGAGCACCCCGACGCTGTGGCCGAACAGCACCGACAAGGCCGCCAGGAGGCGGATGAGGTTGAAATTGTTGTCCCGGCCGACGGCGTAGTCGGAAAGTCGTCGCACCGACGTTCCTGCCCTCATCCGGCGCCATAGCCCGTCGAAAGACCGGCGTCTTCGACGCCCCCTCCGGGAGAGGGTTGGGGTGAGGGCGGTGGCCTCGCTCTCATTCGGCGGCCCTGACCGGCCGGTCCGGCTGGGCCAGGCGTTGCGCCTTCAAAAGATCCGCGACCATGAACGCCATCTCAATCGACTGCTCCGCGTTGAGCCTCGGATCGCAGTAGGTGTGATAGCGGTCTCTTAGGTCCATCTCGGAGATCGCGCGCGCCCCGCCGGTGCACTCGGTCACGTTCTTGCCGGTCATCTCCAGGTGCACCCCGCCGGCGTGAACGCCCTCGGCGCGGCAGACGGAGAAGAAGCTCCTGACCTCCTGGGCGATGCGCTCGGTCGGCCGGGTCTTGTAGCCAGTCGAGGTCTTGACCGTGTTGCCGTGCATCGGGTCGCAGACCCACAGCAACGTGCGGCCCTCGCGCCTTGCGGCGCGAAGCAGCGGCGGCAGCGCGGCCTCGATCCGGTCGGCGCCGAAACGGCAGATCAGCGACAGGCGTCCGGGCTCCTTTTCCGGATCGAGAATCTCGACCAGGCGCAAGAGGTCGTCGGGGCTCAGCGAGGGGCCGCATTTGAGGCCGATCGGGTTCTTCACCCCGCGGCAATATTCGACATGCGCGCCCCCGATCTGGCGGGTTCGGTCGCCGATCCAGACCAGGTGCCCTGAGGTCGCGTAATAGTCGCCCGAGGTCGAATCGAGCCGGGTCATCGCCTGTTCATAGCCGAGCAGCAGCGCCTCGTGCGAGGTGTAGAAGTCGGTCGCGCGCAGTTCGGGATGCGCCTCGGCGTCAAGGCCGATGGCGCGCATGAAGCCGAGCGTCTCAGTGATCCGGTCGGCGACGCCCTGATAGCGTTCGGACTGCGGGCTATCCTTGACGAAGCCCAGCATCCAGCGGTGGGCGTTCTCGAGATTGGCGTAGCCGCCGGTGGCGAAGGCGCGCAGAAGGTTCAGCGTCGCTGCCGACTGACGGTAGGCCTCAAGCTGCCGGCGTGGGTCGGGCTCGCGCGCTTCCGGGGTGAATTCGATGTCGTTGACGATATCGCCGCGGTAAGCGGGCAGCGAGACGCCGTCGATCGTCTCGTAATCCGACGACCGGGGCTTGGCGAACTGGCCCGCGACCCGGCCGACCTTGACGATCGGGGAGGCGGCCGCGTACGTCATGACCACGGCCATCTGCAGGAAAACGCGGAAGAAATCGCGGATATTGTCGGCCGAATGCTCGCCGAAGCTCTCGGCGCAGTCGCCGCCCTGAAGCAGGAAGGCTTCGCCGGCGGCGGCGCTGCCAAGCGCGCGCTTGAGTTTCCGGGCCTCGCCCGCGAACACGAGCGGGGGATAGCCCGCAAGCTGGCGCTCTGCCTCGGCCAGCGCGGCGAGGTCCTTATAGAACGGCGCCTGCTCGACCGGCTTCGTCCGCCAGCTGTCGGGGGTCCAACGTTGGTTCGCCATTCAATACGCCTTGGCGCTCTTCGAAAAGCGGCCTTTTGACCGGAAAGCGGTCTTTATACAAGCGGAACCCTAACGGCGATATGCCGTTTTTCGGCCCAGGCTCACGTTTATTTCAAAGGTCGGGTGCATGTTCTTGGTCGCGCGGCGGCGCTCGACGTGCCACGATACCGGCTCTAGCTTCGATTGCCCGCTTGACCGCCGTCTCTTCCATAGCCGCGCTGCTTCTCTCCGTGCTTCTGCTGATCGGCGGCAACGCCCTGATCGGGGTGACGACGCCGCTGCGGGCCCGCATCGACGGGTTCCCGAATCTTACGATTGGGCTGCTGGGGTCGGCCTATTTCGCCGGAATGCTCGCGGGAACGCTGGTCGCGCCCGCGATCGTACGGCGCGCCGGCCATATCCGCGCCTTTACAGCGTTCGTCTCGCTGGCGGTGGTTTCCGTCGTTCTTATGCCCGTGTGCGTCTGGCCCACAGCGTGGCTGATTTTTCGCGTGCTGATCGGCTTTGTCTTCGCGGGCCTCTACGCGGTGATCGAAGCCTGGATCAACGCCAAGGCGACCAACGCGAACCGCGGTGCGCTCTACGCGCTCTACCAGATCGCCAATTTCAGCGCTTCCGCGACGGGCCAGATGGCCCTGCAGCCTCTGGGGCCCGGCGGCTTTTCGCCCTTCGCGGTCGCGGCGGCGCTCCTCGCGCTCGCGATCGTTCCGATCGCGATGACCAGCGTCGACCCGCCCGCCCAGCCGCGCAGCGTCCGCCCGCGGCTCCTGTGGCTCATCCGCGCCGCGCCAGTCTCGTGCTTTGCGGTTCTTGCCGCAGGGGCGGCAAACGGCGCCTCGTTCGCTCTCGGCCCGGTCTTCGCGGTGGACATCGGAATGACGCCCGACCGGGCGCCGCTCTTCACTGCCGCGATTGTGGTCGGGTCGGCGCTCGGCGTCTTTCCGGTCGGCGTGATCTCCGACCGGCTGGACCGGCGCCTCGTCATGGCCGCCGTCATGATCGCCGGGGCGGCGATCGAGATCATGCTGAGCCGGCTGACGGGTCCCGGCGTCACGCTGATCGCGCTGGGCTTTCTGGTCGGCCTGACCACCTACTCGCTCTACACGCTCGCCGTTACGCTCGCCAACGACGGAGCCCCGCCGCACGACATGATCTCCATCTCGGTCGGTCTCCTGTTCATCTACTGCATCGCGGCGATCGCCGCCCCGGCGATTGCGTCGGTCCTGATGAGGGGGTTCGGCCCGCAGGCGCTGTTCCTGCAAAACGCCTATGTCCATATGGCCGTAGCGGCGTTCGCTCTCTGGAGCCTCGTGACCCAGCCGGTGAAGCGGAAGCAGGTTTTGAGACCCTAGCCCTTGACGACCGAGATATCCGGCGCGGAGGGGTGTTTCATCCCGACGACGTGATATCCGGCGTCGACATGGTGGACTTCGCCGGTCACCGCTTTCGACATCGGCGACAGCAGGTAGACCGCGCTTGCCCCGACATCGTCGATCGTGATGAGCCGGCGCAAAGGCGAATTGTATTCGTTCCACCGAAGGATATAGCGCAGATCGCCAATTCCGGAGGCGGCCAGCGTCTTGATCGGGCCAGCGGAAAGGGCGTTGACCCGGATGCCTTTTTCGCCAAGGTCGGCCGCGAGGTAACGCACGCTTGCCTCGAGAGCGGCTTTGGCCACGCCCATCACATTGTAGTGGGGCATCCATTTCTCCGCCCCGTAGTAGGTCAGCGTCAGGAGCGAGCCGCCGTTGGGCATCAGTTTCTCGGCCCGCTGGGCAATCGCGGTGAAGGAATAGCAGGAGATAGCGAGCGACTTGGTGAAATTGTCCTCCGTGGTGTCGATATAGCGGCCGGTCAGCTGGTCCTTATCGGCGAACGCGATGCAGTGGACGACGAAATCAAGCGCGCCCCACAGGCTTGCCGCCTGGTCGAAGACAGCATCGATCGTTGCGCCATCGGTCACGTCGCAATGGCCGAGGATCTTCGCGCCCAGTTCCTGCGCGAGCGGGCGCACCCTCTTTTCCAGCGCCTCGCCCTGATAGGTGAACGCGAGGTCCGCTCCGGCGCCGCGGGCGGCCTTGGCGATGCCCCAGGCTATCGAGCGGTTGTTCGCCACGCCGAGGATGACCCCTCGCATCCCCCGCATCACGCCGGATTCGGCGCTGACCAACCCATTTCGCTCCATCAAAGCCTCGCTGCGTCGCAGAATCGGACGTGTGAACGCAACGCCGGACCGGCGTTGGCCCTCCCTTAGCCGTGCACGACGCGCCTGGGAAGCCAGCGCCAAACCTTCATCCGTCACAAAAAGTGTGGGTATGGTTACACAACCCCGTGGAGGAATTTTGCGGGCCCGTTTGGCCTCAGTTCGACCGGGGGTCGTAGGGCCTGTGGTCGCGCCATTTGCGCATGAGCTCGGTCAGTTCGCCGTCCGGCGAATTCGGAAGGACAATCCGGACCGTCGCGAGGAGATCGCCGGCCGCCTGTTCGCCCGTCGCGGGAAGACCTTTTCCGCGCAGCCGCAGCACGCGTCCACCGCTCATTCCCGGCGCAATCGACATTTCGACCTCGCCGCCGAGCGTCGGCACGCGCACCTTCCCTCCCAGGACCGCCTCATAGAGGGTGACCGGCAGGTCGAGCCTCAGATCGCGCCCCTCGGCCTTGAAGAGCGGGTGGGGCGCATAGCGGATCGTCACGATCACGTCCCCGGCCGGCCCGCTGCGGTGGCCCGGATGCCCCTGGCCGCGCAATCGGATCGACTTTCCTTCCTCGATGCCTGCCGGGACCGCTGCGTCCAATGTCCTGCCGGTCGGAAGGGCGACGCGAACCGAACCGCCGCGCGCCACAGTCGTGAGCGGCACCGCGATGGTCACGGCGATGTCTTCGCCGCCCTGAGCCTGAGGCCTGGCGCGGGTTCTCGACCGCCCGGCCGAGCCGAACAGTTCCGAAAGAATGTCCGAGTCGATCCCGCCGCTTTCCGCCGAAAACCCGCCGCCGCCGAAGTCGAAGCCGAAATGGCGAAACTCAGCGCCGGCGCCCGGCCGGCCGGCGCCAAACCCGAATCCCTCGAATTGCGGAGCGCGCGGCTTGCCCTCGGCGTCGATCTCGCCACGGTCGAAGGCGGCGCGCTTCTTGTCGTCCCCGAGAATTTCGTACGCCGAACCGACTTCTGCGAAGCGCTCCTTCGCCCTGGGTTCCTTGCTCTGGTCGGGGTGGTACTTCTTCGCGAGCTTTCGGAACGCCGACTTGATTTCGGCGGCGCTGGCGGTCTTCGGGACCCCAAGAACGTCATACGGATTACGCATCATGAGCCCATTTTTCGGGGACCGCCTTGTCGAAGCGCGGCCGCCCATGTCTCCCAAGATTATCTGGGACCTTGGCGTCCAGCATGCAAGGGAGGAGGGCCGCGCCCTTCCCGCCCGCCGAATCGAAGGCCCCGGCAGAGGCAGGCTCCACCAGCAGGGCGCGGTTGTCGATCCCGATCATGGCATCTATACGATTGCGCCGGGATCCGCGTTACCGGTCCCAAAGGAGCAGGATCGCCTTGAACGGCTTGAAATCTGGCAGCTTCGCCGATGCTGACGATCCGATCGCCCTGTTTGAGCTTTGGCTTGAAGAGGCCGCCGCAACCGAGATCAACGATCCGGAGGCGATGACGCTCGCCACAGTGGACGAGGACGGTCTGCCCGACGCCCGGATGATCTTATGCAAGGGCGTGGGTCCGGATGGCCTCGTGTTCTATACCAACGTGGAAAGCGCCAAGGGCCGGGAACTCGCTGCGCGGCCGAAAGCCGCGGCGCTATTTCACTGGAAATCGCTGCGTCGCCAGGCGCGGTTTCGAGGTCCGGTGACCGAAGTCTCGGATGCGGAAGCCGACGCGTATTTCGCAACGCGTCCGACAGGAAGCCGCATCGGCGCCTGGGCGAGCCAGCAGTCGCGTCCGCTCGAATCGCGGGCGGCGCTGGAGGCGGCGGTCGAGGCTTATGCCAAACGATTTGGGGACGGCGACATCCCGCGGCCCGCCTATTGGCGGGGGTATCGCATGGCGCCGGTGGAGATCGAATTCTGGTGTGACGGCGCCTTTCGCCTGCACGATCGCATCGTGTTCAGGCGACCGGCGCCCGGCTCCCCATGGCGAAAGGAACGTCTCTACCCGTGATCTCGAGCGGCGCCGCCCGTCTGGCCGCGGATGACCGGCTCTACCCAGAGCGCCCGATTCTCGCGGTCTCGGTCGCGGTGTTTCGCGACGGCCAAGTCCTGGTCGGGCGACGGGCGCGGGAGCCCATGATCGGCCGCTTCACCCTGCCCGGAGGCGTCGTCGAGCTCGGCGAAACCCTGGCCGAGGCGGTCGCGCGCGAGCTTTTCGAGGAAGTCGGCGTCGAGGCCGAGATCGTGGCGTTCAACCGGCATGTCGAACCCATTTTTCGGGACGGCGATCGCATTCGGACGCATTTCGTGATCGCCTCCTTCGTTGCGCGGTGGACGCGGGGCGAGGCGCGCGTCAGCGAGGAAATGGATGCGCTCAGGTGGATCGATCCGTTGGCCTCAGCGACCCTCCCGACGACGCCGGGGCTCGCCGAGATCCTCAAGAGCGCGCAGCGGATCGAGCGCGAGCTGGCGTGATGCGGGCGCCTCTCGCGACGTTGGGCGTAGCGGCGCTCCTTGCGGCCAGCGCGAGCGCGGCCGAAACCTCCGCGCCCAAGCCCGCGCCTCCGTCGAGCGCCGCGCCCGCGCCCAATTCAGCGCCGGCGCCCCAGGGCCAGCCGGCGCCTGCGCCTCCGCCCGCGGCGGAGCGTCCGCCTCCCTATGAGCCCCAGCTCCTTCGCTTGGCGGAAATGACCGGCGCGTTGGCCTATCTGCGCAATCTCTGCGGCGCAGGCGACGGGGACAAGTTCCGCGCCAGGATGGCGGAGCTCATCGAAGCCGAAGGGGTCAGCGAGGCCCGTCGCGATCTCCTAGCCGGAGCGTACAATCGAGGCTTTCGGGATTACCAGACGACCTACCGCATCTGCACGCCGGCCGCGACGGCGGTGATCGACCGCTATCTGAACGAGACGGCGCGGCTCGCCGCGGAAGTCGCGGGGCGCTACGGAGGCTGAGCGGGCGCAGGCTCGGCCTAAGTCTTGATGAAGTCCACGAAGGCGCGGAGCGGCGCCGGCAGGTGGCGGCGACCGGGATAGTAGAGGAAGGGTCCCGAGAAGTCCTGCCGCCATGGCGTCAGGATGGGCTCCAAAGCGCCGCTGTCGAGATGCGGACGCAGCCACTCTTCAAAAAGATAGATGATTCCGAGCCCGGCGACGGCCGCGCCGATCATGAGACCCGCCGCCGCGCCGGGCTGCACGACGAGCGGTCCGACGGGATCGATCCGCACCACTTCCCCGTCGCGCTCGAACTCCCAGGGCGGCGAGGCGCCGCTCTCGAACCGCACGCGCAGGCAAGCATGGGCGAGCAGGTCGCGCGGGTGCTCCGGCCGTCCTCGCCGACCGAGATAGAAGGGCGACGCGGCTGCGACGAAACGCTGGACCCGCGGGCCGATCGGGACCGCGATCATGTCCTGCTCGAGCCGCTCGTCGTAGCGAACCCCGGCGTCGCAGCCCGCGGCCAGCACGTCGACGAAGACGTCCTCGACGATGACCTCGAGACGGATGTCAGGATAGGCCTTCAGGAACGGCGCCACGATCGATGGCAGCACCAAACGCGCAACCGCCGCAGGCACGTTGAGCCTGAGCGTTCCAGCCGGCCGGTCGCGGAACGCGTTGACGACATCGAGCGCCGCCTCGACTTCGCCGAGCGCCGGCGTCAGCCGCTCGAGCAGGCGGGCGCCCGCTTCGGTCGCGGCGATGCTGCGCGTGGTGCGATTCAAGAGCCGCACGCCGAGCTTGGCCTCGAGGCGCCGCACCGCCTCGCTGAGGCTGGAAGCGGAAACGCCGCTGAGCCGCGCGGCGTCTCGAAATCCATGGGCTCGCGCCACCGTCACAAAGGCGGAGAGATCATTCAGGTCCGCTGCCATTGTCCTTAAATCCGCACAGCCTGTTCCGATTGGATAGGATTGTGATGCGAATGCGCGACGTCAATATGTCGCGGAGTTCAAAGCTTGGGAGATTGTCCATGACCGACGTCACCGCAATCGACATCACCGCCGCCGGCTCGTTCGTGCTGGGCGGCCGAACCGTCAATCGAATGGGCTACGGCGCCATGCAGCTCGCCGGGCCCGGCGTTTTCGGTCCGCCCAAGGATCGCGCCGCCGCGCTCGCCGTCCTGCGCGAGGCGGTCGCGAGCGGGGTCAATCATATCGACACCAGTGACTTCTACGGCCCCCACGTCACCAACCAGCTGATCCGCGAGGCGCTCCACCCCTATCCGGACAATCTCGCGATCGTGACCAAGGTCGGCGCCATTCGGGGTGCGGACGCCTCGTGGAAACCGGCAATCGCGCCCGCAGACCTTACCCGCGCCGTCCACGACAATCTCAGGAATCTCGGCGTCGACGCTCTCGACGTCGTCAACCTGCGGCTCATGGGGAAGGTTCACGGGCCTAGCGAAGGGTCGCTCGAGGAGCCTTTTGCCGCGCTCGCGAAACTCAAGGGACAAGGCCTGATCCGGCATCTGGGCTTGAGCAACGTCACGTCGGCTCAAGTCGCCGAGGCGCGCGGCATCGCCGAGGTGGTCTGCGTGCAGAATATGTACAACATCGTCTATCGGGAGGACGACGCCTTGATTGAGGAGCTTAAGGACATGGGCGTCGCCTACGTGCCGTTCTTCCCCCTCGGCGGCTTCACGCCGGTGCAGTCCTCGACGCTCTCGGACGTGTCGCGCGACATCGGCGCGACGCCGATGCAGGCGGCGCTCGCCTGGCTCCTTCGCCGTGCGCCCAACGTTCTCCTGATCCCGGGCACCTCCTCGGTCGATCACCTGCGGGAGAACCTCAGGGCGGCCGAGCTCGAGCTGTCGGACGAGGCGCTCGCGCGGCTCGATGCGATCGGGAAACGAGGTCTTAAATGAGGCTTCCGGATGCAGACTTGGCCTCCGAGGGTCAGTTCGAGGAGGAGCTGTTGATCTCGACGTCTCAAATAACGGCCCAAATTTGAATTATTTGTTGCACTACCGTAACGCCGTGCGGTTGCTTATCTGCGGCGCCGCCCCGATGCGAGTGTCGTGGCGCGAGAGCCCTCTAAGCCGAGTTCCCTTTGGCCAACCAACGGATAGGCTCATTGCGGTTCGCCGCGTTGCGCCGGGCCGCAAGGCGAGCCCGCCAATCGGAACGATCGAATTTTGACCAGCGGCAAGGAGATCAGGTTCATGACCCAGGTTTTACCTTGTCTTGGCGCCGAACCTGCTAGCGTCATCCGCCGAACGAAGAATTTGCTCTTTTATCGCAAAAGAGATTTGACCCACGGGTGTCGTGGGCAACTCCCTTGCAAACCGATGATATCTTTCATTCGTGACAGGTTAGACTTTCCCATGGCCACATACAACACCATCATAACGTATGATTTCCACAACAAGTTGCAAAAAAAGGCGCCTGAGCGACTGAAAAACCGCGAGCGGCTGCGGATTCTCATCTACTCTGCCACAATTCCTGCCGGCGCGGCCGCCGATCAACTTGGGGCCTCGACTTGCATCCCGATCCGTTCGCCATTCCGCGAATGTCTGTCATGAAAATACCCGCACGCGCCGGCGTCAGGCGCCGGCCATTTTCATTCATAATGGCGCGCCCCAGGCGCTGGTTTGGGCTGCTTAGCTTCGCGCCCCCGACATGAACGCCTTGAACGCCGCTCGGGCTTCTCCAGAACCAAGCGCGGCGGCGAAGGCCTCGATTTCCTCCTCCATCCGGGCCTTCAGCGCGGCCGCGTCGCCGCGCATGAGGCGCCGAGTCGTCAACAGCGCCGAGCGCGGCTTGGCGACGAGCGCCGCCGCCTTGCTCATCGCATGCGCGAGCAGCGTCGACTCGGGCACAAGTGCGTTGACGAGGCCGAGCTCCCGCGCGGTCTCGGCATCGAAGGCTTCCGCGAGCAGCAGGAGCTCCGACGCCCTTGCC
>JAFAHO010000313.1 GCA_019237205.1 Hyphomicrobiales bacterium
GCGGCGTGGATGCGAAACGGCCGTTGGTCCAGCGCTGCATCATGTCGCCGATGTTGATCACGAAGCTATATGGAATTGGCGGCGCAGGGATCCACCGCCCGGCGCGGTTGCGCGCCTCGAGCCCGCCAACCGAATCCTGCATGAGAATAGTCAGCGCGCCGGGGTCGGTGTGCGCTTCGACCCCTTGCGCGCCGGCCTCGGGCGCTTGCGGCGGATAGTGCAGCAGGCGAAGCTGGGTGAGGGGCTTCGTAAAATACCCTTGGAAATAGTCCGGTTCCTCTCCGAGGGCACGCGCGAAAGCGCTGAGCACCCGCTCCGACAATCGCCAGACATCATCGTAGGTGCGCTCCATCGCGGCGCGAAACGCGCTTGCCGAGAAGCCCGGCCCATCCTCAGGCCAGACATTGGGCCCGTGCATGATCGAGCCGTCGCGCACGTCGGGATCGTCGTGCCCGAGTTCGAGCATGATCTGAAACGCTTCGAGCAGACGTTTGGGCACGCCCGCGCCCTTAAAGCCCATCGGCACGTAACCGCGAAAATTGGGGGAGCGGTGGACGTCGAGGGCGTCGCGCATCCCCTGAGGCAGCGCGAAGAATGCGCGAGCGGCGGCGAAGATCGCGTCGATCGCGTCGTGCGGCACGCCGTGATCGATCACATAGAAGAAGCCGGCGGTCTCGCACGCCCGGCCGATCTCGGCGACGACCCGGTCTGTCTCGGCTGCGTCGCGGCCGAGGCGGGCGATGCTGATCGTCGGGATGGAAGAAAAGTCCTTCGTCTCCGCCGCCATCGATTGCTCCGTTCTTTGGGGGCCGTCCTCGTCCGGAGGCGCCGCGAAGGACGCTCCAGGACGGGCGAGGCGCTCAAAGCGCTTTGCCTCCGCCTGGTCGCCGGAGCAGGTCCGCAAGCATCGCCTGGGCGTCCTCGATCAGGGACTCCTGATACCGATAGAACATTTCGCTGCCCATGGGCGTGACGAGGGAGCGCAGCTGTTCCTCACAGCGAAGGCGAAGCGCCTCGAGGTCCTTCATGAGGTCTTCGGCCGTCTTTCGATCCTGCGGCGTCTTGATGACCGCCTCTGGCGCGAGCGTTTTGACGTGTTCCGGCGTGGAGCCGAGACCGCTGAGCGCTTTCAGCCGGGACTCCAGCATTTCCCGGTTGGCGTCGATGCGCCAAAGTCTGAATCGGCTGTAGGCGTTCGACGCATTGAAAAGAATCGTGACGGCCATCGCCAGATAGATCCAGTAGGCGGGCGACATCAGGTTCACGAGCCAGGGGAAATATCGGTCCGCCAGTTCGGGCTCGCCGTTGGTGAAAAACTGGCGCGCCTCGTCGGCCAACGGCGCCTGATCTTGGGACTTCCACGAGGACGGCGGGTTGTCTCGAACGAAATTCGGGAACTCCTCGCTGAGCAGCATCAGGAAGGCCACTCGCTCCGCGCGGTGCACGCACGCGTTCGTCATGATGAGCGTGTCGACCTGCGCGACGAGCTTGTCGGTCGCAGGGATCGGTTTGGCGATGTCGTAAAACCCGGCCGGGATTCTGCCGAGCCGCAGCCACTTGTCTCGCGCCGCCAGGCCTTCGATGTCAGCGGGAGCGACGATCTCGAGGTCGTATTTGGTCGCCAGCGTGTGGATCAACTCCGCGTCTTCGTTCATGACGAACGCGGCGAGATCGAGTTGACCGTCGCGAACCATTTCCGCTTGCGCTTCGAGACCGTGATTGGACGGTTTCAGATCGAGACCCTTGAGATCGGAATTCTCCATGAGTTGCTGCATCAGATAGGCCGTGCCTGAACCCTCCGGGCCAATGCCGACCGACGCGTCTTTGAGGTCGTCGAACGTATTGATCGCGCGCCCGCGCCGGGTGAACAGCAAGAGCGACTCCGGTTGCGGGAGCCGCCCCAGGATCTGCAAGCCCGCGTCGGCGGGAACCGGCACTCCATCCTGCACGAAGGCGAAGGCGGGAATGCAGCGGCCGTTTTCGCCGACGAGGCGCGCGATGTTCTCGACCGACCCCGCTGTGGCGACGACGCTCAAGCCGCCCTTCCTCTTGAGCGCCCGCGTCGCAAGCCTCTCCCCCGTCGCGTGATAGTGTCCCGTCGGAGCCCCGGTATAGATGGAAGCCCTGAGGAACGCGTAGTCGCCGGAGACGGTGAAGTAGAGGACCGCGGCCGCGAGCGCCAGAACGGCGATCGCCATCAACAAACCCCTTGCCCACGCTCTTCGATCGCGACCGGGTCCAAACGCCAGTTGATCCAGGAAACTCATGAGTGGTCCATCCGCCCCCGTAGGGCGGTTTTAGGCTATCGGCAAGAGTGTGGGCGACAAAGCCTCGGCGGTTCGGCGGACTGAAGGTTCTGGCGAACCGGCCATCAAAGTTGTCATCCCCGCGAAAGCCGGGATCCCGAGGATCACGCCGCGACGGCTCGGCATGGCGCTGAAAGCGCTTGCCTAAAGTCGCTGGACCCCCGCTTTCGCCGGAGTGACAATGCCAACGATCATGAGCGTCATTTCCGTGGTGCGTCCCGAAGTCCGCCAAACCAGATGAGATGCTCAGCTGAGCACGCACTCTCTCAACTGAGCGTTCAATCGGTAGCAAGAAAAGCCGCCGGCCCTGGCTCACCCCACCTGCCCGAACTGCGCGAAGCGACCCGAGAATTCAATGTTCAAATCGGACCAACGCCCCCCCGAGCGGATTGAGCAGCTCGAGATTCGAATCGAGGAACTCCGTGAGGCGATCCAACGCAGTCGAAGGCTCATGCTGGCGGGGCGAGCGTCAGCCGTCATCGGACCCGCGCTGCTCGTTTGCGTCATGGTCGGTATCATCAACTTCACCCCGGTTCGGATGATTGTCGGACTAGCCCTCGCCATCGGCGGGGTCGTGCTCACGGGCAGCAGCAGAGCGAGCACCGCGCAGTTGGAGCTTTCGTTGAAGCAGACTGAGAAGGAGAGAAGCGCGGCGATCGATAGCCTCGAGCTCATCGAGGCCGCGGGGTCAGTCGACGACCCCGGCGTTTGACCCGAGCGTCCGGGTGTTCGGACGTCTGCCGAGAAGCGTCAGCTCTTGGCTGTGACCGGCCGGCGTCACCCCACCTGACCGAACTGCGGAAAGGTCTCGATGAGCCAGAGCGACAGGCTTTGGAAGCCGCCGGTCAGGAAGGCGACGCCGGTCGCCACCATGAGCACGCCGACCGTCTTCTCGACCCAGCCGAACTGCGCCTTGACGAAGCGCGAAGCGTGCATGAACGGCCCCATCGCGGCGGCTGCGAGAATGAAGGGGAGCCCGAGCCCGAGGCTATAGACAGCGAGCAGGCCCGCGCCGCTCGCGACCGTCTCGCGGGCGCCGGCGACGGCGAGAATGGTCGCTAAGATCGGCCCGATGCAGGGCGTCCAGCCGAGCGCGAAGGCCATGCCCATCGGATAGGCGCTCCAGAGGCCCGCCGGCTTCTCGATTTCGAGCCGCGCCTCGCGCAGCATCGCCCCGATCCTCAAAACTCCGAGAAAGTGGAGGCCCATCAGGATGACGCCAATCCCGGCGGCGATCGAGAGCGCATGGCTCCACTGCCGAAGAAGCGCGCCGAAGGCCGAGGCGGTCGCGCCGAAGGCGACGAAGACCGTGGCGAAGCCGGCGACGAAGAGGAGCGCGGTCAAAAGAATGTCGCGCCGCGCCTTGGCCTCGCCCTCGTCGACCAGCGCCTCGACGCTCGCCCCCGCGAGATAGCAGAGATAAGGCGCGGCCAGCGGCAGCACGCAGGGGCTGACGAACGAGATGAGGCCGGCGCCGAAGGCGGCAGGGATGGAGACGTCGGTCATGGCGGTCATGAGATGGCCCTTCGTCCGCGAGGCGTCAAATGTTGCAGGCCGGTTCGCCGGCTGGCGGCCTGTCCCTCAAATTCACATCGACAAATCCTAGGTGAAAACAGAAACCTATGTTACCATGGATCTTGCTAATCTGAAATTCATCCAGTGTACTGCGTGTTGCAATGCAGGCCGTTTTTTGGCGAGGGAGGGGGAGACCGAGTCGCAGGCTAGGCCGGGGACATCGAATGCGATGGAAATGTCGCAGCAAGCCTTTGAAATCGCGAGAAACCGCGATGAAAAATAACGCTTGCGGCGAGCGATCACTTAGGACAGATTGGGCTTGTGAGTGACAAAGAGAAGCGGACAGAATCTGGGAATTTGGGTAACCGGGCAAATTCCCGGGCACGCACTCGCACAAAAGTTGATGCTGCAGGTGCTAAGTCGAGTCAGAAGAATCACTTACGGTTCCGTCAACTCGTCGGAGACTGACCGGTCGCGGTTCTTGCCCGGGAATTTGCCCCGGTTACGAATTTGCGCCCAGGCCTTTGAAAAGATTGCGTCGTGGACAAAACTGCGCACGGGTGTCCCGATCCTTCGAAAGATAAGCCGCGCCAAACCCGGATTCGCGGCAGCTTCGCCCTTGCGCCCGCCCGCGCCTTGGTCCACATAGGCCGCGGGAGGTTGGCGAAGGACGTACCGCTCGCCAACCGGGTCAGGTCCGGAAGGAAGCAGCCCTAACGAGACAGGGCGGGTCTTTGTCCAACCTCCCGCCTTTGCAGCGCCGAACGAACGCCATTGAAGTCGTCATTGCGAGGAGCGAAAGCGCCGAAGCGATCCAGGGTTCGTAGAGCGCCCCACGTTCCCCTGGATTGCTTCGCTTCGCTCGCAATCACGGGTGGAGAGTGTGACGAGCGAGGCGGGCGGTGAGCGATTCGCTGTTTCCCGTCGACGCCCCGCTGGCCGCCGCCCCGGCCTATCGCGTTCTCGCGCGCAAGTACCGCCCCCAGCGGTTCGAGGACCTCATCGGCCAGGAACCGATGGTCAGGACGCTCGCCAACTCCTTCGCCGCGGGCCGCATCCATCAGGCCTATATCCTGACCGGCGTGCGCGGCGTCGGCAAAACCACGACCGCGCGCATTCTCGCCCGCGCCTTTAACTATAGCGTTCCCGGCAAGATCGATGCGCCGAGCGTCGACATGCCCGAGGTCGGCCTCCATTGCCAGGCGATCATGGAGTCGCGCCATGTCGACGTGATCGAGATGGACGCGGCCTCGCATACCGGCATCGACGACGTGCGCGAGATCATCGAGAACGCGCGCTATCGCCCCGTCTCCGCGCGGACCAAGGTCTACATCATCGACGAAGTGCACATGCTCTCGAAGCAGGCCTTCAACGGCCTCCTGAAGACACTCGAAGAGCCGCCGGAGCATGTGAGGTTCCTGTTCGCGACGACCGAGATCGAGAAGGTGCCGATCACCGTGCGCTCGCGCTGCATCCGCTTCGATCTGAAGCGGATCGACGCCAGCCTGATGATCGCCCATCTCGCAAGGATCTCTGCCGCCGAGGGCGTGCCGGTCGAGCCCGATGCGCTGGCGGTGATCGCGCGGGTCGCGGAAGGGTCGGTGCGCGACGCGCTCTCGCTCCTCGATCAGGGCATCGCCTATGGCGGGCCTGGCGGCGTGAGCGCAGCCGCCGTCCGCGAGATGCTGGGTCTCGCCGACCGGGGCGAAGTGATTATCCTCTTCGAGTGCGCCATGAAGGGGGAGATCGCCGCGGCGCTCGAGCTCATGCGCGCTCTCTATCGCGCCGGCGCGGACCCGGCCGACATTCTCATCGAGCTCGCCGAATTCTGCCATTTCGTCACTGGCATGAAGATCGCGCCGGACGCCCCTGAAGATCCGGCGATCGGCGAGAACGAGCGCGGGCGCGGGCGCGAATTCGCCGGCAGGCTGACGCTCGGCGCGCTGACCCGGGCCTGGCAGATCCTGCTCAAAGCCGTCGAGGACTTGAAGGATTCGCCGCGCCCGCTGGCGTCCGCCGAAATGGCGCTGATCCGCCTGGCCTACGCCTCCGACCTGCCAACGCCGGAGGAGGCTTTGCGTAAGCTCGCCGAGACGAC
>JAFAHO010000324.1 GCA_019237205.1 Hyphomicrobiales bacterium
TTTTTCGCGAGCCAGAAGGCCGACGTCGAGTCGCTCTGCGCCCGATCCCTCGAGCTGGATCTGGCCTTCCGGCAATACGGGCCCGAGACGGAGCCGCTACGCGAAGCGCTCAAGAGCTCGATGCGGGAGGCCTTGGACGCAATCAGGGGCGACACGGAAGCCTATCGCCGACATTTCGGGCTCGGCGGCTATATGTCCAAGTTCGAGAAATGGAACGACACGCTCTCCTCGCTTGCGCCGCATACGCCGGTCCAGACGCAGCTGATTTTGTCGATGAGCGCAAGCTCCCGCTCTTTCCAGCAGACCCGGTTGCTCATGTCGCTCGAGCTCGCGAGCTCGATTTCCTGGCCGCTGACCGCGATCGTCGTGTCGTGGGCGATGCTCCTGTTCTTCGGCTTCGGCGTGCTCTCCCGCCTCAACGCAACAAGCCTCGGCGCCCTCGCGTTCGGCGCATTTGCCGTCGCGAGCGCGATCTTCCTGATCCTCGAATTGAACCAGCCGTTCTCTGGTCTCTTTCGCGTTCCGGCCGCCTCAATCGAAGAAACAATGAAGGCTTTGAGTGAGAAACAGGCATAGTTGACTCAGCCTGCTAGACCGAGAAACTCGGCGTCGGTTTGCGGCGGCGGGCGGGCAAAGGTCGCGCGCCGTTGCTGCGAACAGAGCGAGCCATCGGTCGAAGTGATGCGCGTCGACAGCCAAGGGAATGTGCTTCGCCATTGGCCGCCCGCGATAGCGCCCGGTCTGAAGGGTCAGCGACGACCAGAATGCGAACATGTTGTCGAGATGCAGCTCCCAATCGGAGATGCGCGACTCGAAGACGGGCGCAAGCAGCCGATCCTGCCGCACCCGGGCGTAGAAGGCCCGAACCAGCGTCTCGATCATCACCTCGTCGATTCCGGTTTCCCGCTGCGTCCGGGCGACGATCGCGGCGCGCCGGTCGTCTGCGCCGCGAAATTCATGCGTGATTCGCCACTCTCGACAAACCATTCCCGTCGACGGGAGGTTTTGGTCTAAACCGCGGCATGTCCGGCTCTCGCGCGTGCTTCTCACGCGCGACCCTTGAGATAGTCAGCCAATACGCGCGCGTGATTATGGTTCTCGTCGTGCGCGGCGTAGAGCAAAGTTACTCGACCGGTCTTCATGAGGTCCTCCAAGCGGCTGACTGCGTCCTTGCTCGCAGTCAGCTCGGCCCGATAGCGCCGCGAGAATTCGGCAAAGCGGGCCGGGTCGTGGCCGAACCATTGCCGCAATTCAGCGCTTGGCGCGATATCCTTCGGCCATAGCGTCAGCTTGGTTGTCTCTTTGCGAGATCCGCGCGGCCATAACCGATCTACAAGCACCCGCGCCCCATCGTTCCGGTCGGGCGGATCGTATAGCCTCTTCACCCGGATGTCCGGGGCCGCGTCGGGCATATTCCTTCCTCTGGTCCTCGGCGCGTCTGCGTTCCTATTCGGCCCCTACTCTCCTATATGAGAGCCAGCGGCGTTGCGCGCCAGTCCGTTTCCGAAATGACGTCGTGCAAGCCGGTTCGACGCAGGCAGAGGGTCGACGCCATGAACACCGCAAACCCCATCGTGATCGTTGGCGCTGCCCGCACGCCGATGGGCGGCTTTCTCGGCGATTTGAAGGATGTTTCCGCCCCCGCGCTCGGCGCGCGCGCGATTTCCGCTGCAGTGGAGCGGGCCGGGGTCGCAGCCGAGAGCGTCGATGAAATCCTGATGGGCTGCGTGCTGCCCGCTGGCCAGGGCCAGGCGCCGGCCCGCCAGGCGGCGATCGGCGCCGGGCTGCCGCTCGGGGCCGGCGCGACCACGATCAACAAGATGTGCGGTTCGGGCATGAAAGCGGCGATGGTCGCGACCGACCTCTTGCGCGCGGGCTCTGCCGATGTCGTTGTCGCCGGCGGAATGGAGAGCATGAGCAACGCGCCCTATCTGCTCGACCGCGCGCGCTCGGGCTATCGCATGGGCCACGGCCGTGCGCTCGACCATATGTTTCTCGACGGGCTCGAGGACGCCTACGACAAGGGGCGCCTCATGGGGACCTTCGCCGAGGACTGCGCCGAGGCCTACCAGTTCACGCGCGAGGCGCAGGACGCCTACGCGCTGAGCTCGCTCGAGCGCGCCAACCGCGCGATCAAGGACGGGGCGTTCGCCTGGGAGATCGCCGGCGTCAGCGTGAAGGCGGGCAAGTCCGAGACGCTCGTCGCGACCGACGAGCAGCCGCCGAAGGCCCGGCCGGACAAGGTCCCGACGTTGAAACCCGCTTTCCGTGAGGGCGGGACGGTGACGGCTGCGAATTCGAGCTCCATCTCCGACGGCGCTGCGGCGCTCATCATGATGCGCGAAAGCGAGGCCGAGAAGCGGGGCGCCGCGCCGCTCGCCCGCGTCGTTGCTCACGCGGCCCACGCCGCCGCGCCGAAAGACTTCCCGACCGCGCCGATTGGGGCTTTGCGGAAGCTCTTCGACAAGACCGGCTGGAGCACGGATTCCGTCGACCTCTACGAAATCAACGAAGCCTTCGCGGTCGTCGCGATGGCGGCGATGCGCGACCTCGCGCTGCCGCACGAGAGGGTCAACGTCAACGGCGGCGCCTGCGCGCTCGGCCATCCGATCGGCGCTTCTGGCGCGCGCATTCTGGTGACGCTGATCGGCGCCCTGCGCGCCCGCGGCCTGAAGCGCGGGGTCGCGTCGCTTTGCATCGGCGGCGGCGAGGCCACGGCGATGGCGATCGAGGCGGCATAGCGGGGCGACGATCATCAACCTTCAGGGCCAGTCGGGCGCGAGCCCGGCGATCGATCGCAACAAAGGCTTGCACAACGTCCTCGACAAGGCCGGCGACAGATACAAGGTCGTATTTGAGCAGACGGCGGGCTTCGACCGCGCCAAGGGCCTCTCGGTCACTGAAGTCGCGCTCGCCGGCATGCAGACGCCCCCGCAGGTCATCGTCGCAGCCAACGACGACATGGCGCTCGGGGCGTTGGAGGCGGTCAAGGCCCGCAACCTCAAGGGCATTGTCATCATCGGCTTCGACGCGTTGCCCGAGGCTTTGGCCAAGGTGCGCGACGGCGAGCTCACCGCGACGATCGAGCAGTTCCCCGACAAGCAGAGCGCGATCGGCGTGGATGATCGAGCCGAGCTTCCTTCAAGGTGCCCCCTTTCGTCGTGACGCTCGGCGGCATGTCGGCCTTTCGCGGCGCAGCGCTCCTGTTCGCCGCCGGCGGGCCGATTTCCGGCTTCGAACCGTCATTCACCTGGTGGGGCCAGGGCAAGATCGGTCCGGCGCCGATCCCCGTCATCATCTTTCTGTCGGCCGCGGCGCTGGCCCATATCACCCTGCGCTACACCCGCTACCGCCGGCAGGTGTACGCGGTCGGCGGCAATCCCGAGGCGGCGCGCCTCTCCGGTCTCAACGTCAACCGCATCATCGCCAGCGTCTATGTGATCATGGGCTTCTTCGCCGGCCTCGGCTCGTTCGTGCTGGCGGCGGCTCGTTCGTGCTGGCGGCGCGGCTGAATTCCCCCGAGGCGGTCGCCGGCACGGGCTACGAACTGACGGTGATCGCGTCGGTGGTCATCGGCGGGACGAGCCTCTTTGGCGGATCGGGAACGATTTTCGGCACCGTCGTCGGCACGATCCTCATCGGCGTGCTGCTGAACGGCCTCGTGCTGCTGAACGTTTCCTCGTACATCCAGCAGATCATCATCGGAGTCATCATCGTGCTGGCGGTGGCTTTCGACACCTTCGCCAAGTCGCGCCGGCGCAAACTCTGACGGCGGGCGTCAGCGCGCTTCCATTCGGCGCTCGAGCTTCGCCGCGGCCGCGGCGTCGATCAGCCAGACGGCCGGCCGCTCCGTCGGGCGAATCGCCTGGGCGGGCAACTCCACCGGCTTTCGCGGGCCCTGCAAAACTATGTGCAGGACGTTCGCCTTGCCTTCGCCGGACGCCAGGAACGCGACCCGCTGCGCCGCGTTGATCGGCGGCGGCGTCAGCGTCAGGCGCCACATGCCCACGACCTCGACATAGCAAGCCACGACCGTGCGCGTTGTTTCGGCGACAGCGGCGAGGCCCGGAAAGAGCGACGCCGTATGCCCATTGTCGCCGAGGCCGAGCAGAACGAGATCGAGCCGCCCGTTCTCGCCCAAGACCTTGCGAAGGTCGTCGGCGTAGCGCGCCGCCGCCTCTTCGGGCGGGTCTTCCCCGCGCATGCGCAGCACGTTCGCGGCCGGGATCGGGACTCGGTCGAGCAGCGCGACCCTCGACATATGGTAGTTGCTGCGGGGATCGTCCGGCGGCACGCACCGTTCGTCGCCGAACGCGACATAGACGCGCGCCCAGTCGAGCGGCGCGAGGGCAAGCCGCTCATAGACGGGTTTTGGCGTGTTGCCGCCCGAGAGTGCGATCGTGAAGCGGCCGCGCCCGGCGATCGCCTCAGCCGCCAGAGTTGCAATGAATTCCGTCGCGCCTGCGATCAACGCAGGCGGGTCGGCGTAGATCATCGCTTCGGCGATGGAGCCGTCTGGAGCGGCGATGATCACGGGATCGGGCATGACGCTCAATTCGCGTCGCGCAGGCGCCGGTATCGGCGGATCAGCGCGTTGGTCGAACCGTCATGCGCCAGCGCCGGCTCGGGTCCATGCGCGAGTTCCGGGGCGATTCGTTTGGCGAGCGCCTTGCCAAGCTCGACGCCCCACTGGTCGAAGGAGTCGATGCCCCAGATCGCGCCCTGGGTGAAGACGCTGTGTTCATAGAGCGCCACCAGCGCCCCCAGCGCATGGGGCGTCAGCTGCTCAGCCAGAATGACATTGGTCGGCCGATTGCCCTCGCAGACCCGGAACGGTGTCTGCGCCGGATGCGATCCTTCGGCCGCGAGCTCCTCGGCCGTCTTGCCGAAGGCCAGCGCCTCGGCCTGGGCGATCAAGTTCGCCATCAGGAGGTCGTGCTGCCCGGCGAGCGGGCTCATCGGGCGGCAGAAGCCGATCAGATCGCAAGGGATCAGCTTCGTGCCCTGATGGATGAGCTGGTAGAAGGAATGCTGGCCGTCGGTTCCCGGTTCGCCCCAGATCACGGGCCCCGTCTGGACGTCGAGCGGCCTCCCGGCAAGATCGACATGCTTGCCGTTGCTCTCCATCTGCAATTGCTGAAGGTAGGCGGGAAAGCGCGCGAGGTCCGCGGCATAAGGCATGACGCCGAGAGTCTCGGCGCCGAAGAAATTGTTGTACCAGACCGTCAGAAGTCCCATCAACACGGGCATGTTGCGCTCGAGCGGCGCGGTGCGGAAATGCTGGTCCATCGCATGGAATCCAGCCAGCATCGCGCGAAAATTGCCGGGCCCGACCGCGATCAGGGTCGAGAGGCCGATGGCCGAATCCATCGAATAGCGGCCGCCGACCCAATCCCAGAAGCCGAACATGTTGGCGGCGTCGATGCCGAACGCCCGCACCGCCTCGGCGTTCGTCGACAGGGCGACGAAGTGGCGCTTGATTCCCTCCTCCGCGCCGATGGCGTCCAGAACCCAGCGGCGGGCGGCGGCGGCGTTCGTCATCGTCTCCAGCGTGGTGAACGTCTTCGAGGCGATGATGAACAGGGTCTCGTGCGGATCGAGGCCCTGTGTCGCTTTGGTGAAATCGGCGCCGTCGACGTTCGCGACGAAACGCAGCCCGAGGCCGGGATCGCAGTGCTCGCGGAGCGCCCGATACGCCATCTCCGGCCCCAGATACGAGCCGCCGATCCCGACGTTGATGACGTTGCGGATGCGCTTGCCGCTATGGCCGGTCCATGCGCCGGACCGGACCTGATCCGCGAACGCCGCCATCCGGTCGAGCACCGCGTGAACCTCGGGCACGACGTCCTTGCCGTCGACAAGATAGCGCTCCCCGCGTTCGGCTCTCAGTGCGACATGCAGGACGGCGCGGTCCTCGCTGACATTGATCTTCTCGCCGGCGAACATTGCGTCCCGGCGCGCTGCAATCCCCCGCGCGCGGGCAAGATCAAGCAGCAGCCGGATCGTCTCGTCCGTGATCCGGTTCTTGGAATAGTCGAGGAATAGGCCCCCGGCCTCCAGGCTGAAGCGCTCGTTGCGTTTTGGGTCGTTCGCGAACTGGGCCCGCAAATGCAGGCCCTTCACGCCTTCGTAGTGCGCCTCGAGCGCTTTCCATTCGTTCGAAGCCGAAAGCCGCGTCGTGTCGCTCATGGCATCGTCCTCCAGCTTCTCGTCCCGACGGTTGATCGACCCTTGCGCCGCCGCAAGCGGCGGGGCCGGAACCCTAGTCGATTTTTGCCTGCGCTCAAAAACCGGCGCCGCGATCAGCCCCGCTCGAACGCGGCGCGGCCGAGCGCCATAAGATCCCCGATTCGAGCCACTTCAACGTCAGCCGCTGGATAGGCGGCGAGGGCCTTAGGATCGTTCGCATAATGCCCCTGCCGCGGAAACACAGTCGTCACGCGCTCGCCCCAGATGGCTTTCACCGCCGCGAGAATGCGGAGCTTGTCGTCGATCAGCACATAGCGCTTTGCCGGATACATGCGCTCGACGTCGGCCAGCTCCTCCTCCTTATGGATGTAGATCAGGATATCGCCATCGAACGCCTTCCAGATTCCGGATCGCTCGACCTTGCGCGGCTGGAACACCGCGTCGCCGTCCGAAAGCACGACCGGGCCGCCCCATTGACGGACATGGCTCACCGCCTCGAGCGCGCCGGGATAGAGGCGGTCGGCGAATGGATAGTCGACCAGCCAGCTCGACATCCGCAGGAGCCTCGGATCGTGCAGATCCTCGACCCGGTAGCGTTCGAGCGCGCCGAGGTAGTCCGCATAACCAAGCTCGTTCCGCAACTCTTCGAAGATCGCCCAGTAGCGCTGTTCCGTCGCCTCGCCGAAGGTCCGCAGAAGATGCGAGCGCAAATCATCCTGAACGGCGTCATTATCGATGAGCGTGTTGTCGACGTCGAACAGGAAGACGAGATCGTGCACGGCGATCACGCCCCCGACGGGGGTCTGGGATCGCGCCACGGCCCGTAAACGCCCAGCAGCGCATCCGCCGCCGCCGGTCCCCAGCTTCCGGGTTCATATTCCAAACATGTGGGGGGATCGCGCAGGATCGGCTCCACGATGCGCCACTGCGCCTCGATAATGTCCTGCCGGCCGAACAATTCGCTGTCGCCGCGCATCGCATCGCCGAGCAGGCGCTGGTACGGCGGCGTCAAGGAGCCGGGCTGTTCGGTCATCATCAGCTCGACATCCTCGCCGATCATCCGCTCGCCGGGACGTTTCATGCGAAGACCCACCGCGACGGCGACGTCCGGGCTCAGTCGCACACGCAGATAGCCGTGCGATGGGTCCTCGCCGAACACCGTGCGCGGAGGCTTCTCGTACTCGACGATCACCTCGGCGGCGGTCAAACGCAGGCTCTTGCCGGCGCGAATAAATACCGGCACACCCGCCCAGCGCCAGCTGTCGACATAGAGTTTGAGCGCTACATAGGTCTCGACCGGCGAGTCGGGCCTGACGCCCGGAACAGCGCGATAACCCCGATATTGCCCGCGCACCAGGCTTGCCGCGTCCAGCGGGCGGATCGCTTTCATCAGCGCGGCTTTCTGATCGCGGATGGCCTCGTGACTCTCGCCGGACGGAGGCTCCATCATCAGGTTGGCCACCAGCTGTAGAAGGTGGTTCTGAACCACGTCGCGAAGCGCCCCGGTTGCGTCGTAGAAGCTGCCGCGGTCTGAAACGCCGAAAGCTTCCGCCATGGTGATCTGGATGCTCCGGACATGTTGCCGGTTCCATAGCGGCTCGATCGTCGCATTCGCAAATCGGGTGTAGACTATGTTCTGCACCGGCTCCTTGCCCATGTAATGGTCGATACGGAAGATCGTCTCCTCGGGGAAGTACTGAACCAGCGTCCGGTCGAGCGCCTGCGCCGACTTGAGATCGTGACCGAACGGTTTCTCGACCACGATGCGCGCATTCTCGTTGAGGTTGCTCGCGGCGAGCGCCGATCCGACGGCGCCGAATAGCGCGGGAGGGATCGCGAGATAGTGCAACGGCCGCCTGGCGGGGCCCAGCGCCTGCTTCAGCTGCTCGAACGTTTGCGGATCGTTGTAATCGCCGTCGACATAATTCAGGAGTGTGACAAGGCGCGCGAAATCCGCGTCGTTGAAACTCCTGCTATGTTCGAGACTGGCCTTGGCGCGCGCCCGAAACTGTTCGAGGCTCCAGCCCGATTTGGCCACGCCGACGATGGGAACATTGAGGCCTTCGTCGCAGACGAGCCCCTGCAGGGCCGGAAAGATCTGCTTATAGGCGAGATCGCCGGTCGCGCCGAAGAAGACGAGGGCGTCTGACGGTGCGGGGTCCATTCAGAGCTCCGCCGGCTTCTCGTGGTGGCCGCCGAATTCGAGGCGCATCGCCGACATCAGCTTGTCGGCATATTCAGCTGCGCCACGTGATTCGAATCGCCCGAACAGGGCGGCGCTCAGCACCGGCGCCGGCACGCCTTCGTCGATAGCCGCGTGCAGCGTCCAGCGACCCTCTCCGGAATCGGACACGCGGCCGGCAAAACTGCGCAAGGCGGGGTCCGCCCGCAATGCGGACGCAGTCAGATCGAGCAGCCACGAGCTGACAACGCTGCCTCGGCGCCAAACTTCGGCGACTTTATCGACCTCGATCTCGTAGCGATAATATTCGGGGCGCCGAAGCGGCGTCGTCTCCGCGTCCGCCTCGTGCTTCTCCATGCCGACATTGGCATGACGGAGAACGTTCATGCCCTCGGCGTAGGCGGCCATGAGGCCATATTCGATCCCGTTATGGACCATCTTGACGAAATGGCCGGCGCCGTTCGGGCCGCAGTGCAGATAGCCCATTTCCGCCTGATCCGGCTCTCCCTTCGCGCCGGGGGTGCGCGGCGCGGCCGCGACGCCAGGAGCGAGCGCACGAAAGATCGGGTCAAGCCGCTGCACGACGGCGTCCTCGCCGCCGATCATGTGACAATAGCCGCGCTCCTTGCCCCAGACGCCGCCGCTGACGCCAACGTCGACGTAGTGCAAGCCCTTCGGCCGCAGCGCCCCCGCCCGCTTGATGTCGTCCTGATAGTAGGAGTTTCCGCCGTCGATCACGACGTCGCCCGCCTCCAGGAGCGGCACGACATCGGCGAGAACAGGGTCCACCACCGCGGCCGGAACCATGAGCCAGACGGCGCGCGGCTTGGAGAGCTTCGCCACGAAATCCTTGAGACTTCCGGCGCCGGTCGCTCCCTCTGCGGCGAGCGCCTTCACCGCGTCCTGATGGGAGTCATAGACCACAAGTTCATGTCCGGCCTTCATCAGGCGCTCGACCATGTTCGCGCCCATGCGCCCCAATCCGATCATGCCGAGTTGCATTGTCCCTCTCCCTCGTTCTCTTTGCGAAGCCGCAGATGGCCGTTCCCTGGTCACTCGTTTGCAGGCGCCGCTGCATCCTGACGGGATTTCCTCCCGGCGGTTCGATTCGCGCGGATTTCTCTCGCCGGGTCAATCTGGGTTCAGGCGTAACCGCACCTTGAGACACACTCAACCCGAAATCGCGCACTGCGTCCACAACGAGGGAACGACTCCCCGATAGCCCGCCCGTGGCGCGTCTCGCAAACGCCGTCTTGATGCCCGCGCCAGGGACTCGCTACGGGGACCGTGGCGGCGCCTGCGCGAGCGCTTCCGACTCGAACTTGCAGTCGCGCTGGGGCGGGAGATTTTTTCCGCGTGCAGCCAGAAGTTCCGCCTTCACCGCGTCGAGGTCGGCGACGAAGGCCGGTTCGGCATGAAGGCGTGCGACCGTAGCCGCGCCGATGAAACGCCCTTCGATCACGTCGCTTTCCCAATGAACGTTGCAGACGAGGCGGCTTTCGCCGAAGGCGCGGCCGCGCGCGAGGATGGCCTCGCTCTGATCGGGGGACGCCTCGGCGAGGACGAGCGCCCAGGCCCAGCCAATCGACGCATGGCCGGAAGGGTACGAGCCTTGTTCTCTGAGATCCTTCTCTTTGTCGGGCGTGCAAATCGGCTGGCCGTCGAGCATGAAGGGGCGCGCGTGCTGGTACTTGTCCTTGGCTGCGAATGTCGCCAGCCCCGCGTCGGTCATCACGCGCCGCAACATCTGATAGAGCCGCGGGGTGTCTTGCTCGGTCACCGGCGCCCCGAGCGCACAGGAAAAGCCACCGGCCGCCTCGGGGAATTTCAGGTTGGCGTCCGCGGCGGCGAGTAGCCAGCGGGGCGTGTCCCTGAGCGCCAGACTGGCGCGCGCGACATCCAGATCGAGGGCCTCGGCGGCGGAGCCCACCGCGGGCGGCGGCGGCAAAAGGGCGGCGCTGTCGGGCAGCGCTTCCTTGGACAAATAGCCTTTGAGAAAGCCGGGGCGAATTTCCGGGATAGGGGTTGTCTCTTCGGCCAGGCTCGCGGCGGCCCCAGGACCTCCCAACGCCAACGCGAGACCGAATATCGAAAGGCGCGCACGCAGGTTGGACTTCACAATTCGTGCTCCTCTAAGCTGGGCCCAGAAGACTGACGGAAGTCGACAACTTTCGGGGCGGGGGCTAGATGTGATACATATTGGCCAGTTCACTCGGATTGGTCAGCATTCGCATCTCCGCGAGCGTGCGGTTGTCGAGTACGTTGGCGATGGCGTTGCGAGCCTCGATCATGATCAGCCGGACCGCGCAAATCTTCAGATCGGCGCAGTCGTCGCACGGGCGGAAGGCGGTGACGGAGGCACAGGGGATCGGCGCGAGCGGGCCGTCCAGCGCGCGCACGATTGCGCCGACGCGGATTTCGTGCGCCGGGCGGGCAAGCGCATATCCGCCGCCCTTCCCCTTCTTGGAATAGACCAAGCCTGCGCGACGCAACTCGGTCAAAATATGATCGAGAAACTTCTTCGAGATGGAATTGGACTCGGCAATGTCGGCGGCCTGGGCCAGCGCGCCGGGTTCGAGGCCCGCCAGGTGCACCATCGCCTTGAGGCCATATTTTCCTTTGTTGGTCAGCACGGAAGTTCCTTGGCGGGGCCCGCCTCGTTCCGCGGCGGATCATGTGACACTGAGAGCGGCGAGCGAGAAAAGTCCAGTGGATGAATAAATTTGACAAAATCTATCGATTAATCGTAGTATGAAGTTAGACTTCCGGATGAGACCGCGGTGACGAATTTTCTCCACGTCATTGATCCCCTTTACACCGCTTCTGGCTTCGCGGTCGGCGCGCTTGTCGGCTTTACCGGAGTGGGCGGGGGGTCCCTAATGACCCCGTTGTTGGTGCTGCTGTTCGGCATTCATCCGGCCACCGCAGTCGGGACCGATCTGCTTTACGCGGGCCTGACCAAGATCAGTGGCTCCATCGTTCACGGGTTCAATGGCGCGATCGATTGGAGGGTCACGCGCAGGCTGGCCCTGGGGAGCGTGCCCGCCGCCGCGCTCACGCTCTGGGCGCTGGCCCATTTCGGGGTAGACTCGAAGGGAGCGAGCGTGGCGATCACGACGACGCTCGGATTCGCCCTGATCCTTACAGCCGTCACGCTGCTTTTCCGCCGACGGCTACTAAAATCGGTCACCGGATTCTTCGACAAGCGAAACGACAAGGAGGTCGCCGCGCTGACGACCGTGCTGGGCGCGACTCTCGGCGTGCTGGTGTCGATCTCCTCCGTCGGCGCGGGCGCGATCGGCGTCACGGTTCTGTTGATGCTCTATCCCAAGATGCCGACGGTGCGCATCGTCGGCTCCGACATCGCGCATGCCGTTCCGCTGACGTTGATCGCGGGCGCCGGGCATTGGTGGATCGGGTCGGTCGACTGGCTGTTGCTCGTTTCCCTGCTCTTCGGCTCCATTCCGGGCATCGCGATCGGCAGCCACTTCGCCTCCAGGGTGCCCGACCGCGTGCTGCGGCCGCTGCTCGCCGGCACGCTGGCGCTGGTCGGCGGCAAGCTCGTCCTCTAAAGACAGGTTCAGGCTCTGCTCGCGACGATGAAGAGGCGCGGATAGGTCAAGAGAACCCTGCCGTCCAACTGAGCGGGGTATGCGGTCCGGAGCCCGTCGCGATACCTTGCCAGGAACTCACAGCGTTCGTCGTCGGAAAGGCGCTCCAGGAACGGCTGCAAGGCCGAACCGGCAAACCAGTCGGAAATGCCCTCCGCGCCGTCGAAGGCATGAACATAGGTGGTCATCCAGATGTCGATCCGCGACGCGACCGGACGCAGCCATTCGTAATAATCCTCGAACGAGGCGATCAGCGGTTGCGTCTTGGCGATCGGCACCAGCCGGGACGACCACGGCCCCTCCGCCGCGACCATGCGCATCAGCGCGTGCGACGACTCCCGCGCAGTCATCGGCATTTGCGCCGCAAACGCGCCGCCCCGTGCGAGCATCCCGGCGAGGCGCGGGAAAAGCGTGTGGTGGCTGGGCAGGAACTGTAGCGCGGCGTTGGCGAAAATGAGGTGCGGCTCATCCGGCGGCGCCCACTCCGCGATGTCCTGCTTGATGAACCGAGCCAGCGGAACGCGCGTCCGCGCGTGCGCGAGCATCGCGTCGGACGTGTCGAGGCCGGTGATCTCAGCATCCGGGAAGCGGCGCGACAGCAGTTCGGCGCTGTTGCCCGGTCCGCAGCCCAGATCATAGACGATGGAAGGCGCAGAGATCGGCACGCGCGCGAGGAGATCGCGGGCCGCCAGCATGCGCTCGTCCTCGAACCTCATGTAGAGGCCTGGATCCCAATCGGTCATGGGCCGCGATGGGGCAGCAAGGTCAAGGTCCCCCGAGAGGCGTGTGGGCGTTTGCACGGCTGCTCCTCACAGACGACAGAGGATGTGTTTTCACGGGAAGGCTGAGAACACCCAGGACCGCGAACGACCGGCGGACAATCGTCATGAATGCGCGGCGCCGCGTTGGACATTCAGCTCCGCCTCTCGGCGCCACTAATAGAGTAAGTCAATTAAACTAGTCAATAAAGCCTTCCGCGGTAGGCTACGGGTGGGTCGCTCGTCCGACGTGTGACGCGCGTCACAGCGGTGTGGGGTGCGCCGTGGTTAAAGCGCGCACGTTGGAAAAGATCGCCACACGGGGGACGGGCCCACAACGAAGGAAAGAGTCGATCGTTATGGAGACCGTGATGAACGGGATCGAGAAGCGCGCGGGATACTACCGCGGATACTTGACGGACGATCGCAGCCTGATCCCGCTGACGATCGTCCTCGGCATCACAGTCGCGCTCTGGCTGCTGGTCTATCTCATAGGGTCGGTTGGGCCCCCCTACAAGCCGCAGATGGGGTTGCTGCCAGCGCATGCTTCGCACTCTGTCGCCCTCCAGCACGCGCCTGAGGGGGCTCCGCATCACTGAAAAGCCGCCCTGACCCGATCAGGGCGGCGCTCTTTCCACTCGTGGCAGCTGTAGAGGGGTATTTGGCCCGGGTCAGGCTGGCGCGGCCGCGTCCACGGGCCGCCGGAATCGGCGTTAG
>JAFAHO010000385.1 GCA_019237205.1 Hyphomicrobiales bacterium
GGGGCATCATGAGCCCAGCCCCTGCCGTCGACATCATCGAAGCCTGCGACGATCCTCATCTTTTCGCGGGCTGGTTTCGGGATTCGAAGACACGGCGGGCGTGGTTTCACCGAGCGTGGTCCGCTCTCTCGAAGGCAGCCTAAGGACCCCTTTTCCAGGACAACGCCGCTGAGCAAAAATGCCGACGAAGCCGCAGAAGGAGTCGAGAAACCGCCGCTGTACGAGCCGACGCCTACCGAGGCCGAGGCAATCAAGGCGTACTTCGCCGCGAAAAAGAGACGAGGCCCGCGCCTAAAGGTCGAGACGGCAGGGAATAGCGCGGCTGGGATTGAAATTGATCATGCCAACAGTGCGGTCGGGATGGTGGCGCTCATGCACGCCGTCGGAACGACTGACCACGACTTTTTCGCTGGATTGGTCCGGCAACTTGTCGACGCGAGCAAGGATGGGGAGGTGGCAGAGCGCGGAGCGAATTTCATGCTGTCGGTGGTCAAGGGAATTGAGCCGCGCGACCAAATCGAAGCCATGCTCGCCGCACAGATGGCTGCAGTTCACACGGCCTCGATGACGCTTGCTCGTCGTCTGGCGCAGGTCGAGAATATCCCGCAGCAGGACAGTGCCGAGCGGGCCTTCAACAAGCTGACGCGCACGTTCGCCACGCAGATGTCGGCGCTGAAGGAATATCGCTCGAAGGGCGAGCAAAAGATGACCGTCCAGCACGTGCACGTCGCCGAAGGCGGACAAGCGATCGTCGGCAACGTCAACGCGCCCGCCGAGGGGGTAGGGGCGCAGAAAAAAACCGGAGTTCAACCCCATGCTCTTGCATATGCGCCAGGCGTCGAGATGCCGCGCCAAGTCGAAAAGGAGCGGGAAACAGTGCCGCTCGCCGGCGGTGAGGGGCTATAGCGTCTGTCGCATGCACGGGGCCGGCGGAGGGGCTCCGAAGGGCAACCGCAACGCCTGGCGTCACGGCAACTATTCGGCCGAGGCGATCGAGACGCGGCGCATGATAGCGTCGCTGACGAAACAGGCCCGCGAGCTCGTCGGAAGGGTCTAAGAGGACAGGGGAAAGCGATGACGTTGGATATTGAAGACCTCGAGCGGATTATGAACGAGGCCCCATGGGAAGATGCGGACGTAGAGCGGCTCATTGCTCGCCTGGGCGAGTGCGGCGTCCGTTTATCCCTCGTCGATGGCTCCGAAACGCAAGATCCAAAGGATGCAGTCGAAATCGATGGGGCAGTCGACGACCTGACTAGCGATTTGCTCCTGCGCCTACCACGCCCACCGCCGTGACTTAGCGTGCTGGCTGCGCGGGCTGAGAGGCGACGCTCGCAAGGCCGCGGTTGCCGAGGCCCGAAATGAGGCGAGACGGGGCATCGCGCCGCTCATGCGACGGATGGCGGCATGGGGCGCCGACGCTCGGGTCGGTGGAATCCCGATCGACCAGCTTCCAGAAAACGATGACCGAGGGACGCCGCACTGACGGCCGCTAACGCCGCCGGGGCTAATCGAGGCGCAGCGGATGGTCATCGCGCTGACGAAGCAGGCCCGCGAACTCGTCGAAATGATCGAATGACGCGGAGGGGTGGCGGGCAAGGGGATTTCTACGCCCCACAGACGAAGGTCCTACCCCGCGTTGACGCGAATCAGCGAAGAGAGTTCTCCTGGGTGGAGCGCGAATGCCCCAAGACGACAGTCGCCTAGGCGAGGATCGATGACGCGCCCCTATTACGAATTCTTCGCGGGAGGCGGCATGGCGCGCGCCGGACTAGGTGCGTCTTGGACATGCGTTTTCGCCGACGACGTCGATTCCAAGAAAGCGACGAGCTACGTCGCAAATTGGGGTTCCGACGAACTCCGCCTCGAGGACGTCGCCAGGCTCACTCCCGCCGATCTACCCGGTGTCGCGATACTCGCATGGGCCGCTTTCCCTTGCCAGGATCTCTCGCTCGCCGGAGCGGGTGCCGGACTCACAGGCGAGCGCTCCAGCACGTTCTGGCCATTCTGGAAATTGATGACGGGCTTGGTGGCTGATGAGCGAGCGCCGCGCCTCATAGTTCTCGAAAATGTCTGCGGCGCGCTCACCTCCCACGGCGGTCGAGATTTCGCGGCGATCGGCGCCGCGCTGGCCGAGGGCGGCTATCGGTTTGGCGCCGTGGTGGTCGATGCGGCCCATTTTGTCCCGCAATCCCGACCACGCCTTTTCATCGTGGCCGCGCATCAATCGCACTCGATACCCGACTCGTTGCTGGCGGACAGTCCGGACGCTCACTGGCACACGTCGGCGCTATCGACAGCTTACGGCAAGCTTTCGCCGCGATCCAAAGATGCGTGGCTGTGGTGGCGCTTGCCCCCTCCGCCGATCCGCAACGTTACATTCAGCGATATCATCGAAGCGCAGCCCAAGGGCGTCAATTGGCACGCGCCGCAGGAGACCCGTCGGCTGCTCGCCATGATGAGCCCGATCAACTCTGCGAAGGTCGTCGAGGCCCAAAAAGCAGGTCGACGCATGGTCGGGGGAGTCTACAAGCGCACGCGCCTCGACAAGAGCGGCCGCAAGTTTCAGCGCGCCGAGGTTCGCTTTGACAACATCGCGGGCTGTTTGCGCACGCCGGCCGGTGGATCAAGCCGGCAAACGATCATGATCGTCGAAGCCAATGACGTCCGCTCGCGATTGCTCTCGCTCTTTTCGGCTCTATTGGCAGGATGCGGCACATCTGGCCCACAGCCGCAAGCCGGGCTGAATACGCCATTCGAAATTACGCCTCCGCCCCCAAACGCCAGCGCAGGCTCGACCATGTCGGAGGCGGGGCCCGCGCCGCCGGCATTGGACCGGTATGGCAATGCCAATTACGACGCGAACGGAACCTACATCGGCGGCCATGGAGTCGGCACGTTGGTCGACAACCCGGACCAGACGACATTTGGCCTTCCGAAATCGAGCATGCTCGACATTTCAAGCATGCACTGCACCGGATCGACCGGCGCCAATGCCGGAATGTTGAGCTGCAATTGAGAGCCCGTGGGGCCTGCGGGGGCGTAAGCTCAGCCGTCATTTGCCCGCCCGCCGCTTTCGAGCATGGTGCGCAGATAAGCCGAGACGAAGAAGGGCGTGCGCGCTTCGTCGATGTCGGAGGCGCGTCTAATGATATGTATGCGCCTGAGCTCCGGGAGCGCGTCGAGGGCGAGGAACGCTTCAATCCGCGCCTTGGCCTCGGCCGCGCTCAAAGTGAGCGTCATCGGCTTCATGCAGGCGATCCGCCATCCAGCGAAGACGACCGTCCACGCCGGTCCGACGACCGTCTCTTCGGCCCTGATGCCGGTTTCCTCGAAGAGCTCGCGGCGCGCGCTCGCGTCGAGGTCGACCTTGCCGTCGACCACGTCGTTTGGATCCGGCGCGCCTGCGGGAAAATAGATCTGTCCGCTGCTCATGGTGTGGGGGGCCATCTCGCCGAGCAGGAAGGCGCCGTCCGCGCCACGGAGCGCCGCCATCGCTAAGCAATTGAGTATTGGCTCGCCGGAATCGCCGATGGCGCGCCAGCCGACGAAATCGGCATAGTTGGCCTCGAAATAGGCGCCCTCTAGCCTGAGCTTGCCGTCGGTCCGGCGCGCCAGCGCCCAACGCCGCATCAAGAGCACCCGACCGTTGTAGACCGTGGGCCTTTCCGCGGAGAGCCGCTCCCAATGGGCCGCAATGCTTGCCGCATGGGTCTTGGCGAATCGCCAGGGCCTCGGCTCGAAAGCGAGGTCGAGCTCGGCGACGTCGACGATCCGGACTGCGCCGCTTGCGCCGCCCTTGACCACATTATCTCTGGTCTCATTTTCTGCACGCATCGAAGTTCCCCATCGGGGGCCGGCGCAAAAAACCGCGGCACTTCCTGAAGCGGGTTCGGTACTGGCTGCTGGGCGAGTGGCCGCTCTATCCGCGCTTGCGACGCACTATGTTGGCGGCAACTGAAGCGCGCAATGCGCTTCGAGGCGGACCCCGCGCAACCCTCAGACGTCCTACCACGTCAGGCTTCGCGGGTGTGCGGCCACCGTCGACTTTCTGCAGATCTCCGCCGAGCGCAACGGGCTCCAGTCCTTTCCCAAGGTGAAGGTGGGACCATTTGCAACGCTGTAGGGGCGAGCAGGCCCACAGCGGCGTTGCGCCATGATATCGCACCCGGTGCGTGGTCGCGCGGACCTGAGGAGAAGTGTGTCATGAGGAAGCGAATCGGTGGCTGCAACTGCGGTCAGGTAAGACTTGAGGTCAGCGGTAAAGGGGAACAGCCAGGTTA
>JAFAHO010000395.1 GCA_019237205.1 Hyphomicrobiales bacterium
GCTGGCGATTCGGCCCAGAAGATGATCCTGCCCGAAAATATCCGCGCGTCGCTTCAGCGACGACTGCGCCTTGGTCGCCCGGCAACACAGCAATGACTTGGAGGAGAGGAGATTTGGCGCGCCTGCCCGGGCGGCGACTTTGCGCCAGTCGGCAATCGTGAGTGGCGCCTGGCCAGCGGCGCGGAAGCTTTCTTCACCGCGCATTCAGTCATTTTGGGCGCGATCGCCGCCGGAAACCAAAACGTGTCGCTCGTCTACGAATTGAACTACAACGCTGGCACACTGGCGAAAACCGGCGACGGTTTCGGTTTCACCTATGACTTCGTCGACCGGCCAGTCACCGCCGCCCTTAGCTTGGCTGCCGCGCCCCTGAACGGCGCTGTTCCTGAGATGTCGACCTGGGGCGATGATGGCAATTGGCTTCGCTGGCCTCGCGTTCGCGGGCTATCGCGGGTCGCGCAAGGGTGCGGCGTTCGCCATGTAACGCTCCGGCTTCTTCGAGCCTTTGCAGACCTATCTTGGACGGCGTTTCCGGAAATTATGAAATTATGGTGACACTTGCATATTTCCCCACCGGGTACGGCCGCAGATGGGTCGATAAAGCAGGCGCATGGCCAGAGCCTGCATCGCTATGGGGCGGAATAACCCGCTCTCTGGCCCAAGAAAGGCCGCGGCGTCGTCACCGTTTTCCCCAATTGCGGTCAACGCGCCTCGGCCATCCGCCCAAGCGCATCGAAAAGAAGTTCAAGGTCCTGCGGACGGGACAGGCGATGATCGCCGTCCCTGATCAGCGTCAGCGTCGCCGGATCGCCGCCAAGCCGCTCCATGAGCGCGAGCGCATGCGCGTAAGGCACGTCGTCGTCCCGCATGCCCTGCAGCACCACGGTCGGGCAGCCGGTGCGGATCATGCCGCCGAACAGGAGATGCTCGCGCCCGTCCTCGATCAGCGCCCGGGTGAAACAGTCGGGCTCGTCAGAATAGGCCGAAGGGCGCCGCCATGCGCCCTCTTCCATGATCGCGCGCCGAGCGTCCTCTGGCAGGCGTTCCCAGATGAGCGCCTCGGTGAAATCGACGGCGGGCGCGATGAGGATGAGGCCCAGGACGCGTCCGCCCTCGCGCGCCTCTTGAAGCGCGCGCGCCGTGAGCAGCGCGAGCCAGCCGCCCATCGACGAGCCGAGAAGGATCTGGGGACCCTGGCTCTCGGCCCGGATGATCGCCACCGTCTCCTCGAGCCAGCGCGAGATCGTCCCGTCTTCGAGCCTCCCCTCTGAGCGGCCATGCCCGGAATAATCGAAGCGCAAGAGGCCGAGGCCGAGCCGCGCGGCTTCTGCGTCGAGCGCGCTCGCCTTGGTCGACTCCATGTCGGAGCGATAGCCGCAGAGCCAGACGAGGCCGGGCGCCTCGCTTCGCGCTGGCCAGCGGCGGCGAAAAGCGATACCTCGTTGATTCGGGGGATTCCCGACCATGAACATCCGCGGCTCTTCGTCCGACACGCTGGCTCCGTCCCGATGCTGCGACTGAACGCCCGCGCCGCGGCATGGGTTCGGACCCGCGCTGGCTTCGCCGGCCGCGGGGGCTTGGCCGAGCCATGCGCCGCTGTCAACCGCGCGGGCGCACGGGCTCCGATGCGAAGCCGCAGGTGACTGTCAACGCGCTCTCTCCCTTCGGACGCGGAGCGAACGCGCCGCTCGCCGGCCGGACCATTCTGCAGATCGTTCCGCCGCTCTCCGCCGGAGGCGACGAGCGCTCGACGCTCGCTGTCGCGGCGGCCCTGATCGATGCGGGCGCCCGCGCCCTGGTCGCCTCCGATCCCGGCGAGCTTGCGAGCGAGGTCCAGGCGCTCGGCGGCCTTCACGTTCCGTTTCCGGCGTCGACCAAAAATCCGCTGGCAATGACGCTCAACGTGCGACGGCTGACGCGAATCCTCAGTTCGGAGCGCGTCGATCTCGTTCATGCGCGCTCGCGCGGCGCGGCCTGGGTCGCGCTCGGCGCCTGCCGCAAGCTGAAGCGTCCGGTGGTGACGACCTTCCCGGGCGAGGGCGCCGGCTCGTCGCCGCGCACAAACTTCGAATCCGCTGTCGCAGACGGCGACCTCGCGATCGCCTCGTCGCAATATGTGGCCGACCGCGCCGCCGAGATTTTCCCCGCCGCCGCGAGGCGACTGAGGATCGTGCGCCCCGGACTGGACCTTGCGAAGCTCGCGCCCGACGCGGTCACCAGGCAGCGCGTCGCCAAAATGCGCGAAGGCTGGGGAGCAGCCCCGCACGAGCGGGTCGTGCTCGCGCCCGCACGTCTGGCGCCCGCCCGCGGCCAGAAGCTTGTCATCGAGGCGGCTGCGCTCATCAAGGCGCGCGGGCTCGAGGACGTCCGTTTCGTCCTGGCGGGCGACGCCGCGAAACCGGCGTTCGCACGCGAGCTCGACGCGCTCGCGGCCCAGCGCGGGGTCAAATCCAACGTCGCCCGGGTCGGCGCTCCGACCGACCGGCCGGCGGCTTTCGTCGCTGCAGGCGCCGTCGTCTTTCCGGCGAACGAGGCGGAAGGCGTGACGCGCACCACCGTCGAGGCGGCGGCAATGGGGGCGCTGATCATCGTCTCCGATGTCGGAACCGCGAGCGAGATCGTTGCTGCGCCGCCGCATTCCCCGGTCGAGGAGCGCTCGGGCTGGCTCATTCCGCCCCGTGACGCTGCGGCGCTGGCGGAGGCGATCGAGGCTGCCTTCACGCTCGGCGCCTCGGCGCGGGAAGCGATCCGGCAGCGGTCGCGTGAGCGCATCGCCAAATTCTATTCGCTCGAGCGCATGATGCGCGACACGTTAGGCGTCTACGCCGAGGCGCTGGAGAGGCGGAGTTTTTAGATGGTTTCTGTCGGCTACAGCGCGCGGCAGATCGCGCTCCACTGGTTCGTCTTCATCCTGGTCGCCGTCCAGTACTTCACAGGCGGGAACATGACCCATCTCTTCCGCGCCGCGCACGGGGGAACGCCGAGCGAAGTCGGCTCGATCTGGGCGCCGGTTCACATCGCCGTCGGTCTCGCGATTCTGGCGACGATGCTGTGGCGGGTCAGGCTTCGCGGCACGGTCGGCGCGCCGCCTGCCGCAAAACAGCATCCGGCGCTGCAGGCGCTCGCGACCGCCGTCCATGTCGGTCTTTACATCGATCTCATCGGCGCGGCCCTGGTTGGCCTTGCTGCCAATTTCTGGCTGCCTCAGCTCGCCGGACTGCACCGTCTGATGGTCCGCCCGATCCTCACTGCGCTGTTCGGGCTGCATGTCGCCGGCGCACTCTGGCACTGGATCGTCCTGCGCGACGACGTGATGGCGCGCATGCTGCGGCCGGCGCCCGACGGCTCGCATTAGTCCGGCGCCGCTTCGGGCGTGCGCACGTGTTCGGGACGAATGCCGACGCCGATCAGCCGGGCTGGAATGCGACGCAAAACCGGAAAAACATTGAAGAGCTTGAAGACCTGCGGCGGCTTCGGGCGCTCCTGGGCTTCGAGAACGCGGCTGATGATCCTCTTCTGGATTGTGAGCTGCAGCCACTGGGTAAACTTCACGGCCGGAGTGCGCCGCTCCTGGATGGCCTGGAGATCCCCGTCCGTCACTTTGCCCGCGCGCAGCGGGCCGGCGAGCCGATTGGCGGCGGCGACCGCGTCCTGCACCGCAACGTTGATGCCCACCCCGCCGATCGGCGACATCGCATGCGCCGCATCGCCAATACAAATGAGGCCGGGGCGCCACCATTTTCGTAGCCGATCGACCGTGACGCTGAGCAACTTGACGTCGTCCCAGCTTTTCAATTCGCCGACGCGGTCGGACACGAACGGCGACATGTCGACCACCCGCGCGCGAAAGGCTTCGAGACCCTCCGACTTCACGCGCTCAATCCCGCCTTTCGGAATGACGTAGGCGCATTGCCAGTAATCGCCGCGATCGAACATGACCATCAGCCTGCCGGCTTCGATATGGCCGAACGCGTCCGGACTGTCGCCGTTCTTGCGCGACAAGCGGAACCACAGCACATCCATCGGCGCGCCGTAGTCGTCGCTCTTGAGGCCAGCTTTCTCGCGCACGATCGAATGACGTCCGTCGCAACCCACCACCAAGTCGGCGCGAATCGTGAGCGCGCCGTCCGGCGTCTTGGCGATCAAGCCTGCGACGCGCCCGTTCTCCACAATCAGATCTGTCGCCTCGGCCTGCATGCGCAGGTCGAACGTTGTGTAGCGCTTGCCTTGCGCGGCCAGGAAGTTGAGGAAGTCCCATTGCGGCATCAGCGCGACGAATTTGCAGTGGGTCGGCAGATGGCGGAAATCCACCATTTGAAGGTGTTCGGCGCCGACCTGGCCGGTCAACGTTTCGACCTTCTGATGCGGCAGCTTCAGGAACTTATCGAGCAGGCCGAGCTCGTACATCAGTTCGAGCGTCGAAGGATGAACCGTGTCGCCGCGGAAATCGCGGAAGAAGTCTGCGTGCTTCTCCAGCACCACGACGCGAACGCCGGCGCGCGCCAGCAGGAATCCAAGCATCATCCCGGCGGGGCCGCCGCCGGCGATGCAGCACTGCGTCGTGATCGTCAAACTGGCCATCTCTGCTCGGCTCCGCCGCGATAGTACTTGAGCCTTTGCTGGGGCAAAACGCGGGAGTCATGGTTTGCGTTCCGTCCAGCGGAGCGGCCTTTGTAGGCTGCCCTTTACGAGGTTTCCGTATGCACCTATATAGGCTCCTAACTTTGAGAGAGTAAACGGAATGCCCATCATCATCGACACCGCCGCGCTGGCTCGGGAAAAAGTGTCCAGTAACAACCTTATGCTGCGCCTAGCGCTGCTGGTGACCGAGAAGACGGTCGCCGAAAAGATCACTAGCGGAGACGTTGGTGATCTTTACGACGAACTGAATGCCGAGTTCGACAAACAAGTCGTCGGCCATTCGCGCGCCGCGCAGGTGTCCAAGTTGAGGGTTTTCCATCGACTTGGACAGCGCTTCGGCGTGGGGGCGGTAAACTGGCTCCGGGCACGCACGAAGCGCGACGAAGGGTTGTCCCGTTACGAGACTATCCTGAGCGAGGCCCGCGCCTCCTTGCTTGCCGGGAGGCTGACATGATCCTCGTTCTTTTGAGGAGGGACAAACTCTGTTGCCCCTGGATCGCCGCGTCGCTTCGCTCCTCGCGATGACGTTTCGTAAAAACGCAATGCGCGCTACGGGGCCTTGATGAACGCGCCGGTCCTCAGGTCCATCAGCGCCTGGCGGATCTGGTCTTGGGTGTTCATCACGATCGGCCCGTGCCAGGCGATCGGCTCGCGTAAAGGCCGGCCTGAGACAAGCAGGAAGCGCACGCCCTCCTCGCCCGCCTGGACGCTGATCTCGTCGCCCGCCCCGAATACGACGAGCGAGCGGTTGCCGACGCGGTCGCGCACCAGCATCTCCTCGCCATCGATCTGAGCCTCGCGCAGCACGCCGAACGGCGCCGAGGCGTCGGAGAAGTCGGCCGAGCCCTCGAAGATATAGGCGAAGGCCTGGCGGAAATCCTCGACCTTGAGGCGCTTCCTTTTGCCTGCGGGCACGGTCACGTCGAGATAGCGCGGCTCCGCGGCGACGCCGTCGACCGGCCCCGACTTGCCCCAGAACTCGCCGCAGATGACGCGCACCGTCGTGCCGTCATCGTCCGTGACCTCGGGGATCGCGGTCGCGGGCACGTCCTGGTAGCGCGGCTTCGTCATCTTGAGCCGCGAGGGCAGGTTCGCCCAGAGCTGGAAGCCGTGCATGCGTCCCTTCGCGTCGCCTGTCGGCATTTCCTGATGCATGATGCCGCTGCCGGCGGTCATCCACTGCACGTCGCCGGCGCCTAACTTGCCGCGATTGCCCAGGCTGTCGCCATGCTCGACCGCGCCGGCAAGCACATAGGTGATGGTCTCGATGCCGCGATGGGGATGCCACGGAAAGCCGGCCTGATAATCCGCAGGGTTGTCGCCGCGGAAATCGTCCATCATCAGGAACGGATCGAAATCGGAGGTGTCGCCGAAGCCGAAAGCGCGCCGCAGCTTAACGCCCGCGCCCTCCATGGTCGGCCGCGACTGGTTGACGCGCTTGACAGGACGAATGGACATGAAGCCTCCAGATCGATGAGACAGGTGGAATGGGTTCCCGAAACTACTGCCGCCATTCTCCGCCGGGAAATGACAAACCGGGCAAATTCTTTGGCCGGAAACCCGTGTTGGCGGCAAAGATAGGAATAGGGAGCTACGGGCGCAAGTATATCAGTCGGCGTGACCGTTCCTATCAGCCGGGGCGAAGGATCACCCTTGGGTCTTCCGCAATCTGACCGTTCCGCTTTCCGCAAGTCCGGCAGGACCTCGAAGGCCGCCGGAGCTAGAAACCGACCAGATTCGCCGCCGCCAGCCCCGCGAGGACGAGGCTCCCAAGAAGCGCGAAGATCGAGGTCAGGAACCAGCGGAGCGTTGTGCGATACTC
>JAFAHO010000059.1 GCA_019237205.1 Hyphomicrobiales bacterium
AGAACCAATTGTCCTGACGTGTCGATGAACCCTACTTACGGTACGATCCGCTCGGGCGCGATCTTCGCCATGTACTCGTCGGCCTGATGGACCCGCTTGCGACCGCTGTAGCGCAAAGCGAAGGCGGTGGCGTAGTCGCAAGGATCAACGGGAGTGAGCTTCTCGTCGACTTCGGGCATGACAGACGACAGCCCGACGCATGAGAACGAAACTCTCGTCCAAGCCGGGCGGAAAGCGTGCGTACAAAGATCGCCTCGGGAATGATGGGACTCCCCACCGTTTATCAAGCGGGTTTTTGAGCGGCTGAGGACGGGTTGAAGGCGGCGCCGGATTTGAGCATGGCGCAGGCGACGTTGAGGAGGCGGTCGGCGACTGATCGCAGCGCCCTGCCATGGCTGTGACCTCGGCGTCGGAGTTCGGCATATTTGGCGCGGCTGCGCGGATCGTGCTGAACGGCGACACGCGCCCAGTGGTAGACGGCGTTGGCGAGGCGGTCGTGGCAGGCCTGTCGTCGGACGACGACGCAGCTCTTTCCGGACCGCTTGGTGACGGGCGCGACTCCTGCCAGACTGCGCAAAGCGGCGTAATCGCGTCGCTGCAGGGCATCCGAGGCTTCTGCGAGCAGCGTGGCGAGGACGGTCCTTCCCACTCCCGGCAAGGATGCGAGGATCTCCGCGTCATGCTGCTTTTTCTGCCCCGGCTCGGCCTCCTCGGCTGGCATGAGGCGGGCGGTCAGGCCGTCGATTCGGCTATGGGCGTCTTTGATCTGACGGTTGAGCAGGCGGATGCGCGGGACGAGCAAAGCGACATGGGCGCTCGCGGCTTCGACCGTCCCGGCGGCGACGCGCACCGGCGGCCTGCGCAACGTGTTGACCACGAAGGCGGCGTCGAAGCGGCGGATGCGATGGCGTTTGAGCAGTTTGGCGATCGTCGCCTCGCGCAGACGGCTCGCCGTGTCCGGCGTCGGCGCGGCTTCCCAGAGCTCGAGCAGCCATTCGGCGCCGAGGTCGTCCTCGAGTTCGAGCAGGGCCGGGAAGTAGCGCCAGAGCCGCTCGCGCAGGCGGTTGACGAGGCGGTTCCGTTCGACGCCGAGATCCTCGGCGATGCGCGACCATTCGCGCAACTCGACGATGATCGGGTCGGCGGCCGCGAGCGGGCGGAAGCAGCGCGGATCGGTGCGCAAGGCGGAGGCCATGACCTCGGCGTCGCGGCTGTCGTCCTTGGCGCCGGCCATGGTGAAACGGTCGCGGAAGCGGTCCATCTGCTTCGGGTTGATGGCGTGGACCTTGAAGCCACGCTCGATCAGCGTCTCGACTACCGGGCCGTGTGGGACTTCGATCGCGGCCAGAATTTGACCGGGCTCGGCGGCGCAGCTCGCCGCCATCAGCCAGGCGGCCATCTCGGCCAGCCCCTCGCCGCCATGCTTGAAGCTTCTCTCGCCGAGCTTGCGGCCGTCGCCATCGGTCAGAACGACGTGGTGGCTCTGGCTTCCCCAATCGACGCCCGCGTACCATTGTTGTCGATCGCCCATTGTCAGTCTCCGTTCCATAGGACGAGCCGCCGCAACCCTCGCCGATCCCTGTACTGGCGCTCGGGGCGCGGCTTGGCGCATCCGGCGCGGACTCCCCACGGGGCGTCGATCGCGGCCAATCCGTCGGGGCACAGGTCCCATCAAGGTGGTCAAGCCACAGGGTGGTATGGGTCGCTCCCGACGAATCGGCTCGGTTCGGGGAGGCTACGCCGATTCGGGCCGTCGCCCGCCGGTCACGCTACGTTCCGCGACGCGTCACTTCGCGCGACCGGCGGCGAGCATTCCAAGAACCGCGCGATAAGGGTACAGGGTGGCGCACGATCAAAGCCTGACGTTGTTCTTGGAGCGTTTTAGCCACAACACGCGCATTTACCCCAACGACGCGAAGAACTTCGTCTCCGAGCTCCTTCGCCGATGGATCGAGAGGCATCCCCAAGGCGCCGCCCCGGTCCCGACGACGCAGGCACAAGCGCAGGCGCCCGCGACCGCAAGCCAAATCGGGGGAGTGTTTATAAGCTATTCCCACGAACACATTGACGCCGCGCTTGCGCTCAGCGGCGAACTCGAGAAGATCGGCGCCGGC
>JAFAHO010000403.1 GCA_019237205.1 Hyphomicrobiales bacterium
TATCCCGCACCCAAGTCAGCGCGCGAATCCACGCCGCCTGCCGCTCGAACGCGACGCGTGCTAGCACTTCGGGATCGTCGCTCGCGCCCGCCGGCAGGTGAATCGCGAACGCATCCAGCAGGTCCGCGCCCACATAAAGCGGCGCCAACACGCTTTCGGACGGTATGGGCACCGCATGGGCTTCGATCATGCCGCAAATCTTTTCCAAAGGGCCTTCAGGGGGTGATGAAGGCAAACAAGATGCCCGAAGATGCTGCGCGCCGTGCCGTCTCGTCAGGCCTAAAGAGGTCGGAATCAAGAATGAGTTTTAAGAGGCGCTTTCGGGACGTTCGGCGGCGTTCGGCTCGCCGCCACGAAAACGATGTCGATGCGGCGGGCGCTAGACATTAAATTCTCTGCGCGATCAGCACACCTCGGGCCATTCGCCCGGGAACAACGGGTGGGTCTGACCACGCCCTTCCTGCCGGCTAAAGCTTCGGCTTCCAGTCGTTCGCTCTCTGCTGGGCTCTGGCCGTTTGAGCGGCCGTCAAGTAGGTCGCCGCTTCATCACGTAACCTCGCCGCCAGATCACGAATGGCGATGTCTGAGGCGCGCGCGGCCAAACTGAACCAAAGGGTCGCTTGCTCGCAGTCCCGCGGCACGCCATCAGCCTGAAGATAAAGACGACCGAGTTGGATCTGCGCGCCGGGATCCCCCTGGTCGGCGGCCTCGCGGAGCCAAACAATCGCCTGTGCGTAATCCTTGGGCACGCCTTGGCCTTCGGCATACATTTCACCGACGGCTGCTTGCGCAGCGATGTTGCCCTGGTCCGCGGCCTTGCGGAACCACATGGCGGCCAGCGCATAGTCCTGCGGCACGCCTTCGCCACGACAATACATTTTGCCAAGGCCGAACTGCGCGACAGCATTGCCCTGGGCCGCGGCCTTGCGAAACCAAGCTGAAGCCTGCGCGAAGTCCTGCGTCACGCCTAAGCCCTCGTAGTAGATCCTGCCAAGGTAGGCCTGCGCAGGGGCGTCGCCCTGTTCCGCCACTTTTTGGAACCACGCGTCAATCAGCGGGGGCGATCCAATCCCAAACAGGCCTTTCGCAAAGGTTTTGATCGGGTCAAGCATGTGGACGCGCAATAATCCAGCCCACGTGTGCGGACTTCCCACGCGTTGTTCTCGTCGAACGGGAAGCGCGCTCTCCTCTTCTGAGCTGTATTGGCTGAAGTCGACAGACGAATCTGATCGCGGATATAACCACGCCCGAGAAACGCCGAGCTTTTCATGCTTAATCGCGGTCAGACGAGCCATGTTCAACCTCTAATCCAGCCCCGCTCTCCTTCTTAACGTCTTCCTGACGTCGAAACCTCGACCCACGACGTTCGACCCGCTGCAACGTCCGCTGTTTCCTTTGTCAACATAGACTCCGCACGAGGCCGAAAGTAGGCTCTTTTCGGGAAATGTCTAGGCTTGAATTCAACCTCTGACTAAGCCGCGTCAATATAAAAGCTAGTCATTGTCGTAATTTAGTCATTTCGGGGTCACTTAGGCGTTCTAAATCCGTTGCGTCACATCGTTAACTTAGCTTTACATCGTTGACTCAATTGCAACAGTGTGCAGTGTAAACGGCAGGCGACGGGGCGCCAAGTGGCAAATATGGCGAGATCATAACATGAACGGAGCGGAGTCCGCCCGGTCTCCCGTCGTGATCCGCTCATTACCGCTTAACGCCGCAATCAGGCCCCTGGCGGTTAGAAGCGCGGTCTGTCTTTTCGCCGCTCGCCGCGATCTTAGACGCCTTCCGTCAAGCGCCGCCTATCCTCGCAACAATATTTGCCTCGCACGCGAGACGGCCTCCTCGGCGCTCGCGGGCGCTACCAGAGGCGGGCCTCAAATTGTGTTGCGATCCGGTGGGGACTCGACGGCGTCGGATCGAATGTCCCGCATGGATTATGAGGAGCGGCGTTACCTCCGACTCTGGCGCGCCTCGTGACGAACGTGAGGCGATCGTCGGTGAAACTCACTTTGGGGCTTATCGTCTCTGCTCTGACAGTCGGCGCCCTGATGGCCGCGGCTTTAGATTTCCTCTTGGCAGGGGCGCCTCGCCAAACGCTTTGGCGCGCTGTTCAGGCCTGCATCGTGGATTACAGGCTCACCGGCGCGGCCTTTCCGTGCCTGCAAGTGAACCTGGCCGGCGGACAGGAGCGGGGGTACGTGCTGATACGCGCGCCTTTTGGCAGGCGCGAGGTGGTTCTGGCGCCGACGCGAAAAGTGGTTGGAGTTGAGGATCCATGGCTACAACTACCCGACGCGCCGAACTATTTCGAGGACGCCTGGCGCGCGCGGTCGCTTCTTGAACGCCCGGATCAAAAGCCCGCGGCCGGCGATTTCGCGCTCGCGGTCAATCCGGCTGTCATGCGACGGCAGGACCAACTGCACATACACTTGGGTTGCCTCTTCCCGGACGAGAAGCGTGCGGTGGAGTCATTCGCGGCGCGATTGCAGATAGGCGAGTGGTCGCGTGTCCCCACCATCATTTACGACGCGGAGTTCTGGGGGCTGCGGCTCGGGCGAGCGGGTCTCGCGGGCGCCAACCCGTTTCGCCTTGCGGCTGAAGGGCCCGCTGGCAAGGATGGAGGTCGATCAGGTTTGATGATCGTGGTCGCCGCGCCGCGCCTCGCCGGCGAAGATCAATGGCTGATTCTGGCCACTAACCTCGTCGGGTCCGGAACGTACACCGACATCGCCGCGGAGGACATTCTCGATCCTTCGTGCGAACAAAGGTCCGCTACGCAAGGGCGAAGGCTCTAGCGGGGGAAGAACCGAATCGAGATAGACGAGATTGAGCGGCGCCGCGGTCCCCGCGGCGCCGCAGAGAATGGATGAGGCAAGGCGCTCGAAGACTTGGCTTTGTTTGCTGTTCGCCGACACTCAGGCGCGCGGCAAACCGCCGACAGTTCCTCCTCCCAAGCCAGAAGACCATTGCGCAACCGACATTCGGATCCTTACTGCTTATCAATATCCAAACGGAGTTGACCCCATCGGCTGTTTTGACCAGGCGCGGTCAGTTGCCTACCTAAGCGTCGTCCAGGATTTTCAATGAATTCATAAGTCACTGTCGCCACGAGCAGCACCAAAAGTATTATTCCAATCAGGACAATATCTCCCACCCACGGATTCATTATCATTGTAATCCTCTGAGTGCGCGGATCAGTTAAAACGGGAATTTTAAAAAAACGCTTGAGAATAATTGTTACCGACAACATCGTTAATAGTTGCACCATGTATATTGAATATGATATTTTCCCAAGATATTGAATTGATCTGAGCCGCAAGAGTCGCGCTATAGGGCCCTTGTCTCTTTGAAGCAAGGCGATGGCAGCGATAAATAGCGGAATGACCAGGACGACACTCGATCCGGTAGCGAGGGACATCAACGCAATTGCTGCGACGACCACTGCGACCTCGGCCAGTTGCAGGACCCTGTCCGGAACGGCGCCTGAAATGAATGACCCGATGAAAATGATCGACGATCCGAGAAAGAAACCGGCAACGCAGCGCGCGCCGCCCCAATCATAAGTGATATCTAGATTACCAAAGTTGACCGCAAGCGCGCAATAAACGGCGCCTGAGAACACGGGCGCGACAACTGAGAAAACTACACTCCGGGTCACGCCGGTCAATGTCAGAAATCCAAAAGCGACGTAGGCGAAGAACTCACAACTGATGCTCCAGCTCGGCAAATTCCATGAGAGTTCGTTGAGTGTATGCAATCCCTGAACCAAAAAAATATTTGCAACAAGCGCAGAGTAAGTAGTCGTGTTTGTGAATGGCAGTTGTTCAGACGAATACCCCATGCCTTGGACCGCAAGCTTGGCGAACTCCATGCAGACCAGCACGACTAGAACCGCAAAATGGAGTGGATATACGCGACAAAACCGCAACCACAGAAATCTTTTGAACCTTTCGAAAGTTACGACATCATTCGCGTAATTATGAAATATGACGATACCGGACAGAAGGAAAAACACATCGACGGCGAGATACCCGTTGCCAACGAACTTGTTGCCTGTCAAATGCGTCGGCCAGCCTACATGATAGAAGATCACGAGCAGCGCAGCCAAACCTCGTAGACCGTCCAGTGCAACAAAGCGGCGGCGCGTACTTGTCAAAGACGCCTGTGGCGTTGCCGTAAACCATGTCATTGTAAAGAGCCTTTACGGCGCGAGTTATCGAAGCAAATTGACAAGATGAGCAGGACGGTTCGGTGATCAGCGCCGGACACGGCATCCGCTGGTTTGGCGCATGGTTTCGACGCCTGGGGAAGGGAATAAGGATTGTTCCGGCATGTCAAGCGCCAGACAGCGCGCTCCTCCGCGGGTGGTCCGGCCAGCGTCCCGGCACCAACAAAGGGTCTTGACTGTGCACCAATTTTGAGGAGCGCTGCCGGAGACGCTGGCCAGCTCCTACGGGCCGGCCTATTCTTCTTGTCGGCTCGCGCATCGGAGATTTCTCTTAATGGCCAAAAAGAGCGCGCTCCTTGCTGCTCGGCCCGAGGCTGCCGCCGGCGGCATTCTTCGAGACGACGGGGAGATCCATTTCTATACGCGGGTCAACGCCCTTTTGCGCCCGGAAATGACGGTGGTCGACTATGGCGCCGGGCGGGGCGCCGTCTTCGATAGCGGAGAGTTCATTTATCGAGAAGCCTTGGCCAAGCTGCAAGGAAAGGTCCGAAAGGTCATCGGCGTCGACGTCGACGACGGCGTTCTGCAACATCCTTTTCTCGACGAGAGACATGTGATCGAGGTCGGAGGTTCGATCCCTGTGGCGGATCAATCTGTCGATCTTGTGTTAGCCCACTGGGTGTTCGAACACGTGCAGGGCCCCGCTCAACTCGCCGAGGAATTGTGGCGCATTCTGAAGCCGGGCGGCTGGATATGCGCTCGAACGCCGCATCGATGGAGCTATGTCGGAATCGCAACCCGCCTATTCCCCGAAAACCTCCAAAAGGGGTTGCTTCGCCACGTCAAGCCGGGGTTCCCGTCCCAAGACAAGTTCCCGACGGCCTACCGGCTGAACTCTCAATCGGCGCTTGCAAGATATTTTCCAACCTCGAAGTGGGAGAATTATTCGTATGGGCTTAACTCGACGCCTCGGTATGATTTTGGAAGCCGGTTCGTCCTTTCGGCGCTCAGCGCGTTTCAGGCGGTCGCGTGGCCCAAGGTCGATCTGATCGTGCTCCTCCGCAAGAAGCAATCCGGCGCCTAATCGCTGCCAGCAATCCTCAAAGCTCGAGGCGCGGACTTATACCAAAGGCCCCGTTGGCTGACTCACGTCGGCCGAGGCGCTTCGGCTGGCGCACCACGCCCAGTCTCGTCATGCCCGAGAACATCAGGCCGATCCGGCTTCCCTCGCGCGCGCCCGAAACCGGCGTCACGCCGCAACGTCGGCGACGACCGTGTCGAGCAGCGGCGCGCCCATCGGGGTGACGCGGATGCGACCGCGCGCGTCGAGTTCGATGAAGCCGTCCTCGACGAGGCTCTTGATGCGGTCGCGATCGATCTCGCGCCCGCTTAAGCGTTCAAACCGTCGGGGATCGACCCCCTCCCGCAGCCTCAAGCCCATCAGCAGAAACTCGTCGCCCTGCTCTTCGCGGCTCAAGGGCGTGTTCTCGACGAGGCCGTGGCCTTCGGTCTCGACCTGCGTCAGCCACATCTCGGGGTGGCGTTCGGTCTCCTGGGCGAGCCGGCCCTTGGGCGTCGCGAGCCGTCCATGCGCGCCCGGTCCCACGCCGGCATATTCGCCGTAGCGCCAGTAGATCAGGTTGTGGCGGCTCTCGCCGCCGGGGCGCGCGTGATTGGAGACTTCATAGGCCGGAAGTCCGCGCGCCTCCGTCAGCTCGCGAGCGGCCGAGAACAGGGCGAGCGCCAAGTCTTCGTCAGGGAGCTGCAATTTGCCGGCGTCTCGCAGACGCTCGAAGATCGTGTCGGGCTCGATCGTCAGCTGATAAAGCGAGAGATGGTCGCCCACGAAATCAAGCGCGCGCTTGAGCTCGGACCGCCAGTCGGACTCGGTCTGCCCGGGCCGGGCATAGACGAGGTCGAAGGTGAAGCGGGGAAAGAGCGAAGCCGCGAGCTTGACCGCCTCCAGCGCCTCGGCTGCCGTGTGCCGGCGGCCGAGCGTCTTGAGGGCGGCGTCGCTCAGCGACTGCACGCCGACCGACAGGCGGTTGACCCCGGCGGCGCGATAGCCGCGAAACCGCCCGGCCTCGACGCTGGTCGGATTGGCCTCGAGCGTGATCTCCGCTTCGGGATCGAGCCGCCATTTCCCGGCGATTGCGTCGATGACGCCCTGGACGGTCTGCGGACGCATCAGCGAGGGCGTGCCGCCGCCGAAGAACACCGAAGCGACGGTTCGACCGGGGGCGAGCGCCGCCCGATGGGCGATCTCGGCCTTGAAGGCCGCCAGATATCGCTCCTCGTCGATCGGCGCGCCGCGAACGTGGCTGTTGAAGTCGCAATAGGGGCACTTCGACAGGCAAAACGGCCAATGGACGTAGACCCCGAACCCGGGGTCGGCGTCGGGCGCCGGGCGCGCAATCTGGTCCCGAATCATGCGCCCTTATGCCAGCGAACGGCCCGTCACGCCAGCGAGCCGACATTCAATCGTCACAGCGCCTCTTCGCCGGTTTCGCCGGTGCGGACGCGCATGGCGCGCTCGAGCGGAAGAACAAAAATCTTCCCGTCGCCAATCTGTCCGGTGCGCGCGGCGGCCCGGATCGCTTCGACGGCGGCGTCGACCTCGGTGTCGCCGACCGCCATCTCCAGGCGCACCTTCGGCATGAAGGCCACGCTGTATTCCGAGCCGCGGTAGATTTCGGTATGGCCTTTTTGCCGGCCATATCCGTTGGCCTCGCTGACCGTCATTCCTTTGACGCCCAGCCGATCGAGAGCCGTTCGCACCTCTTCCAGTTTGAACGGTTTGACGACCGCCAGGATGAGCTTCATGATTGGTCCTTTCGGACAACGCGCTGATCTTTTGCTTTCTCGCTAAGACGGAGGCGTCCCTGGCGCAAGGCCGAATTCGCAACCAGGCAAGGGTTTTGGGGAAGGTCCGAGCAATGGTAGCGGGACCCGGACTCGAACCGGGGACCTACGGATTATGATTCCGCCGCTCTAACCAGCTGAGCTATCCCGCCGCATCGACCGCACGAGGCGCCGCCTTTCGGGCGAAGCGGCGGTATAATGAGGCGCTCATGAGCCTGTCAAGGCGAGCCGCACGGTTGCTTACACGGTTACTCTGAGGCCGGCGATTCGGGGAAGATGCGCGTCACGTGGCCCATCTTGCGGTCGGGGCGGATTTCGAGCTTGCCGTAAAGATGCAGGCAGAGGTCGGGCTGGGCCAGGATGTCGCGCCATTCCGCCGCGTCCTCGCCGATCAAATTGTGCATTTCGGCGCGGCCGCGTCGCGTCGGCGCGCCCAGCGGCCAGCCGGCGATCGCGCGCATGTGCTGCTCGAATTGGGACGTCTGCGCGCCCTCGAGCGTCCAGTGAGCCGAATTGTGGACGCGCGGCGCGATCTCGTTGACGACGAGTCCCTCGCGGCCCTGCCGGTCTCTGGTCACGAACAGTTCGACCGCGAGCACGCCGACATAGTCGAGCGCCTCCAGGACCGTGCTCGCGATTCGCCTGGCCTCCAGTTCCGTCTCGGCGCTGACGCGCGCCGGCGCGCGGGTCCTGGCCAGGATGTGCTTCTCATGCTCGTTCTCGCTGAGGTCGAAGGCGACGATCTCCCCCTCCAGGCTGCGCGCGGCGACGACCGACGCCTCGCGCTCGAAGGCCACGAAGCTTTCGAGGATCATCGGCGCCGAGCCCAGCGCGCGGTGGACCGCGGCGACGTTCGAGCCCTCGCGGATCAGCGACTGGCCTTTGCCGTCGTAGCCGAACCGCCGGGTCTTCAAAATCGCCGGGCGGCCGAGCTCTGCGACCGCGCGGGCGAGGGCGCCGGCGTCCTCGACCCCGACGAAGGCCGCGGTTTTCATGCCCAGATCGCGCAGGAACTTCTTCTCCGTCAGCCGGTCCTGGGTCAACGCGAGAGCGCGGGCGCCGGGGCGGACAGGTACGCGCTCGGCCAAAAATTCGACGGTCTTGACCGGCACGTTCTCGAATTCGTAGGTCGCGACGTCGACCGCTTCGGCGAACCGCGCCAGCGCCTCCTCGTTCTCGAACGCGGCGACCGTTCGCGCAGCGGCGGCGTCGTAAGCCGGCGCTTCAGCCTCGGGCGCAAAAATGTGGGCGCGCAATCCGACTTTCAGAGCGGCGATGGCGAGCATGCGCCCGAGCTGGCCGGCCCCGAGGATCCCGATCGTCGCTCCGGGACTGAGGATCATCGCTCTGCCCCCTCCTCGGCGGGGCGCTCGGCGACCTCCGCCGTACGATCGGCGCGCCAGGCCTCGAGCCGCGCCGCGAGCCCCTCGTCCGAGAGGGCGAGGACCGCGCAAGCAAGAAGCGCAGCGTTGACCGCTCCCGCTTCGCCAATAGCGAGTGCGCCGACCGGCACGCCTGCCGGCATCTGCACGATCGAGAGCAGGCTGTCCTGGCCCGAGAGCGCCTTGGACGGGACCGGCACGCCGAATACCGGCAGCGTCGTGAAAGCCGCAGTCATGCCCGGCAAATGTGCGGCCCCTCCGGCCCCCGCGATGACGACCCTAAAACCCTGGCTCTTCGCGGCCTTGGCGAAAGCGACGAGCCGGTCGGGCGTGCGATGGGCCGACACGATCCGCGCGTCATATCCGACGCCGAGCGCTTCGAGCGTCTCTGCGGACCGGCGCATGACCACCCAGTCCGATTGGCTGCCCATAATGATCGCGACAGGCTTCGATGCGCCGTTCACCGGCGCCCCCCTGCAGGCGAAGCGAGATCCATGAATCCTGCGATTAGAGGAAGGGCGCCGGGGGTGCAAGCGCGCGAGCGAAAGCGGCGGGAATCGTTAATGCTTCTCCACCCACTCGTCCCCAACCTTCTCGTAAGACCGCTTCACCGCCGCCCAGGCTATGCGGAAAGCCGCTTCCTCCTGGCGAGGATCGTGGGCATGGGCCGCATAGGCGTGGTTGAAGGCTTCGCGAAAAATGGTCTGTGCGTGCTCGGGCAGATGCGATCGCACCGACGGCGGCAGATCGGCGTTGACGTCATAAGGCATCCGTCACCCCTCAGGCGATAATGTCAGGAGTGAGCTGGTCCTCCAGCTGCGAGAGCTTGTCCCGTAGCAAAAGCTTGCGCTTTTTCAGCCTCTGCAGCTGCAACTGATCGGCCTGGCCGGCGTCGCGCAGAGCCTCGATGGCCGCGTCGAGATCACGATGCTCTTCGCGCAACCGTTCGACTTGGGCGGTGAGCGCCGCGCGCTCCCCAGGCGTGAGCTCCCTGTCGATCATCTCAAGACCACGCCTTCCGCTCCTCGGCGCCGCTGCGGCCTCTTGAAGGCAGCCGACTATGGGCGCGCCGTTTGGCGGGCGCAAGGCGCCCGCGTGGGTGAGCAGGCGTTGACGCGCGTCTCGCTGGACGTGCTGTCCCCTTGAGGAATGACGCTGACGCCATGGAAAATTCTTTGCTCAATGTGACTGGCTGGCGCGATAATTTGAACGCGAATGAGCCATTTTGACGCTTGCACGGTTCGCTCGTTGTGTCACAATTTCGTCGTTGTGAGCCATAGGGAGCGGTTCCATGTCGATTGATTCGCATCTCAGCGAGCTGGTGCGCCGTCATCAGGCGATTGAGGAAGCGATAATGGCCGAAGAAAACCACCCGGCGTCAGACGACATCAAGGTCCATGAACTGAAGCGAAAAAAACTGCACCTGAAAGATGAAATAGAGCGGCTGAAGCATCAGGCCGAGACGACCGCCGCGCACTAGAGGCGCGGCGCCGCGGGCCCGAGGGCAAGACGCCGGCGTGAGGGGAACTAGCGGTCCGGAGCAGCGAGGGCGAAACGCCATTCCTCCGTGACGTCTGGGTTGCGCTCAGTGCGTGCTCGCCCCCTCCCCAGGCGGGCGAGCTCCTCTCGAGAAAGAAGTTGGGCGAGCGCCCAGACTGCGGCGCCCCGCACCAGCGGCGATTCGTCCTCAAGCCGCTCTCTTGCCACTTCGGCGAGCGAAGGCTCGCTTGAGTTGCCGATCGCGATCAGCACATTGCGCAGAAATCTATCGCGCCCTACGCGTTTGATCGGGCCGCCGGCGAAGAGTGCGCGGAATCCGGCGTCGTCGAGACGCCCAAGCTCGGCGAGCGGCGGACCCTCGAGTTCCGCGCGCGCCGCGAGTTTGGCCTCTCGCCCCGCCTTGGCGAACTTGTTCCATGGGCAGACAGCGAGACAGTCGTCGCAGCCGTAAATTCGGTTTCCCATCCGCGACCGCAGCTCTCGCGGAACAGGTCCTCTGTGCTCGATCGTCAGGTAGGAAATGCAGCGCCGCGCGTCGAGCCTGTAGGGCGCGGGAAATGCATTGGTCGGGCAGGCGTCGAGGCAGGCGCGGCAGGCGCCGCAGTGATCCCGCTCCGGCAGGTCCGGCGAAAGCTCAAGGTCGGTCAGAATGGCGCCGAGGAAGAGCCAGGAACCGAATTCGCGCGAGACGAGGTTCGTGTGTTTGCCCTGCCAGCCGATCCCCGCGCGGGCGGCCAGCGGCTTTTCCATGAGCGGAGCCGTGTCGACGAACACCTTGACGTCCGCCTGCCTCGGCTTTGCCGAGGCGACGAGAAACGCCGCGAGTTGCTTGAGCTTTCCTCTGACGACCTCGTGATAGTCGCGATGGCGCGCATAGACGGAAATCGCGCCGGCGTCCTTGAGCGAGAGCGCCGCGAGCGGATCGCTGTTCGGGCCGTAGTTGAGGCCAAGCATGACGAGGCTTCGGGCGTCAGGCATCAGGGCGCGCGGATCGATCCGCCGCTCAAAGCCGTGCTCCATCCAAGCCATGTCGCCATGCGCGCCCTCGCTGAGCCAGGCGGTCAGGCGTTGGCGAGCGTTCTCCGGCGCCTTGGCGGAGGTGACCCGGCAGGCGTCGAAGCCCAGCGCGCGCGCTTTGGCGCGCAGCGCCCCTAAAAGTCGAGATTGGCGTAAGTCGCGCTCGGCGACATCCCGGGGAGTCGCTCGGCGAGCAGCGGGCGGAACGACGGGCGCGACTTCACCCGCGCATACCAGACCCGGGCCGTTTCGTTCTCCTGCCACTGCGCGTCGCCCAGATAATCAATGCAGGACAGATGGGCCGCCGCCGCGAGATCGGCATAGGTCAGCCGGTCGCCTGCCAGCCAGTTCCGGCCCGCAATCAGGTGGCCGATATAACGCAAATGATACCTCAGATTTGAACGCCCCGCTCGCACAACCTGCATATCGGGCGCGCCCCCGCCCTGGTCGGGACGCATGAAGCGCTTGTAGACCTTCTCCCGCACCAGCCACTGGCTCGATTCGTTGAAAAACTTGACGTTGAACCAGTTCATAAGCCGACGCGCTTCGGCGCGGGACGCCGGGTCCTCCGGCAGGAGCCGGCGATCGCCGAGGCCCGGGCCCTGCGTCTCGTCAAGGTATTCGGCAATGACCTCGGCGCCCGGCAGGGCTGGCGGACGGTCCTCGACCAGCACCGGCGTCACGCCCTCCGCCGCCATCACGAGGAACTCGCGCCGCCTCTCCCACGGCCGCTCTTCAATGAGCTTGGGCTCGATCGCCATTTCGCCCAAGACGAGCCGGACGAACCGGGAGTGAGGGCAGAAGGGATGATGATAGAGAGTGACCATCGCGACGCCGAAGTGGGGAGGTTGGGAGCGCCGCAGGCGCCGCTTATCGCCTTTCAATTGCGTTGCAGCGGGTTAACCACAGGTTAACCGATCGCGACCGCCACGGACTCGCGGTTAATGGCGGTCGGCTCAGTCCAGCAGTTCTCTGGATTGGATGCGCCACACCTCGGCCGCGTTCATGCGCGCCCACGCGGCGTCGAGGGAATTGTTCGCGTCGATCGCCCGGCATGCGTCCTCGATGACAAATGTCTCGAACCCGGCGGCGCGCGCGTCGAGGGCTGAAAAGGCGACGCAATAGTCGGTCGCGAGGCCGCAGGCAAAAACGCGTTTGACGCCGCGCGCCGTCAGAAGCGCCGCGAGCCCCGTCGTCGTCTTGCCGTCCGCCTCGACAAAGGCTGAGTATGAGTCGACGCCTGGATGCATCCCCTTGCGCAGAATGAGGAAGGCAGTCTCCAATGCGAGGTTCGGATGGAGCTCTGCTCCCGCGGCGCCCTGAACGCAATGGTCCGGCCACAGCGTCTGTTCGCCATAGGCGAGACGCCTGGTCTGGAAGGGCGCGGCGCCTTCGTGCGCGGAGGCGAAGGAAGCATGTCCGGCCGGATGCCAGTCTTGGGTGACGGCGACATGGGCGAAACGCCGCGCAAGGGCGTTGATGAGCGGCACGATCGCGTCGCCGTCCTCGACCGCGAGCGCTCCTCCCGGCATGAAATCGGCCTGCAGGTCGATGGCCAACAGGACGTCCTGATCGCTAATCGTGATCGCCGACGGCATGGGAACGATCTCCTCCAAGCGGCACCAGCGCGCGCCAGCGGTCTCTCTCGAAGACGAGAACGACCGCGAGCGCAAAGACAAACGGAAGGATCAGATAGAGCAGGCGGAACACCAGAAGCGCCGCGATCACATTGGCCTGCGGGACGTCCGGCATGCCCTCGAGAAAGGCGATCTCGAGCACCCCGAGTCCGCCGGGCGCATGGCTGACCAGCGCCAACGAAAACGAGGCGAGAAAAACGGCGAGCACCGCGATGAAACCGGGATTGGCCGCTGCGGGCAAGGTGAAGAAGATGATTCCTGCCGCGCCGATCAGTTCGAGCGGCCCGGCGAGCAGTTGCCGCAGAGCCACTGGGGGGCGGGGATAGACGAACTCGAAACCGCCGAACTTGAACGGACGAAAGTGCAAAAGGGACCCTGCGACGTAGAGAGCCGGCGCTGCGATCAGCGCTAAGCCGGCGGTCGTTCCAACCCAGTCCGGCGCCCCGTCGAAGCGCTCGACGAGATCCGGACGAAAGAGCAGCAGCACGCCGCCGAGCGTCACCGCGCCAAGCGCGAAGGTGAACGAGCAGAAGGCGACCAGGAGCCCGATCTCGGCCACGCTCAAACCCTTCGTCGAATATGCCCGATATCGGATGACCGCCCCGGACAATACGGAGGCGCCGATGTTGTGCGCGATCGCGTAGGTGGTGAATGAGGTGAGCCCAACGAATAGCCAGCCAATTCTGCGGCCAAGATGCAGGAGCGCGATGCGGTCGTACCAGGCGAGCGCGCCATAGGCGAGCGCCGTCGAACCGATCGCCAAAAGCCACCGGGCGAGCGAAATCGAAGCGATCGCTTCGCGCAGGCTCGCGAACGAGAGCCCGCGCAGCTCCCTGAACAGAAGCCAGGACGACGCCGCCACCGCACTGAGCCCAATGACCGGCCATGCGATGTCCTGAATACGCCTCATGCCTTCCTGTCCGCTCGAGGCGGCAAACTGCATTCCGCCACGCCCTCCCTGCCCGAGCAGGGCGGCGAAGGCAAGGCTGGCGCTCGCGCTTTCGGCAGCGAGGGACGAGCAAATTCAGGCTTGTCGCGGGGGCGCCGCGCGGCCATGGTGACATCCCCGAAAGAACCAAGCGAATCATGTCGGAATTTGCCCGGATCTCTGGAGCCTGGACGTGCTTGCGGATCCGCGCGGCATGTTGACGTCGCTGTTCGAGGCTTGCCGCGTTCCGTTCGACGTGGCGATGCTGTCCTGGGCGCCGCGGAGAAGGGCAAGCGATGGGGTCTTGGCGCCGGCCTGGTACGAAGCGGTCGAGCAGTCGACCGGCTTCGCCGCGGCGCCCCGCGAACTGCGCATCGCCGACTTGCCCGATGCGCTGAAGCCGGTCGCCGAATCCGCCTTACCGATCTACGGGAGGCTCGCCCGCCACACGCTCAGCGCCAGCAAAGGGTGAGGTTGTCGATTCATGATTGACCGGCCCGGTCTTGACGCGATCCCGACGCCAGCGCATCAGGGCTGCGCCGATGCCGACCCTCGTCCTGCCTTTCCCGGCAATCAATCCGGTCCTCGTGCAGTGGGGGCCGCTGGCTATCCGCTGGTACGCGCTCGCCTATATCGTGGGGCTTGTTCTCGGATGGCTGCTGATCCGCCGGATCGTCGCCAACGACCGGTACTGGGCGGGGGCCCAGAGGCCGAGCGCGGAGAGCATAGACGATCTCCTGGTTTATTGCGCCTTCGGCGTCATCATCGGCGGTCGGCTCGGCAACGTGCTGTTCTACGATCCGCAATACTATTTCACCCATCCGCTCGACATCTTCAAGATCTGGGAAGGCGGCATGGCTTTTCACGGGGGCCTGATCGGGGCCTTCGTCGGCATCCTCTTGTTTGCGCGCCGTTATCACGCGCCGACGCTGACCGTTCTCGATCTCTGTTCGCTGGCCGCGCCGATCGGCCTCTTCTTTGGCCGGATCGCCAATTTCATTCGGCCCGAGCTCTGGGGCCGGCCGACCGACGTCCCTTGGGCTGTCATCTTTCCGGGAACGGACGGATTGCCTCGTCATCCGAGTCAGATCTACGAGGCGCTTCTCGAAGGGCTCGTGTCGTTTGTGATCCTTCTTGCACTCGCGCGTTGGGGCGCCTTGAGGCGGCCGGGGCTCATCGCCGGCGCCTTCGGGGTCCTCTACGGAGCGGCGCGCGTCTTCTGCGAGTTTTTCCGCGAGCCGGATCCAAAACTCGAGGATCTTGGGCGAGGCCTGACGATGGGGATGGTCCTTTCAGCGCCCCTCATCATCCTCGGGCTCGGCCTGATGGCCTCGAGCCTTGGCCGGAGGGCGGGCTGAGATGACGACCCTCCTCGACGAGATCAAGGCGATCATCGCCGACCGCGGGCCGATCACGGTTGAACAATACGTGCAGCTGGCGCTCGCCCATCCCGAGTTAGGCTACTACATGAATCGCGACCCGTTCGGGGCGGCGGGCGATTTCACCACCGCGCCAGAAATCTCGCAGATGTTCGGCGAACTGGTCGGCTTGTGGGCGGCCGAAGTGTGGTCGAGCATGGGTTCGCCGCGCCCGGCGCGACTCGTCGAACTCGGACCCGGTCGCGGCACGCTGATGAGCGACGCGCTGCGCGCCGCGCGGATCGCGCCGCCGTTTCGTGAGGCGCTCGACGTCTGGCTGATGGAGACCAGCCCGACTCTCGCCGCCATTCAGCACGACCTCTTGCTCGACTGCGGGGCGCCCGTCGCGTGGGCGCAAAGACTTAAGGACATTCCCGAGGGACCCGCGATCGTCATCGGCAACGAATTTCTCGACGCCCTGCCGGTGCGCCAGTTTGTACGGGTCGGCGGGCAATGGCGGGAGCGCACCGTCGGCCTCAGCGAAGAAGGCGAACTTGCGTTCGGCGTCGCCTCGTCGGCAGAACCCTATATCAGCGCCACCGCTCAAAACGGCGAAATTCTCGAAGTCAACCCCGCCGGTCATCGGCTCATGTTTGAACTGGGCGCACGCCTTGTGAAGCATGGCGGGGCGGCGCTGCTGGTCGATTACGGTCATACGGTCACGAGCTTCGGCGACACGCTTCAGGCTGTGCGCGCGCATCGCTATGTCGACCCGCTCGCCGCGCCGGGCGACTGCGACCTCACCACGCACGTCGACTTCGCGGCCATGGCGCGCAGCGCGCGCGCCACGGGCGCCGTGGTGTATGGTCCAATCGACCAGGGCGACTTCCTGCGCGCGATCGGAATCGACCTAAGAACCAAGGCTCTCGCCGAGCGCGCGGGTCCGGAGCGGAGCGAAGCCCTCCAACAGGCGCGAAACCGCCTTGTCGGCAAGGCCAAGGGCGAGATGGGCGCGCTCTTCAAGGCGATTGCGGTCGCCGACCGCAGGCTGCCGCCCCCGCCCGGCTTCCAGCCGAACGCCGCGAAGACCGCGTGAGCGCTCCTTTCCTGACTGCTGCAACGTTGCGGGCGCTGGGCGTGTCGCATGGCTTCTTCACCCGACACGGCGGCGTTTCCGCAGGCGTTTATGCCTCGCTCAACGGCGGCGTCGGTTCGCGCGACGCGCCTGAGGCGGTCGCGGAGAATCGCGCGCGGATCGCTGCCGCGCTCGGCGTTGCGCCGCAGCGCCTGGCGATTCCCTACCAGATCCACTCGCCGGACGCCGTCGCCGTCTCGGCTCACTGGGCGCCGGACGCACGCCCGCGCTGCGACGGGATCGTGACGGCGACACCCGGACTTGCGCTGGGCGTCACCGGCGCCGATTGCGGCATGATCCTGCTCGCCGACACGCGCGCCCGCGTGGTCGGCGCCGCCCATGCAGGCTGGAAAGGCGCGTTGACCGGGGTCATCGAGGCGACAGTCGCCGTAATGGAACGCCTCGGCGCAAAGCGGGACGCGATTGCGGCGGCGCTCGGGCCCTGCATCGCGCAGGGCTCCTACGAAGTCGGCCCTGAGTTCGTTGCCGCCTTCGCGAGGGCCGGAGAGGATGCGCAACGCTTTTTCATGGCCAGCCACAGGGCGGGCCACTCGATGTTCGACCTCAACGGGTATATCGCCGAACGCGCGGCTCGCGCCGGCGTCGGCCGCTTCGAGGACCTTCGACTCGACACCTACGCCGGCGAGGACCGCTTCTTCAGCTACCGCCGCACGACCCACCGCGAGGAGCCGGACTACGGCCGGCTCGTGTCGGCGATCGTCCTGATGTGAAGGCGTCGGCGAAAATCGGGCATCCTTGACTTGCGCCACCGGGCCGCCGCAAAAGAGCCGCAACGCGGCCTCATGCCGTCGGCTCAATTGAACGGCCGGGGAAGGATCATTGGTGTTCGCTGAGGCCTTCGCGCAACGGCTTCCCAAGGCATGTCGCGATCGCACGACCCCGCGCGAACGGCTCAGCGAGGCCGGCGCGTGAGCGAAAGACGTCTGCACCATGCCGACAGTTCGGCATTCCGCAAGGCGATGCGGGCGCTGTCCTCGGGGGTTGCGATTGTCGCCAGCGGCGACGGAGACCGGCGCATCGGCTGCACGGTAACCTCGATCGCTTCGCTCTCGCTCACCCCGCCGACGCTGTTCATCTGCCTTGCGCGTTCGTCCTCGACGCTAGCCAGCCTCGGAGAGACCGGCGCATTCTCGGTGAACCTGCTCGCGGCGCGCCACGAGACGCTGGCCCATCGCTTCAGCGGACGCGGCGGCGTGCATGGTCCCCGCCGGTTCGAAGGCGCTCAGTGGATCGCGCTGGCGACAGGGGCGCCTGTTCTCGCCGATGCGTTGGCCGCCTTCGACTGCATCGTCGAGGAGGCGATCGAGCGCCATTCGCACGTCATCGTTCTCGGCGCCGTCGTCAGCCTGCGCGAGGGCATCGACGAACCCGCGCTCGCCTATACGCGCGGAGACTACGCCGCAGCCGGAAAGGCTAAACTTCGGCAATGACATGGAAGAACGAGCCGGTGACCCGGCCCCTTCGTGAACCCGCAGGCGACGCCGCCGCGCCATAGGCGTCGGTGACGAGAGCGAAAGGATCGTCGTTTCCGGCGGAGGCGATCGTCGCGTAGTGGAACTCATGCCCGCGCAAAGCTGCGCCCGCGACCCCCAACGCGCAGTCGGCGACGAGCCGCGCCTCGCGATATCCGAGCGTCATGCGGCGCTTCGCAAAACTTGTCTCGACGCCGAGCAGTCCCGCCATTGGATGCGAAACGCCGAAGGCGTCGATGAGGCCTGCGCCGAGCGCCATGTAGCCGCCGCATTCGCCGTGTGTCGGCTTCGTCTCGGCGAAGCGGTGCAGTCCGTCACGGAAACGCTCCGCCGCGGCGAGCCTCCCGGCGTGCAACTCAGGATAGCCGCCAGGCAACCAGCACACATCGCAATCGGCGGCCGGCGGCTCGTCGGCGAGCGGCGAGAAGGCGACGATCTCGGCGCCCGCGGAGCGCCAACTGTCAACGAGATGCGGGTAGATGAAGGAAAAGGCTTCGTCGCGCGCAAGCGCGATCCGCTGGCCCGGGGGCCTCAGCGCGGTCGCGCCCGGCGCCTGCGCGGCGACTTTGAGATCGCCCGCCAGCGTCATCACGCGCGCGCAGTCGACATGGGTCTCGACGACGTCGGCGACCGCCTCGAGGCGCTGGTCGAGCGCTTCCGTCTCGCCCGCCTGGACGAGCCCAAGGTGGCGCTCCGGCAACGCCAGCTTGTCGCTGCGCGGCAGCGCGCCGACGACGGGGAATCCAAGCGCCTCGATCGCCCCGACCGCGAGGCGGCGATGCCGCTCGCTGCCGACGCGGTTGAGAATGACGCCGGCGACCATCACGCGCTGGTCGTAGGTCGCGCAGCCCTTGACGACAGCTGCGGCCGATTGCGCCTGGCCCGAGACGTCGACGACGAGGAGGACTGGCAGGCCAAGAACGGCGGCGACGTCGGCCGAGGCGCCGCTTCGTCCAGGGGGCGCCGGCACGCCGTCGAAGAGCCCCATCGAGGCCTCGCAGAGCGCCAGCGAATGGCCGGTTGAAGCGCGCTCCGCCAACGCGATGAGGAGGTCGGGCGGCATCGCCCACGAATCGAGGTTGACGCCCTGGAAGCCGGACGCGGCGGCATGAAAAGCCGGATCGATGTAGTCCGGGCCGGACTTGAGGCCGACGACGGCGAGGCCGCGCCGACGGAACGCGCGCAGGAGCCCGAGCGCGATCGTCGTCTTGCCGCTGCCCGAGCGGGGCGCAGCGATCATGAGGCCGCGGGTCAAACCAGAGCGCCGGTCAGATCTGTGCGCTGATATTCGCCCAAGCCCTCCCGATAGGCCCAATCTCCATCGCCGTTTTCAGCGATTTCAAAGACTTGCGACGGTTTTTCCATCACACTCAACATCGGCCCGCCAAATCGATCTCTCCCGGCGGACCGCGGATCACTTCAAGCTTGGCGTCCGAGGGCGCAGGCGGCTTAACCTGCAGCTGCGCTTGCCAAGCGCGGCTCACGCGGTTGCGACCGCGACTCCAATCCCGCGATTGGCGGCCGTCGCAGCGCCCGCAGCCACTAAGCCACAAGGCGGCTTGTTTGGCAAGAAAATGTCGGTTTTTCAGAAGAGCGGGCGACGACGCCGGGCCCTCGAACCAAGCCGCCCTAGGCAAAGCCGAGGCCGCCCTCTAGACAACGCGCATGAGCGAGGCTCAACCGGAACAGCCGCTGCGGCGCGGATGGACGACGGGCGCCTGCGCCAGCGGCGCGGCGCGCGCGGCCTTCGAGGCCCTCATGACCGGAATCTTCCCCGATCCCGTCCCGGTCGCCCTGCCGAAGGGCCTGAGGCCCGCGTTCGCGCTGGCGGCCCAGGACCTTGTTCAGGCGCCGGGGGCGGATTTTGCGCGCGCCGGAGTCGTCAAGGACGCCGGCGACGATCCCGACGTGACGCACGGCGCGCTGATCGTCGCGACGGTGCGCTTCGCGCCGAAGGGCGCGGGCTTGAGCTTTCGGGCGGGCGAAGGGGTAGGCACGGTGACTCGGCCGGGGCTGCCGCTGCCGCCGGGCGAACCGGCGATCAACCCGGCGCCGCGGGCGATGATCCGCGCCAATCTCGAGGAGGTCGCCGAGAGACTCGCTGTCGGGCTCGACCTAAACGTCGAAATTTCGGTGCCGGGCGGGGCCAAGGTCGCCGAGCGCACCGCCAACGGCCGGCTCGGCATCGTCGGGGGATTGTCGATCCTCGGCACGACCGGCGTCGTGGTGCCATATTCCTGCGCGGCCTGGATCCACTCGATCCACCGCGGCGTGGACGTCGCCCGCGCGAGCGGATGCGCGCATATTGGCGCGGCGACGGGCGAAACCTCCGAGGCCGCGATCCGCGCGCTGCATGGGCTGCCCGGTCATGCGCTGATCGAGATGGGCGATTTCGCCGGCGGGCTCCTCAAATATCTTCGCGTCCGCCCGGTTCCGCGGGTCACCATCGCCGGCGGCCCGGCTAAGATGACGAAGCTCGCGGAAGGCATGCTCGACCTCCATTCGAAACGCGGCGCGGTCGATCTCGCCGCGCTCGCCGCGCGGGTCGCGGAGGCCGGCGGCCGGCAGGCGCTCACGCATGCGATCGCGGGCGCCAACAGCGGGCTGCACGCCTTCGAACTCGCAGTGAGCGCCGGCTTCGACCTGCCAGGGGTCGTCGCCGAGGGCGCATGGGCGACGGCCGCGCGGGTTCTCAAAGGCGCGCCGTGCGAGCTCGAGACCGTGGTCGTCGGCCGCGACGGCCGGGTCCTGGCGAGCAGCGGGTTCCGGAAAGTTTAGGTCCTTGTCAGACGACTAGGACCAGTCGACGCCCCCCTCGTCCGGCCGACTTCGTCGACCACCTCCCGCAAGCGGTAGAAGGGAAGCGCCCTCCCCCGCAAAGGGCGTCGAAAGACGCCCGTCGTATGACCGGCCATACGGGAGAGCGCTGGCGCGAGGGCCAAACGCCGCAATGCTCGGATCACTCCCCTTCCCCTCCTCCATAGCCCGCGCGGAATCGGCGGACGTAATCGGCGTTGTAGAGTTCGCTGTCGCGAAAGTCCTCCGCGGCGAGCGCGGGCCCCACCAGAATCAGCGCCGTGCGCGCGACAGGCGCTTCGCGCATCGCCGCGGCGATCTGGCCGAGCGGCGCGCGGACGATGCGCTCGTCCGGCCAGGAGGCGCGGGCGACGATAGCGGCGGGGCAATCGCGCCCATAGAAGGAGATGAGCTCGGCTGCGACGCGCTCGAGCGCGTGGATCGAGAGATGGATCGCGAGCGTCGCCCCGGTCGCGGCGAATGCGGCCAGACTCTCGCGCTCCGGCATCGGCGAAGCGCGGCCGGCGGTGCGGGTCAGGACCAGCGACTGCGCGAGGCCGGGAAGGGTCAGTTCGCGCTTCAGCGCGGCGGCGGCGGCGGCGAAAGCAGGTACGCCGGGCGTGACGGTCGTGGGCACGCCGGCCTTATCGAGCCGGCGCAGCTGCTCGCCCATCGCGCTAAAGACCGACACATCTCCCGAGTGCAGTCGCGCCACGTCCTTGTTCTCGCGGGTCGCCTCGACGCAGACCGTAACGATCGCGTCGAGATCGAGCGGTGCGGTGTCGACGATCAACGCGCTTGGCGGGCAATAGTCGAGAAGCGCTTTCGGAACGAGCGAGCCTGCGTAGAGACAGACGGGCGAGCGAGCGATGAGCTCGCGTCCGCGCAAGGTGATGAGGTCGGGCGCGCCGGGCCCCGCCCCGATGAAATGCACGGTCAAGGCCACGTTCCCGAGAGCGCGATGGCGCAGGTCGCGCCGTCCGCCGCAAGGCGCGGCCCCAGCAGCCGCCCGCCTGCGCCCGCCCCGGCGAGCGCTGCTGCTTCGGCGACATTGGGCGCGTCGAATCGTGATCGAGCAGGCGTCGAGGGGGTCAGAATCCGGCCTGCTTCGGCCTGCAGCGCTTCGAGCCGCAACGGCGTCAGCGGCGCGCCGATTAGCCGCGCGGCCTCGATAAGCCCCGGCTCGCCGGCCTTGGCCGCGAGTGTGAACAGGCGCCGCTCGCCGTCCGGAACTTGGAGTTCGGCCAGCGCTCGGCGCGTAAGCGCGGCGATCGCCTCGCCTTTGACGCCGGCGCGGCAGCCGAGGCCGATGGCGATGAACCGGCTCATGACTTCGTCAGCCGCCATTGCACGACCGGCATCGCCGGGCGCCAGCCGGTGAACCGCCCGACCGGCTCGGCGTGCGCCACGGCAATCTGCACAAGCTCTCCGCCCCAGCGCGTCTGCCAGCCGACACAGGCGGCCTGCGTCTCCAGCGTAACCGCGTTGACGACGAGCCTCCCGCTCGAGGGAAGCGCGTCAGTCGCGCGTTCGATCATGGTCGGCGCGGTGGCGCCGCCGCCGATGAAGACGGCGTCCGGCGACGGAAGCTCCCCCAAGACATGCGGGGCCTCCCCGTTGACGACCGCAAGATGGGGCACGCCGAAACTCAAGCTATTCCGCACGATGCGCGCGGCACGCTCGTGGCGGGCTTCGATCGCGACCGCGTGGTTGGCGGGGTCGGCGAGCATCCATTCGATGGCGATCGACCCCGAGCCGGCGCCGACGTCCCACAGCATTTCGCCCCGCCGCGGCGCAAGCGCCGAGAGCGTGATTGCGCGGATGTCGCGCCTGGTGATCTGGCCGTCGTGCTCGAACCAATCGTCGGCCAGACCGGCGGCGCGGGGCAGGACGCGCGCGTTGAGGTCCGCGACAACCTCGACGGCGATCGTGTTGAGCGCGGCCACGCTCTCGAGCGCGAAGCTCTGCGCTTGCGTTTCACGAATACGTTCGCGCGGACCGCCCATCGCCTCACAGACCGTCAGCTTCGACCGCCCCATGCCGCGCGCCACTATGAGCGCCGCGAGCTTTGCCGGGGTCGCACCGTCCCAGGAGAGAGCCAGAATCCGGGCGCCGGGCTCAAGTTGCGGAATGATCGCCTCGAGCGGGCGGCCATGCAGGGACACCATTGCGCAATCCTGCTGGCTCCAGCCGAGGCGCGAGGCAGCGAGAGCGAAGGCCGAGGGCGCAGGATGGCAGATGATCTCGGCGGGAGCGAAGCGGCGCGTCAGCGTCGTCCCGACGCCGAAGAAGAACGGATCGCCGCTGGCGAGCACGCAAACCGGCTTCCCGCGCCAAGCCTCGATCGTATCGAGCGCATTCTCGATCGGTGACGGCCAGACGAGCGTCTCGGCCTCCAGCGGCTGAGCCAGCGCGAGATGGCGGCGGCCGCCGACGACGAAGGCCGCTTGCGCGACGAGGCGCCGCGCGGCAGGAGAGAGGCCGTCGAGCCCGTCTTCGCCGAGGCCGACGACCGCAAGCCAACGCTCGCCGCTCATGGAGCCGCCCCCTGAAGCGCCTTCGCCTCCTCATTCTCGGTGGAACGTCGGAAGCAAGCGCGCTCGCGCGCCGCCTGGCGGATGAGCTCGGCGTCGCGCCGCTCATCTCGCTCGCGGGCGCGACCGCGAATCCGGCGCCCGCGCCGATCCCTCAGAGGATCGGCGGCTTCGGCGGCGCCGGGGGCCTTGCAGCGTATCTCGAGGCTGAGCGGATCGACGCCATCGTCGACGCAACGCATCCCTTCGCCCAGCGCATGTCGGCCAATGCGATCGCCGCCTGTCGCGCGACCAGGACGCCGCTCGTCGTCTTCACCCGAAGCCCATGGGCGCGGCAGGAGGGCGACCGATGGATCGAAGTCGCGACGATCGACGAAACGGTCGAAGCGCTCGGTAGCGAACGGAAGACGGTCTTTCTGACGCAAGGGCGGCTGATGCTCGCGGCCTTCGCGAAGGCGCCGCAGCATCGTTACATCGTGCGGGCGATCGACCGTCCGACCGGGATCAACGCCTTGCCGGACTGCAAGCTGATCCTCGCCCGCGGCCCCTTCGCGCTCGACGACGAGCTCAAGCTCATGCGCGACGAGCAGGTCGAGACGCTCGTCACGAAGAACAGCGGCGGCCGCGCGACCTACGCCAAGATCGAGGCCGCGCGGACGCTCGGCGTCAGCGTCGTCATGGTGCGGCGGCCGAAGCCGCCCGAGGCGGAGACGCTCTCCGATCTCGACGCGGTCATGGCCTGGATCGCGGCTCATCGCGGCGCCCCATAGGAGCGCGGCGTCAGCATCCAGGCCCTCGCGCCGTCGCGCGCAACGAAGCGCGTCTCGCTCGATCCGACGATGACCAGCGTCGCCATGTCGACCAGGCTGACGTTCGCCTCGCCGAGCGTGGTTAGAACCAGGGCCTCGTCGGCGCGCCCGACCGCGCGGGCGAAGGCGACCGGCGTCGTCGCGCCCTTCAGCGCCCGTAAGAGATCGAAGGCCTCGACGATGCGCGAGGGCCTCGCCTTCGAGGCGGGATTGTAGAGCGCGAGAACGAAGTCGCCCTCGACCGCGGCCTCGAGGCGCCGCTGGACGATTGCCCATGGCTTCAGATTGTCGGAGAGCGAGATGGCGCAGAAATCGTGGCCGAGCGGCGCGCCGAGCCGCGCCGCCGCCGCCTGCATCGCCGTGACGCCGGGCGCGACCGCAACATCGAGCGCGCGCCATTGCGGCTTTTCCTCGATCGCTTCGAATAGAGCCGCAGCCATGGCGAAAACGCCAGGATCGCCGCCGGAGACGACCGCGACGGCATGGCCCTCAGCGGCCAGAGTCAAAGCCAGACGCGCACGGTCGAGCTCGACCCGATTGTCGCTTGCGTGAGCGCGCTGGTCCGGCCGCAAGGCAAGTCGCTCCACATAAGCCGCGTAACCGACGACGTCGCTTGCGGCCTCGATCTCGGAGGATGCCTCAGGCGTGATCCAGCACGCCGGGCCGGGACCGAGCCCGACGATCGCGACGCGCCCGGTCACGGACGCCGCCCCCGGCCGGGGACCAGAATCAGCGAGAAATAAGGCGCGGCCCCGTCGCACTTGTCGGCGAGCGGCATGACCGCCTCGCCCGTCATGGTGGCGCGCTCAACGTAGATCGCCCGCTCCGCCATGCCGGTCTTCATGAGCGCGGCTTTCGCGCGTGTGAAGTTGCGGCCGATCTTCACAATGACCGCGGCGTCGGCGAGCGCGAGGCGGCGGATAAGCTCTTCGAGGGGAAGCGTCGCCGGCAGAACGACCAGCGAATCATCGCCCCAGGTCATCGCCGCCGCGGCCGCTCCCCACGCGCCGCAGATCGAGGAGACTCCGGGCACGATCGTTACCGCAAACCGCTCGCGCAGGCGGATGAAGAGATGCATGAACGAGCCGTAAAAGAGCGGATCGCCCTCGCTGAGCAGCGCGACGTCACGGCCCGCCGCAAGGTGGCCCGCAATCGCCGCCGTGCTTGCCTCATAGAAATGAGCCAACGCCTCGCGATAGGGCGGATCGTCGAAATGCGACTCCGTGGTCATCGGGTAGAAGAGCGGAAGCTCGACATGCGACGGCTTCAGCCAGCAATCGACGATGCCCCGCGCGTTGCCACGCCGTCCGGCCTTGGCGAAGAACGACACCACGGGCGCCTCGGCGATGACGCGCACGGCCTTCACCGTGAGAAGCTCCGGATCGCCGGGCCCAACGCCAACGCCGAAGAGCCGGCCCTTTGTCATTCGACCTCGCTTGCGAGAGCGTTGACGGCGGCGGCCGCCATGGCGCTGCCGCCCTTGCGCCCGCGAATCGCGATGGCCGGCAGGCCGCTCTCGGTCAGCGCCTCCTTCGATTCTGCCGCGCCGACAAAGCCGACCGGCATGCCGATGATCGCGGCGGGGCATGGACCGCCGGCGGCGACGAGTTCCAGGAGTCGAAAGAGAGCGGTCGGCGCATTGCCTACGGCGACGAGCGCGCCGGCGAGGCGCGGCAGCCAGAGGTCGATCGCGGCGGCCGTGCGGGTCGTTCCGAGCTTTTCAGCCAGCGCGGGCGTCGCGGGATCGGCGAGCGTGCAGATGACGTCGTTGCCTGCGGGCAGCCGGGCGCGAGTGACGCCTTCGGCGACCATGCGTGCGTCGCAGAAGACCGGCGCGCCGCATTTGAGCGCGTGCTCGGCCGCCTCGGCGGCCCCGGGCGTGAAGACGAGGTCGCGCGCCGCCTCGACCATGCCGCAGGCGTGGACGACCCTGACCGCGACACGCTCCTCGAGAGGCGAGAATCGCGCGAGATCGGCCTCCCGGCGAATGATGGCGAAGGATTGGCGATAGATCGCGGCCCCGTCCTTCTCGTAAACGTAGCGCTCTTTCACGCGCCGGACCTCTCGCTTTCGAACAGTTTTGCCCCTTCGCCCGCGAGAAACGCCTCAATGGCGACGCTCGACAGGCCGCGACGCACGGGCCGGTCGGCCGCCCTTCCGTCGACGACGAGATCGTATCCGTTTTCGGTCGCGATCAAAGTCGCCGCGGTCGCGAGAGGCCTTGCGCAGCCCTTAGTGCAGCCGCTTACATGCAGAATGACACTGTCGGCGGCTGGCAGCAGCGACGCCCAGCGCGCAGCGTCCTCGCGCAAGGGGCGGAACGCGTGCATGCAGGCGGGAGCGCCGGGACAGGCGACGACGCGCATACGCAAATCGCCGGAATGGACGAGGAAGCCGACCTTCGCGCAAACTCCGAGGAAGGACACAGCGCTCCGCGGCGTAAGGCCGGTGACGAAAAACGATCGCCACGGGGCGAGCCTGAGGCCGTCAGCGCCCGCGGATCGGGCGCGTTCGATGAGCGTCCTGAATCGGCCCGCATCGATGTCGCCGAACGCCGCGCCGGCGCCGACGACGACCGCGGGCCCGAAGGCGTGACCGCCGAGCACATCGCGCAGCGAGGTCGAGCGGCGCGATCGGGCGCGAGGCCTCGCGTCGAGCCCAGCGCCGGCGAAAACGGCCTTGGCGCCGAGACGTTCGACGAGCGCGCGCATCCGCCGCGCCTCGCCGGCGCCGGCGCGGGAAAGGAAAGCTTGCGCGAGACGCGAGGCTGCGTCACCGATCTCGGAGGGCGGCAAGATCGCGGCGAGCGCGTCGTCGCCGCCGAGATACGCCGCGAAGGCGGGGCCTTCTGCGCCTCGTATCGCCTCGAAGCGGATATCAGCGTCGATGTCGCCGACAGGCAGCCGCCCGCCCGCGTCGAGAACGAAGCTGAACTTCGCCGGCAGCGGGCGCAACGCCGAGTCCTCGGCGAGCCGGCTCTCCAAGACAGCGACGCTCGGGGCGAGGTCAAAGGCAGCGGCGGGATCGACGTCGCTCAGCGGGCTCACGAGAATGTTGCGGAGCCGCTCGACCTCCGGGTCCGAATCGAGGAGGCAGGCCGCGGCGAGGCGCGCCTGCAGGTCCGGCATAGTCTTTTCGTTGACCCCGCGCACCTGCAGATTGCCGCGGGCTGAGAGGCTGATCGCGCCGTTGCCGCAGGCAAGCGCGCTTTCGGCGATCGCCGCCGCCTGATCGAGGGTCAGCCGCCCACCGGAGGCCCGCACGCGCACCAGCAGCCCGTCGCCGGTTTGCATGGGCCTCAGGGCCCCAGGACACCAGCCTTCCCGGCGAGGCGCAATGGGGCTCATGCGGCCTCCTGCAAGAGCAACGCCAGAATGCTCGCCGACGAATTGCGGCGTGAGCGCCAGAAGCCGCGCCGCTCGGCGTCACCGAACACCCCCGCCATGTGCCGCGCGGCCGGACGGTTGGCGCGGACGAGGAACGCCCGAACGGCGTCGTCGCCGAGCGTCGCGTCGAACATCAGGTCGAACTGCGCGCTGTCGACGGCGTCGGTCAATGTGGCGAAGGCGTAGAGATTATCGAGCGACTGCGCGATTTCCGCCGCGCCGCGATGGCCGTGGCGCATCTGCCCTGCAAGCCAGCGCGGATTGGCGGCGCGGCCGCGCAGCGCCCGCGCGATCTCCTGTTCGAGCGGACGGATTTTCGGCTTGGCGGGCGCGCTCGAATCGAGGTGGTAGAGCGCAGGCCTCGCGCCAAGATGCGCGGCCGCCGCGGCGAAGCCGCCCTCATGCTCGGCAAAGGCGTCAGCGTCGAGCGCGTCCTGACCAGGCAGGTCCTGGGCGTGGACGAACGCGTCGGCGCCGGCGACGCTGGCGCGGAACGCCCCAGCCGCCTCGCGCCCGTCGCCGTCGCCGTCATAGGCGTGGCTGGTCGCGGACAAATAGGCCTCCGCCAGATCCGCCCGCTCGGTCCAACGCCCTTCAGAAATGCGCCGGCCGAGCGCGACGCCGTAGGCGCCGGGCGCCCCACCAAAGACGCGCGCCAGCGCTGCGCCATTGAAGGCGGTGAGCGGATTGTCGTCGTCGCTTTCGTCGAGATCGGCGACGGCCCGAACGGCGGCGCTGAACAGCGCGATCTGGGCGGGGAAGACGTCACGGAAAAGGCCCGAGATTCTGAGCGTGACGTCGATTCGGGGGCGACCCAGCGTCGCGAGCGGCAGAATCTCGAAGCCGCTGACGCGGTTCGACGAGGTGTCCCAGGTCGGCCGGCACCCAAGGTGCGCGAAGGCCTGGGCGAGATCGTCGCCGCCGGTGCGCATCGTCGCCGAGCCCCAAAGATCGAGCACGAGCCGTTTGGGCCAAGCCCCATGATCCTGCGCGTAGCGCGCCAGCACCTCCTCGGCGGCGCGGCGCCCGATCTCCCAAGCGTTGCGGGTCGGAGCCGAGCGCGGATCAATGGCGAAAAGATTGCGCCCCGTCGGCAGCACGTCGAGGCGGCCCCTCGCCGGCGCGCCGGCCGGACCGGACTGCACAAAACGCCCGGCAAGCGCGCGGATGAGGCCGAGCGACTCGGCGGCGCCGCAGGCGACGATGCGTTCGCTCAGGGTCTCGACGGCTTCGGCGTCGAGTTCGAGCCCCGAGGCGAATCCCTCCGCGCTCTCGGGCGAGCGGCTGAACACATGCAGCCCGTCGCCGACCCGCATGTCCTTGAGGTCGCAGAGCCAGCCGTCGAGCGCGATAAGCGCCTCCTCCGGCGGCTTGCCCTCGGCGGCGCATTCCTTCAAGAGGCCCGTCGCCCGCCCCCGCTCCAGGATCAGCGCCGCGATCGCGCGGGCGCGGCGCGGATCGAGCGCCTGAGCCTGGACGAATTCATCGAAGAGGCCTTCGAGCTCGAGCGTCGCGCCGTACGAGCCGGCGGCGACCAGCGGCGGCGTCAGATGGCCGATGGCCGCCGCGCCGATTCGGCGCTTGGCCTGCGCCGCCTCGCCAGGGTTGTTGACGATGAACGGATAGACGACCGGCGTCGCGCCGATGAGGACTTCGGGCGCGCAATTCTCCGACAGGGCGACGGCCTTGCCGGGCAGCCATTCGAGCGTTCCGTGCGCGCCGAGCTGGATGAGCGCGTCGATGCGCTCCTTCCGTGTGAGCCAGAAGTGGAACGCCACGTAGGAATGACGCGGCGCGAGCGTCAGATCGTGATAGTCGCCCTTGCGCGCAGCTGGGTCGCCCCGGTCTGGTTGCACCGCGATGACGAGCTTGCCGAGGCGCAGGAAGCGAAACCGGAAAGCGCCTCCGATCAGGCAGGGATCGTCGGCGGGTTCGCCCCAGGCGTCGCGCAGGGCGCCTTTGAACGCCAGCGGCGCCGCCGTGAGTTCGGCTTCGTATTCGGCGAGCGTCAGCGTCGGCTCGGGCGGACCCTCGGACAAGGCCGCGATCAGCGAGGGCGGATCGCAATCGCCGGCGACGTCGTAGCCGGCCTCGCGCAAAATGTCGGCGATCGCGACGGCGCTCGCGGGCGTGTCGAGGCCGACCGCATAGCCCGTGCGTCCGCCGCGCGCCGGATAATCCGGCAATACGCAGGCGAGGCGCTTGTCAGCCGGCGCCGTGCGTCTGAGTCTAGCCCAGGACGCCGCAAGCTCGGCGACGAAGGCGACCCGGTCGGCGAGAGGCTGATGGGCGACGGCGCCGAATTCGATCGAGGCGTTGCGCTCCTGCGCCGTCTTGAAGGAGATGGCGCGGGTCAGAATCCGCCCATCGATCTCCGGCAGGGCGACATGCATCGCAAGATCCGCCGGTCCGAGGCCGCGAGCCGAAGCGCGCCAGGCCTCGAGCCCGATGCCCGCCAGCACAACCTGCAGCACCGGCGCGTCGATAGAATCGAGAACGGTTCCCTCGGCCTCGTCGAGCCTCGCGGAAAAAGCTGTCGCGTTGAGCACGACATCGATGGGTTCACGCTCGATCAAGGCGCGGAGCGGGCCGACCGCGGCCTCGTCCTTGAGGCTCGTGACGTAGACGCTCGTCGTCGCGAAGCCCGTGGCGCGGAGCGCATCCGCCAGCGCCCCGATCGGATCGAGATCGTTGGCGAGGTAGATCGAACGGTAGAACACGATCAACGCATGCGGCGCGCCCGGCCCGGCGTCGAAGCACGCTTCCGCGAAACGGCCGAAGGCGCTGACCGCTTCGGGCTGCGGGGCCAACGTCGCTGAGCCGAGTTCGGCGGCGAGAAAGACGAGGCACGCGGCCATGTTGGCGGGACCGCCTTCGTCGAAATAGCGCCAGATCTGCTCAATCGCGGCTCGCGGCAGGCTCGAGGCGTCTTCGAGCCGCGCGTCGGCGCGCCGGTCGCCCGGCAGCAAGGCGAGTTTGACGCCGCGCTTGCGCGCCAGCGCCGCCAGTTCGTCGACGCCGTAGCGCCAGTAGTCCGCGCCGCCTAGGACACGCGCCACGACGAGCTTGGCCCGGGCGCAGACGCGCTCGAGATAGAGGTCGATCGAATAGGGATGGCGCAGCGCAGCGAGGCTGGCGAGCCTCAGCGTCGGCTTCGGCTGCGGTTGTCCGTCATAGGCGCGCGCGAGCGCATTGAGGTCGCTGTCGGAAAACGAGAGGAAGACGACATCCGCGGGCGTCTGGCCGAGATCGACCGCTTCGACCGTTTCGTCGAGCGTTCGGACCTCGATGCGCGGGATGTGCACGGGACCTCAGGCGCCGAGCGCCGCGGCGACCGCCTCGCGGTCGACGCCCTTTTGCGCGATCACCACAAGCCGGCTCTCGCGCGGCTCGTGAGCGCTCCACGGCCGGTCGAAGTCGCGGCGGAAGCGCGAACCTACGCCCTGCACCAGCATGCGCATCGGCCTGCCGGCGACTTCGACGAAGCCCTTGATGCGCAGGATGTCGTGCATCTGCGTCGCTTCGCTCAAGCGATCGATCAGCGCATCGGGATCGCGCGCCGCGGGAATCGCGACGACGAACGTGTCGAAGTCGTCGTGATCGTGCTCGCCCTCGGCGTCGTGATGCGAGGGCCGCGCTTCAAGGTGGTCCTCCGCCGCCGCCCTCACGCCGAGCAGCACGTTGGGGTCGATCGCGCCCTCGCGGGTCGCGGCGATCTTGACCGCGCGAGGCAGGCTTCTGGCGATTTCCAAGCGCAATCTCTCGAGCGCGTCCGGCGCGACCAGATCGGCCTTGTTGAGCAAGACAAGATCGGCGCAGAGAAGCTGGTCTTCGTAAACTTCCTCGAGCGGATTGTCGTGATCGAGCGATGGGTCGGCTGCGCGCTGCCGAGCGATTCGCGCCGGATCGTCGGCGAAGCGCCCCTCGGCGACCGCGGCCGCGTCCACGACCGCGATGACCCCATCGACGGTGAGCTTCGTGCGCAGGTCCGGCCAGTCGAAGGCCTTGACGAGCGGCTTCGGCAAGGCAAGGCCGGACGTCTCGACGACGATGTGGTCGGGTCTTGGCTCGCGCGCGAGCAGCGCCGTCACCGCAGGCGCGAAATCGTCGGCGACTGTGCAGCAGATGCAGCCGTTGGCGAGTTCGATGATCGCCTCGCGCGGGCAGGCGGCGTCGGCGCAGCCCTTGAGGAGCTCGCCGTCGACGCCGACGTCGCCGAATTCGTTGATGATCAGCGCAAGGCGCCGTCCGCCGGCGTGGCTGAGGAGATGACGGATCAGTGTCGTCTTGCCGGCGCCAAGAAAGCCGGTGACGATGGTGACGGGGGTCTTGGCGAGCATCGGCGAACCTATCGCGTGAGGGCGGGAGCGAGCGGCGGCGTGCGCGAAATGACGCCCTTACGGAAAGGAAGCGGACGTTCGCGCCACGGAACGAGACCGTCGGGGGCGGCGGCGTAGCGCCGGGCCGCGGTGACGATGTCCTCGACATTCGCCTCTCGGCTGAGGTCGCCGACGACGTAGGTCCATTTGCCTGGCGCAGCGAGCGCGACCGTGCATGGGCGTTTGCAGACCGACAGGCACTCGACCGGACGAAGCGCGATGTCCTCGTCAGCCAAGCGGGCCTCGAGCGCGTTGTAGAGCGCCGCGCCGGCCGGCCCCTCAGCGGACTTGCAAGTGACGCAGACGAGCACTGTCGCGGCGGGCGGAACGGCGCTTGCGGCGGTCATGTCGGGCGGTCCGGGCGCGGCAGACGTTCAGGCGTCGCGCGGACGATCCGCCGTCCCGGCGTAGAGGCGCATCCGCTGAAGTGCTGAAGAGGGATTTGGCGAAGAAGTCATCGACGCTCCTTGGCCGCCCCACCGGCGGCCCTGCGGAATGATCGGCGCACGGCAGGTCTCCTGGCTCGCGGCGTATCGCCGACGCCGCCTTCCCGGGCGAAACGCCCAGTGGCGAAAATGCGTCGGCACGCCGCTCACAGTCGCGGGGGCGGCCGCGGATCGGCCAGAGGCCTGCCGCGTTCCCTTTTCACCCTCGAAGACGCGAGGGACCGTACGGGACGTATCTTCCAGCTTCGCAAGGGGTTGTCAAATTTGCGCCAGCGGCGTTGGCGACCGGGCCAGAATCCTGCTAGCGGTCCGCGCTTCGCGAGGATGGACATGGATTCAGCCGAGGAGCGGCACAAAGCCAAGATGATGAAGCGCAAGGCGGCGCAGGACGCCGAGGTCGCCGCCAAGCCGATCGCCGAAAAGGGGCTTCTGATCGTCCACACCGGTCCGGGCAAGGGCAAGTCGACGGCGGCCTTTGGCCTTGCGCTGAGAGCGCTCGGGCGAGGGTTCCGCGTCGGCGTGGTGCAGTTCATCAAGGGCGCGTGGTCGACGGGCGAACGGGCGGCGATCGAGCGCTTCGGCGACAGGATCGAGTGGCGCACGATGGGCGAGGGCTTCACCTGGGAGACGCAAGACCGCGCGCGCGACATCGCCGCCGCCGAGGCCGCATGGGGTGAGGCGAAGCGGATGATGGCCGATTCCTCGATCCGCCTCCTTTTGCTCGACGAACTCAACATCGCCCTCCGCTACGACTATCTGAAGCTCGCCGAGGTGGTCGAGGTCTTGCGTCGCCGCCGCGCGGACCTCCACGTCGTCGTGACGGGACGCAACGCCAAGGCGGATCTGATCGAGGTCGCCGATTGCGTGACCGAGTTCGGCCTCGTGAAGCACCACTTCGCCGCGGGCGTTCGCGCCCAGGAGGGCATCGAGTTTTGACCGCCCGGGCGCTGATGTTGCAGGGGACGGGATCGGACGTCGGCAAGTCGCTGATCGTTGCGGGCCTCTGCCGCGCCTATGCGCTGCGCGGCTTCAAGGTGCGCCCCTTCAAACCGCAGAATATGTCGAACAACGCGGCGGTAACGGATGGCGGGGGCGAGATCGGGAGGGCGCAGGCGCTCCAGGCGCGCGCCTGCGGCGTGGCCCCTAGCGTTCACATGAACCCGGTGCTCCTCAAGCCGCAAAGCGAGATCGGCTCGCAGGTCGTCGTTCGGGGCCGCGTCATCGGCAACGCCGGGGCGCGCGACTATCAGGCGCTCAAACCGAAGCTCATGGGCCCCGTGCTCGAAAGCTTTGCGAAACTAAAGGATGAGGCGGACCTGGTGCTCGTCGAAGGCGCAGGCAGCGCGGCGGAGATCAACCTGCGCGAGGGCGACATCGCGAACATGGGCTTCGCGCGCGCCGCCGGTTGCCCGGTCGCACTCATTGGCGACATTGATCGTGGCGGAATCTTTGCGCAGATACTCGGAACGAAGGCGGCGCTCGCGCCCGACGACGCAGCGACGATTGTCGGCTTCATCGTGAACAAATTCCGCGGCGACGCCAGCCTCTTTACCGGCGGCATGGCGTCGCTCGCCGAGCGCACCGGCTGGCGCGCCTTCGGTCTCGCGCCTTTCTTTCCGGCCGCCGCGCGCCTGCCGGCGGAGGACGCATTCGGCCTTTCCAACGTCACGGCGCGCAACGAGGCGCAAGTGACGATCGCCGTCCCCATGCTCTCCCGCATCGCCAATTTCGACGACTTCGATCCGCTGCGGCTCGAGCCGAACGTGCGGCTCGTCTTCGTGCGGCCAGGCGAGCCGCTGCCGGTCGCCGATCTCGTCATCCTGCCCGGCAGCAAGGCGACGATCGCCGACCTCGCGTTTTTCCGCGAGCAGGGCTGGGCGATCGACCTACTGGCCCATGCGCGTCGCGGCGGGCGGATCTTAGGCGTATGCGGCGGCTATCAGATGCTGGGCCGGCGGGTCGCGGACCCGGACGGAATCGAAGGGCCGGCGGGCGGGGTCGAGGGTCTCCGGTTTTTGGACGTGGAAACCACGCTGACCGGTGACAAGACGCTCCAGCACGTCGCGGGTAAGTGCGTCGCAAACGGCTCACCGTTCGAGGGCTACGAAATGCATGTCGGCCGGACCAGCGGTCCCGACTGCGAGCGCCCGCTTCTGCGCTTCTTGGACGGGCGGGTCGACGGCGCAGTCTCGCCGGACGGGCGCATCGCCGGGGCCTATCTGCATGGAATGTTCGCCGACGATCGCCAGCGCGCGGCATGGCTCGATTCGCTTGGGGCGACGGCGGGGATCGAATACGGGGCGACGGTCGAGCGCACGCTCGACGAACTCGCCGACCATCTCGCCGCGCATCTCGATCTCGAAGCGATGCTCGACGCGGCGCGGTGACAACAGGGCCGCATCTCCCGACCGGATGAGTTTGCTCAGATCCAAAGCGCGGCCGCAGCAGCCGCGAGCGCAATCGCCTCGATCAGGCACGCGAGCCGGTAAAGCCTCAATGCGCGCCGGATGTCGGCGGCGGCGGCGTCGCGCCGCCCCTCCCCCATGAAGGCGTCCTCGACCAGGGTGTCGCCGTAGACCCGAGGCCCCGCAAGCTTCAAGCCCAGCGCGCCGGCCATCGCCGCTTCCGGCCAGCCGGCGTTGGGGGAACGGTGGCTCGATGCGTCCCGCCGCACCGCTCGCGCGGCCTCCCGGACCGAGGCGGCGGGCGTCAGCGCCGCAGCGAGGATGAGCCACAGCGCGGCGAGGCGCGAGGCGGGCAGATTGACCACGTCGTCGAGCCTCGCCGCCGCCCAGCCAAAGGCGGCGTAACGCTCGTTCTTGTGGCCGATCATGCTGTCGGCGGTATTGATCGCCTTGTAGAGCGCGCCTCCCGTCAGGCCGCCGAGCGCGGTCCAGAGGACGGGAGCGACGACGCCGTCGGAGAAATTCTCGGCCAGACTCTCGATCGCGGCGCGCGCGACCCCGGCCTCGTCGAGAACTCGCGGGTTGCGCCCGACGATCATCGCGACCGCGCGCCGCCCCTCGTCAAGACCGTGATCGAGGCCGTCCGCGACCGCGCGCACATGACCGTCCAAGCCGCGTTGCGCCGGCAGGCTCGATGCGAGAAGGATGAGGACTGCGAAGCCGAACGCGCCGAGGGGCCCGAGCAGCCACGTCGCCGCCCCCGCAACCGCCGCGACTGGCGCAAGATAGAGGGCGAGCGCAAGCGCGCCGAGCGCGCGGCGCGCAGCGAAGCTCGCGCGCGGCAAGTTGAGCCGCAGTTGAAGCTGCGCAAGCCAGGCGCCCATCCAGGTGACGGGATGGCCGATCACGCGATAGAGAGGCGCCGGATAGCCGATCAGCGCTTCCAGCCCCAAAGCGGCGAGCGCAAGCGGCAGCGACTGCGAAAGGAACATGATGGCGGGGCGGACCTGGGCGGCGGGCTACGAGGCCCTTGCCTATCACGGCGGCGCGCTCGACGTCGCGCGCCGGCTTTGCCCGGAGGCTCCCGCGCCCTGGATCGATCTTTCGACCGGAGTCAATCCGCACGCTTATCCCCTGCCGGATCTTGCCCGGGACGTCTGGACGCGCCTGCCCGACAGCGACGCGCTCGCGGGCCTGGAAGCCGTCGCCGGCTCACACTACGGGGCGAAGCCCGAGACAGTCGTCGCCGGGCCAGGCTCGCAGGCGCTAATTCAGTCGCTGGCGCGGATCGCGCCGAAAGGCGCCGTCGCCGCTCTGGGCCCCACCTACCGCGGTCATGCGGAGGCTTTCGGCGCGGCGGGCGTCCCGCTTCCCGAGGCGGCTTCGCTCGATACTCTGGCGGAGGTCGATGTCGCCGTCGTCGTCAATCCGAACAATCCGGACGGCCGGGTTGCGAGCCGCGTCGACCTCCTTGATTTGCACGAGCGCCTCTCGCGGCGCGGCGGCTGGCTCATCGTCGACGAGGCTTTCGCCGATTTCGACGGCCAGGACGAGAGCCTCGCGCCGGTCTTGCCCGCAAAGGGAGCGGTCGTCCTGCGCTCGTTCGGCAAGGCCTACGGACTTGCAGGACTTCGCCTCGGTTTCGCGATCGCCTCGCCCGAGATCGCAGAGACATTGCGGACGGCGCTCGGCTCCTGGCCGGTCAGCGGACCGGCGATCGCGATCGGGGCGCGCGCGCTCGCCGACCCGGACTGGACCGCAACGATAAGCGCGCGACTCGGCGAGGACGCGGCGCGACTGGATGGGCTCCTCGAGACGAGCGGTTGGCGGATCATCGGCGGGACGCGCCTCTTTCGTCTTGCGGCCAGGGGCGACGCGGAGGGAGCTTTCCGCCGGCTGCTCTCGGCCGGGATCGTGACCCGACCCTTCGCCAAGGCGCCGGATCGCCTGCGATTCGGCATTCCTGCCGAGGAGGCGCACTGGGAGCGGCTTTCAGCCGCGCTTCGCGCCTGACGGGCCAAACGCGCTGTCCACAGGACGGCTTGCCTTCCCGTCCTCCCGGCGTGACAACCCGGCATGGCGATTCGCGATCCGCGCGTCTTCACGATTCCTCCGGGAGCGCCGTTTCTGCCGACGCTGGCCCATGCGTTGCTTGGCGGGGAATTGATCGACGGTTTTCCCGCCGCGGGCGATCCGCTGGCGCTTGCCAACGCAACGATCTACGTGCCGACCCAGCGCGCCGCCGCGGCGCTGGGCGAGGCGCTGCTCGAGGCGAGCGGGGGGCAGAGCATCCTGCTGCCCCGCATCGCGCCGCTCGGCGCCTTCGAACCCGACGACGCGGCGACGTTCTTTGGGCCTCAGGGCGAGGAGGCGCGGCACCCCCAGCTGCCGCCCGCGGTCGGGGATCTGTCCCGCCGCCACACGCTCGCCACGCTGGTCCGAGCCTGGGGAGAGGCTTTGCGCGGCGCGATTCGCGGCGTCGACGCCGGCGGCCACCTCATTGTCGACGGCTACGAGCCGGCGCTCGTCGCCACGACGCCATCGCAAGCCTACGCGCTGGCGGGCGATCTTGCAGCGCTGATCGACGACATGATCATCGAGGGCGTCGACTGGCGGAAGCTCGAAACGCTCGCGCCGGAGGAATACGATTCCTACTGGCGCATCACCCTCGACTTTCTCAAGATCGCGTTCGCCCACTGGCCGCAATGGCTGGAAGAGCGCGGTCTCATCGATCGCGCCAAGCGGGTCTCACTCATGGTTGAGTCGGAGATTGGCGCGCTCGAGGCTCGCTCCGGGCGCGGACCGACAATCATCGCCGGCTCGACCGGCGCGAACCGCGCGACCGCGGCGCTTATTGCGGCAATCGCGCGCAGGGATCAGGGCGCGGTCGTGCTTCCTGGACTCGATGGCGCTCTTGATGAGCGCGCCTGGGCGATGATTGGCGCAAGCGGCGAGGCGGGCAAAGGGCTCGCCGGCCATCCGCAGGCCCTTCTGCATCGGCTGATCGCGATCATTGGAGTGACACGCAAGGACGTCGTCACGCTGAGCGCGCCCATTGCGCGGCTCGGGGCGCGCGGCGCATTCCTCAGCGAGGCGCTCCGTCCGGCCGACTCGACCGAATGCTGGCGCGACCGGAAGGATGCGCTGTCGACGCCGGCCATCGTCGCCGCGCTTGAAGACGTTTCCGTCATTATCGCCGACAACGAGACGGAGGAGGCGCTCGCGCTCGCGATCGCGATGCGCGAAGTCCTCGAGACGCCGGGCAAGACCGCCGCCCTGATCACGCCGGATCCCTCGATCGCGCGGCGCGTGTCGGGAGAACTCGCGCGTTGGGGCGTCGAGGTCGAGGATTCGGCCGGCCGCACGCTCGGCCAAAGCGAGGCGGGCGTCTTGGCGCGGCTCATCCTCGAGGCTGCGAAGGACCTTGGACCGCTGCGGGCCCAGGGGCTAATCGCCCATGCGGCGGCGCGGCTCGGCCGCACGCGCGCGGAGCTCGACGCGACAGCGCGGGCGCTCGAACTCGGCGTCTTCCGGGCGGCGCCGATCTCCTCGCTCGACGATCTCGGTCAGGCGTTCGGCGCGGCGCGGGCGGCAGCTCAAGACGGTCACGCCCATCCGGCGGTCCGGGCGATCGGTGAAGCGGAGCGCGCGGCCGCCGAGCGGCTGGCGCTCGATCTCGCCTCGGTTCTGGGGCCTTTGCGCGCGATGCGCTTGTCGGCGCCGTTGCGCGAATGGCTCGCTGCGCATCGCCGCGCGCTCGACGCGATCCTCGCCGGTCCCGAAGCCGAACGTTCCGCGCCCCATGGCCTCGAATTGCTGTACGAACTTCTCGACGAATGGGACGAAGCGGCAAGCGGCGGTTTTCCCTGCACGTTGAGCGACTATGCGGCGCTGTTCGACGCAGCGCTTGCAAGCGTGCGCGCCCCCCCCGGGCAGGGCGGCCATCCGCGCCTCAAAATTCTGGGTCTGCTCGAAGCGCGCCTCTTGAGCTTCGACCGCATGATTCTGGCTGGGCTGGACGAAAAGGTCTGGCCGCCCACAGTGGACACGGACGCCTTCCTCAACCGGCCGATGCGCGCCGAGCTTGGGCTGTCGGCCCCCGAACGGCGCATCGGGCAGACGGCGCATGACTTTGTGGCCGCGCTCGGCGCGCGTGAGGCGGTCATCAGCCGCGCGAAAAAGCGCGCTGGCGAGCCGACGGTCGCCTCGCGCTTCCTTCTGCGCGTGAGCGCCGCGGCCGGCGCCGACATGATCAAGCAAGCGGAGCGGCGCGGCGAGATCTATCTCGCCTACGCGCGCGCGATCGATGAGCCCGAAGTCGTCGCGGCTGTCAGTCGGCCGGAGCCGCGTCCCCCGGTCGAACTGCGCCCGCGCTCACTCAGCGTCACGCGTATCGAGACGCTGCGGCGCGATCCGTATGCGATCTACGCCGAGCGCATCCTGAGGCTCCAGCCTCTGGATCCGATCGAACGCGAACTCGGGCCGCGCGAAGCCGGCGAAGCCTGGCACGGCGCGCTTCAAGATTTCGCCGACCTCTACCCTTCCGGGGGGCTGCCGCCGCGGGCGCGCTCGGACCTTGTCCGCTTTGCCCGCGCGCGCTTTGCGTTGCTGCTCGTGGACCCCGCTTTTGAAGGCATGAACTGGCCCAACATCGAGAAAGCGATCGATTTCGTTCTCGACTTCGAGCGCAGGAGCCGCGGCGAGATCGTGCGCATCCTGGTCGAACGGCCAGGCAAGATCGTCCTTCCGCTGCGTACCGGAGCTGAGTTCACCCTGACGGCGCGCGCCGATCGCATCGACATAACGCGCTCGGGCGGCGCGACGTTGATCGACTACAAGAGCGGGTCGCCGCCGGGCGCCAAGGAAGTCAAGATCGGCCTTGCTCCGCAATTGTCGCTGGAAGCCGCGATCCTGATGCGCGGCGGCTTCGAGGGTTTGGACGCCGTCAAGCCGGAGCGCGCGCTCTACCTTAAGCTCGGCGGCCCTAACGGCGGAAAGGAACAGCCTGCAGGAGGCGAAGACGCCGATATCCGCGACCTTGCGGAACAGCATTTCGCCGGGCTCGAGGCGCTCGTCGACCAGTTCGCCTGCGAAAGCACCCCCTATCTCTCGCGCCCGATGCCGAAATTCGCCAGCCGGTATTCGGATTACGATCATCTGGCGCGGGTCAAGGAATGGTCGCTGACGGGCGGCGCCGCGAACGGCGACTCGGGGGACCCGTCGTGAGCCGCCGTCTCGTCATTCCGGACACGCTCCGGAAGATGCAGTCGCAGGCGTCGAATCCAAAGGCGTCCGCCTGGGTGTCGGCAAATGCGGGCAGCGGCAAGACGCATGTGCTGACCCAGCGGGTGCTACGTCTCCTGCTCGCCGGCACGTCGCCCGGACAGATTCTTGGCCTGACTTTTACCAAGGCGGCCGCGGCCAACATGGCGACGCGCATCTTCAACACGCTCGCGCTATGGGCGAGCCTCAGCGACGAAGCGCTCGGCGCCGCGATTGTGGAGACCGGCGCCGAGAAGCCATCGCCGCAGGACCTCGTATTCGCCCGACAATTGTTCGCGCGCACGATCGAGACGCCTGGGGGCTTGAGGATCCAGACTCTTCACGCCTTCTGCGAAAGGCTCCTGCACCTCTTCCCCTTCGAGGCGAACGTTCCTGCGCATTTCAGAGTGATCGACGAACGCGAGGCCGGGGCGCTTATCGAAGAAGCGCGAGACGAGGCGATCGCGTCTGCCAGAAACTCGTCGGTCTGGAAAGAGCTGGAACGCGTGTCGCGCGACGCCGGCGCCTTCAAATTCGACGATCTCTTGCGGGAGACGCAGGCCTTCGCCGAGACCTTTGCGGCCTTCGACGACGCCCGGGAGTTCGCGGCGGCGTTGCGAGGCCCTCTCGGCCTCGCGAACGGGGAGACGACCGGAAGCGTCGAAGCCGAGATGTTTGGCGGCGGCATCGGCCGGAGGCGTCGTCAGGACTGGGCGCGGGGGCTCGGCGCTGGCAAGAAGAGCGATCGGGAGTTCGCGGCGAAACTGCGCGAAGTTGATGGCGACGGCGCGCTCGACGCGCGAATCGGTGCGCTTCTCGAGGCGTTCTTCACCAAGGGGGGCGAGGGCGATCCGTTCAAGGGCGACTTGACGACCAAGGCGCTGCAGCGAAACGTTCCCGAGCTCGAAGCTGATCTCCATCGCGAGCAGGACCGACTGATCGCGCTACGTGACCGTCGCCGCGCCGCCCTGATAGTCGAGCGCAGCGAGGCCTTGTTCGCCGTCGGGCGGGCGGTCCTGATGGCGTTCGCCGATGCCAAGGCTCGCCGCGGAGAGCTCGACTTCGCCGACCAGATCGCAGGCGCGCTCAGGTTGGTGACACGCTCGAGCGCCGCCTGGGTGCTGCGCAAACTCGACGCCAGACTCGATCATCTGCTGATCGACGAGGCGCAGGACACCTCGCCCGAGCAATGGCGCATCCTTGTCGCGCTGAGCGCGGAGCTTTTTGCCGGGCAAGGCGCCAGGACGGGCCGACGGACCATTTTCGCAGTCGGCGACGAAAAGCAGTCGATCTTTTCCTTTCAGGGCGCAGCGCCCGAGTTGTTCGCCAAGATGCGGCGCTTCTTCGAGCAGCGCCATCGCGACGCCGAGCTGCGCTTCGAGAGCGTGCCGCTCAACTTTTCCTTCCGTTCGGCGCCGGCGATCCTCAAGGCGGTGGACAAGACGTTCGGGGAGCAGGAGGCCTGGCGCGGCGTCGGCGCCGCCGGCGAGCCGTCGCCTCAACATGAAGCCGTCCGCAGCGCGATGAAGGGCGTCGTGGAGCTCTGGCCGACGATCAAGCCCGCGCCGGCCGCCGATCCGGAAGACTGGCGCATGCCGCTCGACGAGTTGTCGCGCGACGAACCGGCGGCGACGCTCGCATGCCGAATCGCGAAGACAATCGAAAAGTGGCTTTCGCCGGAGTCGCGCGAGCGCGTCGCCGACCACGACGGCGCGCCCCGACGCATTCGTCCGGGCGACGTGATGATCCTGGTTCGCATCCGGAACGGCTTTTTCGATGCGATGATTCGTGCGCTCAAAGACCACAAGGTGAAAGTCGCAGGCGCCGACCGGCTGATGCTGCGCGACCATATTGCGGTGATGGACCTTGTCGCCGTTGGCCGGGCGGCGCTCGCGCCGGACGACGATCTGACGCTCGCCTGCGTCCTCAAGTCGCCGCTTGTCGGCCTCAAGGAGGATGATCTCTTTGCGCTCGCCGCGAACCGCGGCGGATCGCTCGGCCGGGCGCTCGCGGCCTCTCCGGACGAGCGCGCCCGTAACGCCGCGCGAAGGCTTGCCATCTGGCGCGCGCGCGCGGGGGCAGTTTCGCCCCACACGTTCTACACCCTTCTTCTGGGCGAAGATGGCGGCCGGAAGGCGCTGCTCGGGCGGCTCGGGCCCGACGCGGCCGACCCGACGGACGAATTCCTCGCGCTCGCGCTCGCGCACGAGCAGCGCGCAGCGCCGTCGCTGCATCGCTTCCTCGCCGAAGTCGAGGCCGCCGACACCGCGATCAAGCGCGACATGGAGAGCGAAAGCGAGGGCGTCCGGGTCCTGACCGTCCATGCGAGCAAGGGGCTCGAGGCGCCGATCGTCTTTCTGCCGGACACCTGCGGCGCCCCAGACGGGCGGCACGACCCCAAACTCCTGCGCCTCGCCGCAGCCGGGCCGAACGGCCCGCCTCTTTTCGCCTGGAGCCGAAAGAAGGATGACGATTGCCGCGCGATGGCGGACGCCCGGGCGGAAAGGCGCGAGGCCGAGGCGGGCGAACATCGGCGCCTGCTCTATGTCGCGATGACCCGTGCGGCGCAGCGCCTCGTCGTCGCCGGCTACGAGACATCCACGGGCCGTTCCAAAGGGTGTTGGTACGATCTCGTCGAATCCGGCCTCCGGGAATCAATGACGGATTCCCCCGCGCCCTGGAGCGGCGGAGAGACGATCCGGCGCTTCGGCGAAAGTCTTTTCGCGGACGACCTCGGCGAAACCCCGTTGCCCCTGGCCTCGGCGCTCCTCCCGGCCTGGCTCTCGGCCAAGGCGGCCCCGGACGCACCGCCTGCGCCTCTGCGGCCCTCGCGATTGGGCCTCATGCGCGAAAGCGAGCGAGTCAACGAAGGACGTCTTGCGCACGCCCTGCTGCAGATGCTGCCCGATGTCGCCCCGGAGCGCCGCGCCGCCGCAGCCAAGGCGTATCTCGACACGCTCGGCGGCGCGCTCGGCGCTGCGGCGCGCGTGACGTTGTCGGCTCAGGTCCTGAGCGTGATCGAGGCGCCGGAACTCGCGGCGCTGTTCGGCCCCGGCTCCCGTGGCGAAGTGTCGCTGGCCGGTGTGTTGCGACGGCCCGGCCGCGCGGATGCGCCCTACAGCGGGCGCCTCGATCGGCTGCTCGTGACAGGAGGCGCGGCATCAATCGTTGACTTCAAACTGGGCGCCGCGCCGACGGCGCCGTCGCCCGCCCATCTCGCTCAACTCGCCGTCTATCGCGCGGCGTTGCAGGCGATTTATCCCACGCTCCCTGTCCGCGCCGCGCTCGTCTACATTGATGGGCCGACGCTTCGGCCGATTGAGACCGGGGAGCTCGACGCGGCGCTTGACGCGGTTGACGACGCCTGAGAAGAACGGGCTTGTGAAATCGAGTTCCCCGGGCTGTGGTCAAGTGTCAACTGGAGCGCCTTGATGACGTCGCATTTCATGGGCAGGGTCCGGCCGCGATGGGAAGCGGAACAGTCTGGGCGGGCGCCCAAATTGTGAGAGCGATATTTTGAAACGAGAGTGGCGAAGTCGGCCGCGGCGGCTGCGCGCATATGCAGCAGTCGTGCTTGCGGGCGGAATTGTCGTTTGTGGTCAGTGGGATGTGGCGGCGGAATCGCTGCGGGCGCCGTCTGGCATGGTGTCTTACACCCATCCGGTCGTAAGGAATGGCAAGCGGCTCCTGTGGCATGGCGCCTGGCGCGGCAGGACCGGCCACGAAATGGCCCGGCTCGCGCCTGCGAAAGTCGCAATTGTCCAAAAACAGCAACCCCAATCTGCGCCGCCGGTCGCCAAGCCACCGCCGCAATCGCAAAATTCGAAACCTTTTTCGATTGTGGCCGACCCCGACGATTTGGCGGCGAGCCAAATGGCGAGGGACTTCGCGGCGGTGCTGAGCGACAAGGGCGCTCCCGGCCGCGCCATCGTAGGCTCCACGTCGCCAAACGGCCTCGCCAAGGTGGCGCGGGTGGATATGGCGGATTTCGCCGTTGTGACGCTCGACTCGCTGCTCTCCAGCGCTAAAATGGATCCGGACTGGCCGAAACGGTCACCGCTGGTCGTGCGTCTCGCTGCGGAAACGCTGGAGGTGGTCGCGCCGCGCGACGTCAAGTCGATCGCGGATCTTCAGGGCAAGACGGTGAGCGTCGGCGACCCGGACAGCGCCACCGCGACAAGCGCCCGGCTCCTTTTTTCGCGGCTGGGAATTTCAGTCAATCCGATCTACGAACCGCTGACGGACTCGCTCGAGGCGCTTTCGGCCGGGAAACGAGGCGCCGTCGTGGTGCTCGGCGCCAAAGACGCGCGCGCGCTCGGCGACTTCGGCGGGGACGGCGGATATCATCTCGTCGCAATTCCCTGGTCGGCGAGCCTCGAGTCGATCTACGCGCCGGCCCGCGTCGGATCCGCGGATCGTCCGAACCTTGTCTCCGCCAACGACACTGTCGAAACGGTCGCGGAGCCTTTGGCGCTCATCGCGCTTGACGCGGCCGCCGGTTCGCAGCGCGCCGATGCGGTCGGTCGTGTTGCGCGCGCGTTCTTCGAAAACTATGATGGCTTCCTGAGCGATGACCGAGCCGCGCAGTGGCGTGACATCAATCTCGCGGCCGATCCGTCGATGCCGGATTTGACGTGGCCTCGACTTGCTGGGGCGCAGGGATGGATCGACGAACACAAGACGACCGCCGACGCCTCGCTCGACGCATTTCGCGCGTCAGCGAAATCGGCGGCTGACGCAAGCGGTGGACCTAAAGCCGAGGATTCGGATCGGCTCTATGAGGATCTCACACGCTGGCGGAGTCTGATGCAGTAGAGGAGGACGAGCACTGCCAATCCAATGGAAAGTTCTCGCCGGCCTCGTCGCGGGCCTCTGCGCGGGAGTTCTAGTCGTTGCATTCTTCCCGCGTATTCAACCGTCGGCTACGACGGAGAAGGCCGCCGTGGAACAGCCGGTTTTCGTGGCTCGGCCCGCCGCTCCGACGCAAAGGACCTCGGCAATCGGTGGTCACCCGGTGGCCAAGGACGTGATCAACAAGCTCGCCACCGCGCTTCGCGGGCCCACGACCGAAGCGACGCCAATCGCTTCGCTTTCGATTCCGATCGACGACGGGCGACGCCTCTGCGCCGAGGGCCTGGTCGCCTTCGCCAAGGGCGACATCGCGACCGCCCGCGCCTTCCTGCAGCGAGCCGCCGAAGATGGCGACGCGCGCGCGCTGATGGCGCTCGGCGACACCTACGATCCAACGACGTTGACACGCCTCGGCGCGGTCGGAATCAGGGGTGACGAGGGCACGGCGCGAAGCTACTATTCACGCGCGCTGGCCGCGGGCGTCGGCGGGGCGCGCGAGCGCATCGCCGCGTTGGCGTCGAAGTAGCCTGGGCCAGCAGCCTGCGCGGTTCCCGACGACGGACGGAGGCGAGCGGGGTTTGCTGGCGGCCTTTGTCTCAGTGAAGGAGCGTCGTCGGCCGCTTGGGCCCTTCAGACCAAAGCGATGCGCGGCGACGGAGCAGCGGCGCGCACATGTTCGTCGGTGTGGTCTTCGAATTTTTTGAAGTTGTCTCGGAACATCTGCACCACGCGGCCAGTGGTCTCGGCGAATTCGCCCTTGCTGCGCCAGGTCTTGATCGGATCGAGAATATGCGGCTCGACGCCGGGGACCTGCTCGGGCACGGCGAGGCCGAAATGCGGATCGGTGCGGAACGCAGCTCTGTGCAGCGAACCGTCGAGCACTGCCGAAAGCAGACGGCGGGTCACGCGGATCGGCATCCGCCGTCCGACGCCGAACTTGCCGCCCGTCCAGCCGGTGTTGACCAGCCAGCAGTCGACGTGATGGCGCCCCACAAGGCCGCGCAGAAGATTGCCGTAGACGGCCGGGTGAAGCGGCATGAAGGGCGCTCCGAAGCAGGTCGAGAAGGTCGCCTGCGGTTCGGTGACCCCCTTTTCCGTGCCCGCGACCTTGGCCGTATAGCCGCTGAGAAAGTGATACATCGCCTGCGCGGGATCGAGCTTGGCGATCGGGGGCAGCACGCCGAACGCGTCACAGGTCAACATGATGACGTTCTTCGGGTGACCGGCGCGCCCGGTCGCCGAGGCGTTGGCGATGAAGTGGAGCGGATAAGCGATGCGCGTGTTCTCGGTCTTCGAGTCGTCGTCAAAGTCCGGGACGCGCAACTCGGGATCGAGCGCCACATTCTCCATCACTGTTCCGAATCGCTCGGTGGTCGAGTAGATTTCGGGCTCGGCCTCCCGTGACAGCTTGATCGCCTTGGCGTAGCAGCCGCCCTCAAAGTTGAACACGCCGCCCCGGCCCCAGCCGTGCTCGTCATCGCCGATCAGGGTCCGATGCGGATCGGCCGACAACGTCGTCTTGCCGGTGCCGGAAAGGCCGAAGAAAATCGCCGTGTCCCCGTCCCTGCCGGTATTGGCCGAGCAATGCATCGGCATGACGTGCTGCGGCGGCAGGACGTAATTGAGATAGGTGAAGACCGACTTCTTCATCTCGCCGGCGTAGCTCGAGCCGCCAATGAGAATGATCTTGCGGGTGAAGTCGCAGGCGATGACCGTTTCCGTGCGCGTCCCATGGCGCTTCGGATCCGCCCGGAACGAAGGCAGGTCGACGATGGTCAGATCGGGGACAAAGTTGGGGAGATCCTCCACAGGCGGACGGATCAGAAGATTGCGAATGAAAAGCGAGTGCCAGGCGTATTCGGTGAAGACCCGCGCCTTGACGCGAAAGGCCGGGTCGGCGCCGCCGTAGAGGTCCTGGGCGAACAGCGTCTTGGCCCTCACGTGGGCAAGGAAATCGGCGAGCAACGCGTCGAAGTGCTCGGGCGACATCGGGTTGTTGTTGCCCCACCAGACGATTGGATCGGTGTTAACGTCGCGGACCACAAACTTGTCTTTGGGGCTGCGGCCGGTGTGAACGCCGGTATCAGCGACGAGAGGTCCATGCGCGGCAATGTGGGCCTCGTGGCGCTGGAGGGCGTGCTCATAGAGCTGTGGCGCGCCGAGATTCCAATAGACGCCGGCCAGATCACGGAAGCCCAAATGGTCCGCGCCACAGTTCACGTTGTGTGAGCCGGTTTCGATCAATGCAAATCCCTCCCCATCTGCGCCCGAAGCGCACCGCTTCGGCGTCATATGCAAATTACGCCGCCCGCGGTCAACTGGCGCGGTAGAGTTCAGAGGCTCCCGTTATAGATATGCGTTTGGCTGGCCGGTTACGCGCGACGCATTGTCGCACGCGGACCAGGATTCGGTACCTCGCGGAGAATGGCCGGACTGGGCGCGGAATTGTGATTGCAGGGGCCCCAAGACGGCCTTGCGCGGCAGAGCACAAGTGCTACACTCCTTCTTCCAAAGAGCAAAGTGGAGGGTGTCGATGCGCTCGAAGCTTATCGGACTGATGTTGGGATTGAGCTTGGCGACGATCGTCGGTCCCGCACTGGCATGTAACTACGGCACGTCCGCCGAGAACAGCAAGGCGACGTCGCAAGAGACGGCCCAGAGCCAGCCTGCGGCGGATACCGGTTCGAACTGACGGCGACTCCTGCGTCCGAATAGCAAACCGTCCCGCGATTTTCGTTGCGGGGCGTGGGTTATTTGGCGGGCCTCGAGCATATTGGGCCCGCGCTGCTGCGGCGTCATCGTCCGCCGGCAAAAAGCGGGGGTGGAGCTTGGCGTTGAGCCGTCAGGCTCTGCCTCTTGCGGTGCTGAAGTTGGCTTGCCGCTTCTCCAAAAAGGCCCGCACGCCCTCCGCAAAATCGTCAGCGCGGCCAGCCTCACGCTGGAGATCGCGTTCAAGATCAAGCTGCGCGTCGAGGCTGTTGACGAAAGAGGCGGCGAAGGCGCGCTTCATCAGACCGTAGGCGCGGGTCGGGCCGGCGGCGAGGCGCTCGGCGATCTCCCGCGCTTGGCCCATCAGTTGATCGTCGTCGACTGCGCGGTAGATCATCCCCCAGGCGGCGGCCTCTTCCGCGCCGATTGGATCGGCGAGCAACATTAGCGCGCGGGCGCGCGCGTCCCCTACGAGGCGGGGCAGGATCCAGGTGCCGCCGGCGTCCGGCACGAGGCCGATCCGCGCGAAGGCCTGCAGGAATTTTGCGGACTTCGCAGCAAGCACAATGTCGCAGGCAAGCGCCAAATTGGCCCCCGCCCCCGCCGCTGCGCCGTTCACTGCACAGACGATCGGCTTCGGCAGGCTGCGCATCCCGCGGATCAAGGGATTGTAGCGCTTGTCGAGCGACTCGCCGAGGTCGGGGCGGCCCACCGCGAGCGCAACCGCGCGGTCGGACAAATCCGCCCCGGCGCAGAATCCCTTGCCGGCGCCCGTCAGCAAGACGACCCGGCAGTCGTCATCGGCCGACGCCCATTGGAATGCCCGCCCGAGCGCCTCCTGCAATGGAATGTTGAACGCGTTCATGCGCTCAGGGCGGTTCAGAGTCAGGGTCAGAACTCCCACCTCGAGCGATTCCAGCAATACGGATTGGTCTGAAGCGCCGGCCTCTGCGGCCATCGTTCTCCTCCCTCGATCTCGCCATCGCCCGGCGCGGCGATGTTGACCGGCTCGCCGGCTGAGCCTAGGCACCTAAAGAAGGCGCCAGACGCGGTCAAGGAGAAGAGCATGCCGATGGCTTATGCGGGGTCACGTGAGTCCCCGACATGACCGTTGACGCTTACATCTGCGATTACGTCCGCACGCCGATCGGCCGCTACGGCGGCGCGCTTGCGGGCGTCCGCGCCGATGACCTCGCGGCGCTGCCCATTCGCGAGCTCCTTCGCCGTCATCCCGGGATGGGCGAGGCTGTCGACGAAGTCTTCCTCGGCTGCGCCAACCAGGCCGGTGAGGATAACCGGAACCTGGCCCGAATGGCCTCGTTGCTGGCAGGCCTGCCGGACGCGGTTCCAGGAGCGACGGTCAATCGTCTCTGCGCCTCCGGCATGGACGCGGTCGCTGCTGCGGCGCGCGCGATCAAGTCAGGCGAGATAGATCTCGCCATTGCAGGCGGCTCGGAATCGATGACCCGAGCGCCGTTCGTGATGGGCAAGGGGGAAGTCGCCTTCCAGCGTTCGGCCGAAATGTTCGACACGACGATCGGCTGGCGCTTCGTCAATCCGCTGATGAAGACCCTCCATGGCGTCGATTCGATGCCGGAAACGGCTCAGAATGTCGCGGACGATTATCAGGTCTCGCGCGAGGATCAGGACGCCTTCGCGCTGCGCTCGCAAAGCCGCGCGGCTGCGGCGCAGGCGCAAGGAACATTCGGTCACGAGATCGTTTCCGTCGAGATCAAGGATCGCAAAGGCGCCTCGACCCGCTTTGTCAAGGACGAGCATCCGCGCCCGGATACGACGCTCGAAGCGCTCGCCAAACTGCGTGGCGTCGTGCGCCCGGACGGCAGCGTGACGGCCGGAAACGCTTCCGGCGTCAACGACGGCGCAGCGGCGCTGATCCTCGCCTCCGGCAAGGCGGTCGAGGCGAAAGGACTGAGGCCAATCGCCCGCGTGCTCGGCTTCGCGACCGCGGGCGTAGCGCCTCACGTCATGGGCATCGGTCCGATCCCGGCGGTGATGAAGCTCTGCGGGCGGCTCGGCCTTCAGCCGCAAGACTTCGACGTCATCGAGCTCAACGAGGCGTTCGCCTCGCAGGCGCTCGCCTGCCTGCGAGGGCTCGGCCTGCCGGACAATGGCGAACACGTTAATCCGAACGGCGGCGCGATCGCGCTCGGCCATCCGCTCGGCATGTCGGGAGCGCGCATCGCCGGCGCTGCGGCGCTCGAGCTCAAGCGCCGCGGCGGTCGGCGCGCGCTCGCGTCGATGTGCGTCGGCGTCGGCCAAGGCGCCGCGCTGGCGCTCGAACGCGTCTGATCGAGGACGCTAGCCGCCGCCAAGGACGCCTTTCATCGCGCCATCGGTCTCCTGCGCGTATCGGCGGGCGGCGAAGGCCTCGCCGAGCGTGCCCAGCACGCGCCCGGTTTCGCGCGCCGTCACTGCGAGCGTGTCGGCATGCGCCGCGCCGAAGAGGTCGAGCGCGGCCCGGATGTCGTCGTCGGGATGCAAAGTCGTCGCCGGAAGATGCGCGATGAGGCCGACCGGTCCGCCGTCGTCGCCTTCTTCCAACGCCATCGCATGCGCCTCCGGGACGTGGATCATCCCGTGATAGCGCCCGTCCTCTCCGACCGCGACCACGACATGGGCGCTCCCGAGCGGGTAAGCGTCGCGGAACGCGCGAACGCTCCCTTCGTCGGGAAAAATCGGCGGCGATGGAACCATCATCTTCGCCACCGTCAGGTCGCGCAGCCAGCCAACGTCTTGCCCTCCGCGGATCGTCTCGCCGCGCAAGTGGAGGCGCCAAGTGGTGAACGAGTAGCCGAAGGTCGCGCGAACGGCGAGGGTCGTCGCGATCGAGGCCGCGAGCGCTCCGCCTGCGATCCCCAGATTGCCGGTGCTCTCGAGTACGAGAAAGGTCATCGTCAGCGGGCCGCCGACGATGGCGGTGCTGAGCGCGCCCATGCCGACGAGCACGCAAGCCGTCGTGTCGAGGCCAAGAGACGGGAACAGAAGGTCGACGCCGATAGAATAGAGCTTGCCGAGCAGCGAGCCGACGAACAACGAAGCGAAGAACAGTCCGCCGCGAAAGCCGGAAGCCAGCGAAACCAGGCTTGCGAACAACTTCAAGAGGATGAGAACCGACAACTGCGTCGCCGTCATCGGCCAATAGAAATCGAGGCCCAGCGCGCCGTGGCCGGCTCCCAGCACCTGCGGCGAATAGAGCGCCATCCCGCCAAGCATCAGCCCGCCGGCTACGGGACGCAGGAGGCGCCACGGAACGGCCGCGTGAAACGCCCGTTCGATCAGCGCGGCCGCACGCATCGCGCCGACGCCCACCGCCGCCGCGACGATGCCGAGCCCGATGAGCGCGCCGTAGTGGACGAAGTTGAGGGCCTGCGCCGCGGGCGCGCTGATGACGTAGGGCGCGCCGATGATGGCCTTCGTGGTCAAAGCGGCCGCGAGCGTGGCGGCGAAGACGGGCCCCACGTTGGCAAGCGAATAGGCGCCGATGATGAGCTCGAAAGCGTAGAAGGCTCCGGTCAGCGGCGCGCCGAACGCCGCTGCGATCGCCCCGCCGGCCCCGCAGCCGACGAGCATGCGCACATCCTGCCGGCGCAGGTGGAGATCCAACCCCATGCGCGAAGCGACGCCGGCGCCGATCTGCGCGTAGCCCGCCTCGAGGCCGACCGAGGCGCCGCAACCGTTGGACACGACCGTCTGCCCGGCGACGAGCAGGCTCTCGCGCAGGGACATGCGTCCTCCGCGCAGCGCGTTGGCTTCGACCGGATCTACCGCTGGCGGCAGCTTCTTGCGCGCTCGCCAGGCGTCGACCGAACCGAGCGCAAGCCCGCCCAGCATCGGCGCGGCGAAAGCGGCGAGCGGCGGAACCCGCTCGGCCGCGCTGAGGCGCACGTCGAAGGGAATGCCGTAAATCAGCATATGCGCGGCGTTGACGATGAACGTCATCGCACTGACCGAAACGCCGGCAAGCGCGCCCACGCCGATCGCAAGCGTCACGAGGCCAAGTTCGCTCGCCCTCAGGCTGGCGCGCAGCCTCGCGAGGGCGACCAGCGCGCGACGCGGCGGAATCTTCATCGCCGCGCTCGGCGGTGTTCGAGTATGAGTAACGTCATAAGCGCATTCATGCGCGGCTGACCGCTCGAAGCCAAGCCAGCGAGAGGGGTCACCGGTCCGTCAGAGCCATATCGTCGCGATGGATCATTTCGGCGCGCCCCGCGGTCCCGAGAATGTGAGCGATGTCGCGCGACTTGCGGCCTCGGATGCGCTCGGCGTGCAGCGCGTCGTACGCGATCAGACCGCGCCCGATCTCGGCGCCGCGCTCATCGCGGATGGCCACGCAATCGCCGCGCGAAAATACGCCGTCGACTCGCGTGACCCCGGCGGGCAACAGGCTCTTTCCGCGCGCGAGCGCCGCGGCGGCGCCCGCGTCGACGAATACCGCGCCCTTCAACTCCAGCGAGCCGCCGATCCAGATCTTGCGCGCCGCCATCGGATTTGAGGCGGTGAGGAACCATGTGCAACGTCCGCCTCCAGCGACGCGCGCAATGGGATGGTCCACCCGCCCGTCGGCGATGACCATGTGGGCGCCCGCGGCGGTCGCCATGCGGGCGGCCTCGATCTTGGTGCGCATGCCGCCGCGCGACAGCTCCGACGCCGCCCCGCCCGCCATCGCCTCGATTTCCGGGGTCACGCGCTCGACGACGGACAGGAGCCTGGCGTGAGCATGATGTGACGGGGGAGCGTCATAGAGGCCGGCGACATCTGACAAAAGGATCAGGAGATCCGCGCTCGCCATGGTTGCGACGCGCGCGGCAAGGCGATCATTGTCGCCGTAGCGGATCTCGGTGGTCGCAACCGTATCGTTCTCGTTGATGATGGGGACCGCGCGCATCGCCATCAGGCGGCCAAGCGTCGCGCGGGCGTTGAGGTAGCGGCGCCGCTCCTCGGTATCCTGCAAGGTCAGCAGGACCTGGCCGGCGACGATCGAGTGTTTCCGGAGCGCCTGCGACCATTCGCTCGCGAGCGCGATTTGCCCGACGGCGGCCGAAGCCTGACTGTCCTCGAGCTTCAACACGCCCTTCAACCCTGCGACCGTGCGCCCGAGCGCAATCGCGCCGGAAGACACAACGAGCACGTTCGCCCCGCGTTGATGCAGCGCGGCGACATCCGCGACAAGCGCTTCGAGCCAACTCTGCTTGACCGAGCCGCGCGAGGAATCGACGAGGAGCGAGGAGCCGACCTTGACGACAATGCGATTGAATCGAGTGAGAGAGGGAACCTGAGTCACGGCCGGCGGCTCGAGATATTGCGCCCCGACGCAAGAGGAACCGAGCGAAACGAGCATTTTTCCGTCTAGAACAGCAGGAACACGATGGCAAGGCTAGTCCCATTTCGGTGCGCTCTATCCGCTCGGCGCAGCAAAGACCTCCTGCCTGCTTCGCGCGCAGACTAGCGGTCCGGGATCGGCCGTGCGGCGCACGGCCAACCCGGCAAACTTGACCGGAGCGACGCCGTCCCTCTACAACCGCAGCGCTAAACGTCTCGAGCATCGAAGGGCCGGGGGCGGCGATCTGCCGCCTCAAACCTCCCGGCTGAACCATCGGACCAAGAGGGAAAATCCCAGACCTTCGAAGGACGCCGCGATGCGCAATTTTGATGAACTTTCCGAGCGCGAGATGCTGGCCCTCGCTATCAGCAACGAGGAAGAGGACAGCCGCATCTATGCGGATTTCGCCGACGGCCTCGCCGAGAACTACCCAGCCAGCGCGCAGGTGTTCACGGAAATGGCGGCCGAGGAGAACGAGCACCGTCGCCGGCTGATCGATCTCTTCGCCTCCAAGTTCGGCGAACACATCCCGCTCATTCGCCGCCAGGACATCCGTGGCTATATCCCGCAGAAACCGGTCTGGCAGGCCCGCCCGCTCGGTATCGAGACGGTCCGCGCGCACGCGCACGAAATGGAGCTGGCCGCCGCGCGGTTCTATCGCCAGGCGACAGCGCGCACGACCGACGCCTCTATCCGCAAGCTGCTCGGCGACCTCGCGGAGGTGGAGGACACGCACGATCGAAAAGCGCTCAACCTTGAAAAGAAGCTTCTGACCGACAGCGCCCGCCACAGCGAAGAGGAGGGCGAGCGCCGGCGCTTCGTCCTGCAGATCATCCAGCCCGGGCTCGTCGGCCTGATGGACGGCTCGGTATCGACGCTCGCGCCGGTGTTCGCGGCGGCGTTCGCGACCCACAATTCATGGAACGCCTTTCTGGTTGGCCTTGCTGCGTCGGTCGGGGCCGGCATTTCGATGGGCTTCGCCGAGGCGCTGTCGGACGACGGCAAGCTCTCCGGCCGCGGGGCTCCGCTGCTGCGGGGCTTCGTCTGCGGCGTGATGACGTTCGGCGGCGGCATTGGCCACACCCTGCCGTATCTGATTCCGAACTTCTATACCGCAACCGCGGTCGCCATGGTCGTGGTCGTCATTGAGCTCCTGACGATTTCGTGGATCCAGTGGCGTTACATGGACGTGCCCCCGCTCTCGGCGGCGGCGAAAGTGATGATCGGAGGCGCGCTGGTGCTTGGGGCGGGCATTCTGATCGGGTCCAGCTGAACCAACGCATTTGCGCTGTGCCGCGGAATTGGCGACGCTTGCGTCCGATCGGAACGAATCGTGCCGAACGTCCTGGAGGGGACCCCGTTGTCGATGGCGAAACACGTAGCGCGGCTGAGCCTCTTCGCGCTCCTGATCTCGGCGGCCGGCGAGGCCGCGGCCGGACCCTTCGAGCAGCCGCCCTCCTACAGTGCCGGCGCCGTTCTGGGACAAGCCTCGAAAGGCGCGAATTATGTCGTGCTGAGCCCCGTCGTTTCGGACGGCATGATGCGGCGCTACACGATGCGCACGCGCTGGGGCGACTTTGAGGCGACCCGCGATCAGTTGATGGCGGCGCGGCTCAAGGAACTCAACGCCCTCCATGCGCTCGACGAGACGAACGCGCCGAAGTCGTTCGGGCAGGCGGCCGTGAAGGCGGGCCTGAGCCCGGTGATCTTCGCGGGCAATCTGATCGCCCATCCGGTGGACACGACCCAGAACACGGCTGCCGGAATCGGCCAGCTTTTCGGCGGCATCGGCTCCGGCCTCAACAATATGGGGAAGTCGCGCGAAGACGCGGTCGCGAGCCTCACCGGCGAGGCGAAGCAGAGGAGGCTGATCGCGACCGGGCTCGGCGTCGATCCCTATACGGACTTCAAGCCGCTGGCCGACCGGCTCGACGAACTCGCCGGTGCGGCCGCGGTCGGCAATCTCGCAGTTTCGGGCGCCTTCATGGTCGTGCCGGGCGCGGCTGGGATCGTCGTGTCGAACACGTCGACCGCCGGGACGCTCAACGGCACGGTCAACGATTATTCGTCGGCGCAGCTCATGGACATCAACCGCGACAAGCTCGCGCGGCTCGGCGTCGACGGCGCGACCGCGGACAGTCTCTTCGCCAACCGCAACTATACGCCGGTCGATGTGACGGCGATGGTCGAGGCGCTCTCCTCCCTGAGCGGCGTCCAAAACCTCGACGAGACGGTGGCGCGCGCCGCCGCCGCCGACAGCCGCGCGACCGCCTATTTCGTCCGCCGCCGCATGGAGCTGACCGCCGCGTGGCAGCGCGGCCACAAAACCCTCGCCGGCTTCGTCGGCGTTGACAGCGTCAGGTTCCCGCTGGGGCGGACCGCAAGCAGCGGGATCGTCGGCGTCTATCCGATCGACAGCCTGTCCTGGACGCCGGAGACGGCGCGGACGATCGAGGCGATGACCGGTGAGGCTGAGCGCAGCGGCGCGACCAGCAAGACGCTCGTCATCACCGGAACCGCGACGCCGCTGGCGAAGAGCAATCTCGCGACCGAGGGCTGGAGCCTCCAGGAGCGCGCCAGGCTCTAAGGTCCGCGCTCACGACGCATGCGCGCCGGTGAACGGCACGAAGGGGATGATCGCCCCGCCGTAGATGTCGGAGCGCACGACCGAGACGCTCCCGTCCGGCGCGCGCCGCTTGACCGCCTTGATCACGTGCTGCGCGCCTGGAGGGCCGACTGGAATGACCATGATTCCCTCCGGGGTCAATTGCTGCAGAAGGGGCGGCGGAATGTGGTCGATGCCGCAGGTGACGATGATCTTGTCGAACGGCGCATGCTCCTCCCAGCCGTAGTAGCCGTCAGCGTTTTTGGTGCGGATCGCACGGTACTCGCTGTAGCCTTCGGCGATCAGCCGGTCGTAGAGATCGCGCGTGCGTCTCGCGAGAGGCGGGATGATCTCGATCGAGAAGACATTTTGCGTGAGGTTCGAGAGATAGGCGGACTGGTATCCGGACCCGGTGCCGATCTCGAGCACCTTGTCGGAACGCCTGACGCCAAGCGTATTGGTCATGCGGGCGACCGTGTGCGGGCCGGTGATGGTGACGCCGAAGCCGATGTTGAGGTGGTGCCATTCGTAGGCGCGGTCCAGGTTCTCGGCGGTGACGAAGTCCTCGCGCGGGGTCATCAGATAGGCGCGGATGTCGGCCTCGTCCCAGATGTCCTGATGACTGATGAGCTGCTGCAGCCGGTCCCAGCGCTCGCCGAGGAAGCGCGGGTCCTCGCCGCGGTTCCTGACCATCCATTCGACGAAGGCCTCGCGCGTCCCACGCGGCGGCGAGACGCCCCAGTCGTAAGGGGCTGGAACACGAGCTGCGGCCGCAACGCCATACGTCGAGGCGGCGGCCCCGGCCGCGCCGATGAGAAACTTCCGCCTGTCCATCGCCCGGGTTCTCTCACGCAGACGATGGCGAGCAAAGCTTGGCGCGGTCAAGCCGCCGGCGCGCGATTCCGTTCACGATCGTTTGTTTTCAGCGGGTTAAGTGTCAAAAACTACAACTTTTCGACGCACGAGCCCCTTGGCTGGAGCAGAACCCGATTCCGTTCCCGTTTTGAGCGATTCCAAGGGCTTACGGCGCCTTTTCTGGGCGTTCAACAGGCGGCTCGTACGCGGTCCCCTGAATCGCGGCGGAAAGTGTTTACCATAAATACGCTTAACATATGTTTATTGTCAGGCGGCGGCAAGATGGAGCGCGTGGCAGAAAACAGAATAGCATATCTTCTGATTTTCTTCAAGAGAATGTTCCGCTGCGGTTGTCCGGATCGGGACCCGACGGCGCGCTACGATCCTTGGGGTCTCAAGGGCATGACCGATGCGCAAAACAATCCTCGCCGTCCTTCTCCTCCTCGCATGCGGGGCGGCGCGCGCCGACGACGCGGCAACCCACCCGGCCTATTGGGGCAGTCCTTCGGTCGACGGCGGCAAGTGCTGCGCGACGCTCGCAGAAGTGCGCGAAAACATAGACCGTATCGACCACGCGATAATTGCGCTCATGGCCGAGCGCGGCCAATACGTGGCCGAGGCGGCGCGCTTCAAACCCGATTCCGCCGCCGTCAGCGCCCCGGCCCGGGTCGATGCGATCATCGCCAAGGTGCGCGCTGACGCAGAAGCGCAGGGGCTCGATCCGATTGTCGCCGAGCGAACCTATCGCGCAATGGTCGCCGCGTTCGAGGACTACGAGCGGGCGGAGTGGGCGCGGCGGCAGGAGGCGGCGCCGGCGAAGTGAGGGCGGAGCCGGGCGGCGGCTTGCCCTTCCGCGCAGGCCGCATGCTTGACCCCAACCCCACATGACCAAGTTTGAACTGTCTCGCTTCAATCAAGCATCAATTGGCGCACCCGTGCCGATTTGGTAGAGTTTCCGGCATACCGGTGGCGAGGCGGCCATGCGCGCAGTGCTCTGCGACAAATTCGAAGGAATCGGGGCGCTGAGACTTGGCGAGACGGCCGAGCCGCGGCCAGCTGACGACGAGATCATGATCGACGTTCATGCAGCCTCTGTCAGCTACATGGACTATTTGATGATTTGCGGCGGGTATCAGCTGCGGCCACCCCTCCCATACGTGCCAGGAACCGACGCTGCCGGGGTCGTCGTCGCCGTCGGCGACAAGGTCGAACGCTTTCGTCGCGGCGACCGAGTCGCCTGCGCCAATTGGTACGGCGGCTTTGCCGAGCGCATGGTCGGCAAAGCATCGAAGTGCGCGCGCATTCCCGATGATGTCGATTTCGTCGTCGGATCGACCGTTCTCCACGCCTACCTAACAGCGTGGTATGCGCTCGTTGATCGCGTCCGACTGCAACCCGGCGAAACCGTTCTGATCACCGGCGCCGCCGGCGGCGTCGGCCTGGCTTGCGTCGAAGTCGCGCGCCTGCTTGGCGGCCACGTCATTGCGGCGGTCGGATCGGCTTCCAAAGCCCAGGTGGCGCGCGACAGCGGAGCCGAGCATGTCATCGACTATTCGTCCGAGGACGTGCGGGAACGCGTGAAGGCGCTGACTGGCGGCGAAGGAGTCGATGTTGGCGTGGACAATGTCGGCGGGACGTTGTTCTTGACGCTCGCGCGCCTCATTCGCTGGAACGGCCGCCTTGTCCCGATGGGATTCGCCGGAGGCGAGATCCCGTCGTTGCCGATGAATCTGCCTCTGCTCAAGAACTATTCGGTTGTCGGCGTCTTCGCCGGCGCGTGGACGACGAATTTTCCCGCTGAGGCGGCTGAGGCGGCAGACAGAATCATGGCGCTTGTGGGAGAAGGCCGGCTGTGCCCTCACATCGATCGCGTGCTGTCGCTCGAGCAGGCCGCGGAGGCCATGCGCGCACTTGCGGAGCGCAGCATTCAAGGACGCATCGTTCTGCAAGTCAGGTGATCGGAGGGCGCGATGGCCGAGGCAGGGCGGGCGAAGCCAGTCGAAGGGGTTCATGAAATCTCTGCGATCACCTATGGCTTTATGGCCTCCAAGGCTCTGTTTTCCGCCCTCGAGTTCGACCTGTTCACCCACATTGCACGGGGCGCCGACACGACGCGCGCGCTCGCGGAAGACGCTGGTATCGCGGAGAACAGGCTCCTGACCTTGCTGGCCGCGCTGAAATCGTTGGGGCTCGTCAGCGAAACCGGCGGCCGCCTGGTCAACGCGCCGGCCACTTCGCGGTATCTTGTCGCGGGCGCTCCCGGCGATTTCCGGGACTATGTCCGATTCGTAAACGGCGCCTTCGGATACGAAAGCTTTCGTCATCTCGACGAGGCCTTGCGCGGCGAGCGCGTGTTCCCGGACAAGGGATTTTACGAAGGCCTGGCCTATGAAGGCGGGATTGGCGGCGAAAGATTCAGCTCCGCTCAGCATACCGGTTCGCTGGGCCCTGCTCGGCTCATGGCCAAGCGGGTCGATTTGAAGGATCGCCGGAAGCTGTTGGACGTGGGCGGCGGAAGTGGCGCCTATAGCATCGCGTTTTGCGCCGCCAATCCGCAACTCTCGGCCACGATCCTCGATTTCCCCCAGACGGTCGAAACGGCCAAGCGATATGTGCGCGAGGCGGCGCTCGCCGATCGCATCACGAATCTCGCGGGCAATGCGGTCGCCGTCGATTGGCCCGGGGGACACGATGTGATCCTGATGTCCTACGTCTGGAGCGCAGTCGGGGAGGCTGATATCGCTGTCCTGGCGAAGCGCGCCGCCGCCGCCCTTCCGCCGGGTGGCTTATTGCTCATACACGACTTCATGGTCGATGACGCGCGCGAGGGTCCGCGATTTGCAGCTTGGTATCTGCTGGGCAGCATGCTCGACAATCCCTCGGCCGTATGCCTCACACCCGCGTACGTCGAGCGTGTCCTGCGCGATGCAGGATTGAGGATTGAAAATACAGAGACCATGTTGCCGGGGATTACGATGCTGACGAAGGCGGTCAAGACGCCGGCGTAGTCATGCGCGCCGCGCGTCGCCGCGTTGCCGGCGATGACTCGGCCTCGATATACCGTGAGCTCAGCCTCGTGTCAGCACCTCGCGCACCCGCTCGACAAGATCCTCCTCGGGGGCGGCGAATTGGGCGCGCTGGCGAAGCTCGAGGTAATCGGCGCGGTCCTTGGTCGCCCTGGCGAGTTCGGCGCCGAGCTTGAGGTCCCGGATCGTCACCTGCGGCCCGCCCGGCGCGTTGCGCTCGTTCGAGCCCTGGATCACAGCGACACGGCTCATGCGCCTGTCCGCATATTTGAGCTGCGCGTTCATGCCGCCTTGGCCGAGATAGAGTTCGGCCGCGATGCCGGCTGCGCGCAAGCGTGCGACGAGGCGCTGGTAGTTCGCCATCGATGTCGAGTCGTGGTCGAGCACGAGCACCACGACCGGACCCGGCGCCTCGGCGGAAGCGACGATCGGGCTTTGAATCGCGCGCAGCGCCGCGAGCAGCCGCGACACGCCGATCGAGAAGCCCGTCGCCGGGACCGGCTCGTCGCGGAAGCGCGCGACGAGCCCATCATAGCGCCCGCCGCCACCGACCGAGCCGAAGCGGACCGGCTTCCCGTCCTCGCCGGGCGTCTCGAAGGTCAGCTCGGCCTCGAAGACTGGCCCTGTGTAATATTCGAGCCCGCGCACGACGGAGGGGTCGATGCGGATCCGGTTAAGTCCGTAATCCGACGCCTCGACGAGAGCCGCGATCTCGCGCAGTTCTTGCAATCCTACGGCGAATAGAGTGTTGGACCCGAACGGCGCGGTCATGTTGTCAATGATGTCGTCATTGTTCAGCACGATGGCCTGTGTATTTCGCCAATCGTCGCTCGGCATCATCAAAGTTGTCTCGTTTCCCTCCGCAAGCGTTGGCTGCTGCGTGAATAGATTGAGGACAGCTCCGATCTGCCCTTCGTCGAGGCCGGCCCCTTTGGTGAAGTCACCGCTTTCATCCCTGCGACCGGACCCGAGAAGATCGAACACACCATCCGGACCAAGACGATCTAACTTGTCAATCGCGCGCAAAACGGTCAGCCGCCGACCCGCGTTCGCCTCGCCGCCGAGCCCGATCGCCTCCATCACCCCGTCGAGCACCTTGCGGTTGTTGACCTTGATCACATAGTCGCCGCGCTTGATCCCGAGCGCCTCCAGGCAGTCGGCCGCCATCATGCACATCTCGGCGTCGGCGGCTGGGGAAGACGCCCCAACCGTGTCGGCGTCGAACTGCATGAACTGGCGGTAGCGGCCCGGCCCCGGCTTTTCGTTGCGGAACACCCAGCCGGCGCGATAGCTGCGATAGGGCTTCGGCAGCTTCTCGTAATGTTCGGCGACATAGCGGGCGAGCGGCGCGGTGAGGTCGTAGCGCAGCGACAGCCATTGCTCGTCGTCGTCTTTGAACGAGAACACGCCCTCGTTCGGCCGGTCCTGATCGGGCAGGAACTTTCCGAGCGCTTGGGTATATTCGATGAACGGCGTCTCGCCCGCCTCGAAGCCGTAGAGCGCATAGACGCTGCGGATCTTCGCCATCATCGCCTCGGCCGCCGCGATGTCGGCGCCGTCACGGTCTACGAGCCCGCGCGGCAGGGCGGCGCGAACGCGGGTTCCGGCGTTGGGATCGGTCATGGCGGGTTCCGGGTTCTTTTTCGAAAGGCCCCGCCTTGCCCGACCGGACGAGGGGGGTCAAGCGGGGCGCCGTTGCGCCGGCGCGACCCCTGCGGGCGGTCCCCCTTGTGTCCCCCGCTTCGCAGGGAGGATTGCGCCCATCCTTCCATGCGGCGAAGCGGCAAGGGGGACCACGCGAAGCGTGGCGGAGGGGGCGGCGCGACTGTCGATTCCCGAGCCGGCGACGCTTATCCGCGGCACGGTTCAGCGCTAGGACGCGGACTCATTAACGCGCAGCCACAGCCTAATCGACGCAAGTTGAACGAAGACAAGATAGTTGGCGGCACAGGAGCGGACATCAACCAACCAACAATCCGCGCCGAAATCGTCGAAAATGACCCGAAGCCGACACTGAGCAGCCGCATCGACGGCCACGCGCGCGCGATAAGGATTCAGTCCTGCGGGCGCAGGGCCGCTTCGGCGCGCTGCATCATCCGCCGCCATCGCTCGCTTGTCGGCCCGCCCATAAGCAGGAAGTAGCGGACGATCGCGATCGGCAGCCAGGTCTCCATCGCTTGCCTCAGCGCCGCTACCGGCTTGCCGGACAGCCGCGCGTATTCGGATTGCGCAGCCGCATTGACCGCAAGCGGCCGTTGCGGATTGTCGGTGACGTCGAGGGCAAGCTCGGTCAGGTTGATGTGAGTGAGCGCGTGATCGAGGGCCGCAGGCGCGCGGATCGAAAAGGTCCAGTCGATCAGCCGCGGACCGTCCGCCGTCATGATCACGTTTAAAGGGTGGATGTCGCCATGGCACAGCCCGTCCCCCGGCTGCTGCAGGCGGTCGATCAGCGCGAGGGCACCGGAGGCGATGTGCTTGGGCACGATGTCGTCCGAGAGCCTGAAGGCGATGTCCATCCAGCCGCGCAGATGGAAGGCCTCCGGCTGCGGCGACATTCTGTGAACGGAAAGGCCGAGGGACGCAAGGATCGCGCCCGCCTGAGCGAACGTCACGGCGCCGCTGCGCGTGACCTGCAGCAGGGTCGGTCCGTCGAGGCGGCCGAGCACGATGCCGAAGCGTCCGTCGAGCGTCACCTCGCCGAACACCTCGGGCGCCGGCACGCCGGCGGAGAAGACTGCCTGGGTCATCCGCGCCTCTTGCTGGCCGAGCTCCGGCGGGAAACCTTCCTTGAACAGTTTTACGACCTGACCTGGCGCCCAGGCGTGGATGTCCGCCGTGCCGCCCTGGTTGATCTTCTCCCCGAGGGATCCCCGCATCGCCCGTCCTCCCGCCGGTCGCGACCAAACACCGACGGCGGGCAAAAGAGAACGCTCCCGCGATCTTGCCTGCCAGCCATGATCGTGGCTTGTCCCCGGCCGCAGCGTTTGCCAGAATCGCGAAGCGGCGCGCGGTTTGAGACAAGTCCGGTTCTGGCCCATCGCGACATTTTGCGCTGCCGCACAACTCCGGATGGCAAAGCGGACATTGCCTTCGCATCACGCCGCTGGGTTTATGGGTACACGGCCTAGTAGGAGGCGCCATAGGGCGGTGTGGTTAGCGTGGTCGATCTTTGCAATTTCACGGCAGCTCCCAACTTGCCAACTGGGTGAAACGCTGGGACGATAAGGGGATCCGCGATGGAACAACCTCATGCTGACGAGCTACGTTGACGTGAGAGACTAAGCCGATTCCCTTTGGCCAACCAACGGATAGGCTCTGTGCGGTTCGCCGCGTTGCGCCGGGTCGCAAGGCGAGCCCGCCGATGGGAACGATCGAATTTTGACCAGCGGCAAGGAGATCCAGGTTCATGACCCAGGTTTTACCTCGTCTTGGCGCCGAACCTGGTAGCGTCATCCGCCGAACGAAGAATTCGCTCTTTCATAGCAAACGAGATTTGACCCACGGTGTCGCAGCGCAACTCCCTTACAAACCGATTATATCTTTCATTCGTGACAGGTTGAACTTTCCGATGGCCTCATACAACACCACACCACCATAATGTATGATTTCCACGACAAGTTGCAAAAAAAGGCGCCTGAGCGACTGAAAACCCTCGAGCGGCTGCAGATTCTCATCTACTCTGCCACAATTCCCGCCGGCGGGCCGCCGACCGACTTGGGGCGTCGACTTGCACCCTGATCCGTTCGCCGCTTAGTTCGCCATCAGACGATGTCTGACCCATGGGGACCGCCCGCTTGACAACCACCGTTTCCGTCCGCGCCGACGGGCGCGTGACCGTGGTCACGATCGAACGGCCGGACCGGCGCAACGCCGTCGATATCTCGACCGCGAAGGCGCTGTTCGACGCGTTCAAGCGGTTTGACGAAGACGGCCACTCGGACGTCGCGGTGCTGACCGGGGCCGGCGGCGCCTTCTGCGCCGGCGCCGATCTCAAGGCAATTGCCGAGGGCGAGAGGCGTCCGGTCGAGCCCGAAGGCGAATTCGGGCCGATGGGGCCGACGCGGCTCAAGCTCGGCAAGCCGGTGATCGCCGCGATCGAGGGACCCGCGGTCGCCGGCGGCATGGAGCTCGCGCTCTGGTGCGACCTCAGGATCGCGGCGCGCTCGGCGGTGTTCGGCGTCTTCAACCGCCGCTTCGGCGTTCCGCTGATCGACCTCGGCACGATCCGCCTGCCACGCATCGTCGGGCACGGCCGGGCGCTCGAACTCATCCTGAGCGGCCGCGCCGTCGGCGCCGAGGAAGCGCTTCGCATCGGGCTCGTCAACGAAGTGACCGAGGACGGCGGGGCGCTCACGAGAGCCGTCGCGCTCGCTCATGCGCTCAGCGCGTTTCCGCAGACCGCGATGCGCAACGACCGCCTCTCCGCGCTCGAGCAATGGGATCTCAGCGAAGCCGAAGCGATCGCCAACGAGGTCGAACGCGGGCTCGACGCCATCGCGAGCGGCGAGACGGCCGAGGGATCGGAGCGCTTCCGGGACGGCGAGGGGCGGCACGGCCGGTTCGCAGCCGGCGTCGGAGAAGCAGAGGACCCCGCCCCATAGGGGTCGCGCCAAACGCGTCACTCGCTCTTCGTCCACAGCGCCAGATGCCGCTTACTGCCCTCGCACGCCTTCAGTGCGGAGAGATCGATGTGCTGGGCGGCGTCTTTATCAGCTAGCGACGGGATAACCGGCCCGCCCGAACAGGCGCGCCGCGGCCTTCCGGATTTGACTCCGCCCGCGATTTCTTCGACCTCTCCTTTCTCAAGAGCGAGGGCTCAAGGCATGCCGTACCAGGGAGACGACGAGGACGCCAAGCTGCGCGCGCGGCTCAGCAAGCTGTCGGGCGACCTGAAGGGGCGGGGAGCGGCGCCTCCGCCTCCTCCCGAGGGCGCTCAGCCGCGGGCCGACGGGACGGGATCGGCGATGGCGATGGGCATGCGGGCGGGCAGCGAGTTCGTCGCCGCGATCATCGTTGGGACCGGCATCGGCTGGGTGATCGATCGCGCGCTCGGGACCAAACCAGCGTTTCTCATTGTATTTTTCATGATCGGGGTCGCGGCCGGGGTCTGGAACGTGATCCGCGCGACTTCGCCAAAAGGCGGGTCGTCTGACCGTAATTCGCCCTTGTCTCGCGCAGAACCGCCCGATAAAGACTTGCGGCGCTCGCCTCCGGGGGCAGGGCAAGACGTCTTGCACAGCAAGCGCGGAGCTTCCGACGGGGCCGCCCAGGCGCCGGGCGGGGTTGACGACGACGAGGATTAGGCAAAGTGGCGACCGAATCAGGACCGGCCATCGACCCGGTCCATCAATTCTCCATTCATCCGGTCGTTCCGATTTCGATCGCGGGCCAGGACTTTTCGCTGACGAATTCAGGCCTCTTCATGCTGCTTGCGGTCGCGCTGACCTGCCTCATCGCGGCGATCGCCGCGCGGGGCGACTCGGGCGTGCCCAGCCGAATGCAGGCGATGGGGGAAATGGCCTATGAATTCGTCGCCGGCATGGTGCGCTCCGCCGCGGGCGAGGCAGGAATGCGGTTCTTTCCGCTCGTCTTCAGCATCTTCTTCTTCATTCTCCTCTGCAACCTGCTCGGTTTCATCCCTTATTCCTTCACCGCGACCGCCCAGATCATCATCACTGCGTCGCTCGCGCTCCTGGTATTCCTCACCGTCCTCATCGTCGGGATCAAGGACCACGGAGTCCAGTTCTTCAAGACGTTCGTTCCCCCGGGCGTGCCGATCTATATTCTTCCGCTGGTCGTGGCGATCGAGATCGTCTCGTTCCTGTCGCGCCCAGTGAGTCACTCGGTTCGTCTCTTCGCCAACATGCTCGCCGGACACATCACCCTTTATGTGTTCGGCTCGTTTGTTATCATGCTGCTCGGCGCGGGCGCCGCCATCAAGGCGCTCGCCATCTTGCCGTTCGCAATGACGGTCGGGCTCGAAGCCCTCGAATTGCTGGTCGCGTTCTTGCAGGCCTATGTGTTCGCCATGCTGACCTGCATGTATCTCAACGACGCGCTTCACCCCGGCGGGCACTGACCTCCCGATCAACCCAACAATGATCTTTAAGAGACGAGACAGGAGCTATGAATGGAACCGCATGAACTCGCCATCGCCGCGAAATATGTTGGCGCCGGCCTCGCCGCAATCGGAACGGGCGCCGCTGGCATCGGCGTCGGCACGCTGTTCGGCCAGTTCCTCAACGGGGCGCTGCGCAATCCATCGGCCGTCGACGGACAATTCGGCCGCCTGATCTTCGGTTTCGCGGTGACGGAAGCGCTCGGCATTTTCGCGCTCCTGATCGCGTTCCTCTTGCTGTTCGCCGTCTGACGCTCTTCGTCCTAAGCTTCGAGACGCGGGGAAGGGCGCTGACCGCCCCTTCCCGGCAATGTCTTTCCTGAAAGACCCGCGATGGCCCAGTCCGAAACAACCCAGACCGAAGTCGGCCACGAGGGCGGCGGCCATTCGAGCTTCCCGCCGTTCGACGCGAGCACCTTTCCCGCGCAGCTTCTCTGGTTCTTCATTGCGTTCGGCCTGCTCTACTGGTTCATGTCGAAACGGGCGCTGCCCCAGATCGGGGCGGTCATCGAGAACCGGAAAGCGCGCATTGCGCGTGACCTCGACGACGCGACGGCGATGCAGCAGAAGGCCGACGCGGCCGCGGCCGCTCACGAAAAGACGCTCGCCGAGGCGCGCGCCAAGGCCCAGAGCATGGCCCAGGCCGCCCGCGATCAGCTCGCGGCCGAATCGGAAGCCAAGCGCAAAACTCTGGAGGACGAGCTCGCCGCGAAGCTCGCCGAGGCGGAGCGTCAGATCGCTGCGACCCGCACCCAAGCAATGACCAGCGTGGCCGCGATCGCGCGCGAGGCGGCGGGAGCCATCGTCGAGCGGCTAGCAGGCCGGCCGGCCGATCCCGCGGCCGTCGCGGCGGCTGTCGATTCGGTCAAGCCCGCCAGCGGAGAGGCATGATGGAGATCGACGCTGAATTTTTCGTCCTGCTCGGCTTTCTCGTGTTTGTCGGCGTGCTGATCTATGTCGGCGCGCATCGCATGATCCTGAAGGGCTTGGACGCGCGCGGCGAAGCGATCCAGGCCGAACTCGACCAGGCTTCGAGGCTCCGCGCGGAAGCGACGGCGCTGCTGGCGAGCTTCGAGAAAAAGACTGCCGAAGCGGAAGCCAACGCGGCGGCGATCGTCGCCGAAGCGCGCGCCCAGGCCGAACAGCTGGCCAAGGACGCGGCCGAACGGATGAACGACTTCATTGCGCGGCGCACCAAGCAGGCCGAGGCCAAGATCGCGTTTGCCGAAGCCCAGGCCGCCGCCGACGTGCGCGCCGCCGCGGCCGATCATGCCGCCAAGGCCGCCGAGGTCGTGCTCAAGGACCAGATGCAGGGGCCGGGCGGCGCGGATCTCGTGGCGCGCGAAATCGCCGGGATCAAGACCCGCCTGAACTGAAGCGGCGCGACGCCGGCTTGATTTGCGAACCTGAGCGCCCCATTGTGCCGACGGCCGGCGAAACCATAGGCGCCGGGTGTCGGCTCGGCCGCCAGGAGGGGAACGACCGCAATGACTCGCGCGATCATCGGTTTGATGCTGCTCGTCGGGCTCCAGTCGGCGGCGTGGGCCCAGAGCGGGCCTGCGGACAATAGCCTCTACGGGGCGCCGGCCGAGGCGCGATGGGCGCCCTTCTACGCCGTTTTGCCGACATGCGACGACGCCGGCGTGCTCTCGACGATCACGAGCCGATTCGCCCAGACTGAGAACGCATTCTGGGGCGGCGAGCACGCGATCGCCGGATTCGATCGTGTGCGCGAAATCGGCTTCCGCGCCAACGGCCTCGCCTACATCCCGCGCCGCTACTGCGTCGCGCGCGCCCTGATGGACGATCCACGTTTCCCGACGGACGACAGAAGGCGAATGCGGACCGCCGTCTATTCGATCGCCGCCAACGCGGGCATCATCGGCGTGAGCTGGGGCGTCGAATGGTGCGTCGTCGGCCTCGACCGCGAACACGCCTATGCGCCGGACTGCTACGTCCTAAAGCCGATCATCGAGCGATCGATCGGGCAATACAAATGGCTCGCCGACTATGGCCTCAAGGCCCGCTACTGAGACGCCCGCGACGAGGGGATCGGCGCCATGATCTTTCGGGATGCGCGGACAGCCATGATGGGCGCGCTGGCGGTCATGGGCCTCGCGAGCGCGGCCTCCGCTCAGACCTTGCCGCCCGCCGCCACGGCGCCGTTCGACTTTTATGTGATGACGCTCTCCTGGTCGCCAGGCTTCTGCGACACTGGCGGCGAGGAGAAGTCGCCTGAGCAATGCGCGGTCGGCTCGGGCGACGGCTTCGTGGTGCACGGCCTCTGGCCCGACAATCGCACGAGCGCGGATCCGGCGGACTGCGACCCGAGCAAGGACGCCTCGGCCGCGGATCTCGCGGCGGCGCGCGGGCTCTATCCGACCGACGATCTCGCAGAGCACGAGTACGCCAAGCACGGAACCTGCACCGGCCTCAGCGCTACCGACTATTTCGCCGCGGTTCGCTACGCGCGCGACCAGCTCAAGATCCCGGATATGCTGAAGGCGCCGCATCAGGCGCAGCGCCTGTCGCCGCAGGCGATCGAGCAGGCTTTCATCGATGCCAACGCCAACCTGCATCCCGACAACATGGCGGTCACCTGCGGCCATGGCGAGCTCATCGACGTCAGGTTCTGCCTGACGAGGAACCTGAAAGCCTTCTCGACCTGCCCGAAGGTCTCAGGGCACACGTGCCAGCGCCCTTCGGTCGTCGTTCGGCCGCTGCGCTGAACAGCCCCGCCCGACATGGTTGGCGCCGGCAAGGCGGGCCGGACTTGTCATGAACTACCGCCATGCATTTCATGCCGGCAGTTTCGTTGACGTGCTGAAACACGCTGTCCTCGCGCGCATCCTCGTCTATCTGACGCTGAAGGACGCGCCCTTCCGCTTCATCGACACCCACGCCGGCGCGGGCCGCTACGACCTAAGCAGCGCGGAAGCGAGGCGCGCGCCGGAATGGCGCGACGGGATCGCGCGGGTCCTGAAGTCGTCCCCTCCGGCTGCGGTCGCGGGCCTCATCGAACCCTATCTTCGAGCGGTCGGCCCGCATGACGCGAGCGGCATGCCCGCGTCCTATCCCGGCTCCCCGGCGATCGCGCAGGCGCTCATGCGCCCGCAGGATCGCATCGCGCTCTGCGAAGCTCACCCCGAAGAGCGCGCGAAGCTGATCGCCGCGCTCGGCCACGACGGCCGGCTCAGCATCGTCGGCACGGACGGCTATGTCGCCCTCAACGCCTATCTGCCGCCGAAGGAGCGGCGCGGCGTCGCGCTGATTGACCCGCCGTTCGAAGAGCCCGACGAATTAAGGCGCGTCGAGGAGGCGCTCGCGCGGGCGATCGGTAAATGGCCGACTGGGGTCTATGTCGCCTGGCGGCCGATCCGCGAGACGAAAGCCGACGCACGCTTTCTCAACGCCGTCGCGGCAATCGGCGCGCCCAACATCCTTAGGCTCGAACTCGACGTCGGCCCGGGGGAGGCCGGCGCCCATGGCCAGGAGCCGCTCGCGCGCGCGGGCCTCCTTGTCGTCAACCCGCCGCACACGCTCTTCGCCGAAGCGCGCGCGCTGATGCCTTGGCTGGCCGTTCTCCTTGCCCGCGGCGGACGCGGCGCACACGCATGCGAATGGCTGACGGAGCCGCGCTAGCGGCGCGCTTGCCCGCGCGTCGCCGATCGGTTTATGTGCGAACCAATTGACGGAGATGGGGGGCCTTCATGGCGCTGCCGGCGTTTCTCAAGGACAAGCTTCGCCTGCCCGCGGTCGGCGCGCCGCTCTTCATCATCTCGCATCCGGCGCTGGTGATCGCCCAGTGCAAGGCCGGGATCGTCGGCGCCTTTCCGGCGCTGAACGCAAGGCCCATTTCGCAGCTCGACGAGTGGCTGCATGAGATCACCGAGGCGCTCGCGGCGCACGACCGCTCCCATCCCGATCAGCCCGCCGCGCCCTTCGCCGTCAATCAAATCGTCCACAAGTCGAACGCGCGGCTCGAAGAGGACATGGCGCTGACGGTCAAGTGGAAGGCGCCGATCGTCATCACTTCGCTCGGCGCCCGCGAGGACGTCAACGCGGCGGTGCACGGCTACGGCGGGCTCACGCTGCACGACATCATCACCAACCGGTTCGCGCTGAAGGCGATCGAGAAAGGCGCGGACGGCCTCATTGCCGTCGCGGCGGGGGCCGGCGGTCATGCCGGCTCGATATCGCCGTTCGCGCTGATCCACGACATCCGCGCCTGGTTCGACGGGCCGCTGCTGCTCTCCGGCGCTATCGCCACCGGCCAGGCCATTCTCGCTGCTCAGGCGATGGGCGCCGACCTCGCCTATATCGGGTCGGCCTTCATCGCCACTAAGGAGGCTCGGGCGATGGACTCCTATAAACAGGCGATCGTGGAGGGCGACGCGTCCGACATCATCGGATCGAGCCTCATTACCGGAATCTTCGGCAACTACCTGCGTCCTTCGATTGTGAACGCCGGCCTCGATCCCGCCAACTTGCCGCACGGCGACGCAAAGGCGATGAATTTCGCCTCGAGAGGCTCGTCGGAGGCGAAGGCCTGGCGCGACATCTGGGGCAGCGGCCAGGGCATCGGCGCCGTCAAGGAGGTCGCGCCGGTCGCCGAACTGGTCGCGCGACTCAAGCGCGAGTATGCGGAAGCAAAGAAGCGCGTCTGCGGGTGAACGAGCGCCGGACAGGGTACTGTCCAATTTCTCAAGCGTCTGGCAAGATGAGGGGAAGGTTTCGTTATTCCCCGATAACTATATCGGTATGCTCTGAAAGAAGGGGAGGTCCGCAATGGCAGAACGTGACGTTCCGGGGGTCCATCGCTACAACGCGCCCGCGGGCGGATGGGGCGCGCTGTGGGCTACGGCCCGGGCGGTCGCTGAGCAGATGCGGGTCGCCGAGTCGCCGGAATTGCTGCTGCGCATCAACAAGCCGGACGGCTTCGACTGCCCTGGCTGCGCCTGGCCGGACAAGGAACACACCTCCACCTTTCAGTTCTGCGAGAACGGCGCCAAGGCCGTCACCTGGGAGGCGACGAAGAAACGCGTTACCCCGGAATTCTTCGCTGCGCACACAGTAACCGCGCTGCTCCAGCAGAGCGATTACGAGCTGGAGGACCACGGTCGCATCACGCACCCGATGGCCTACGACCCGGCGAGCGACACGTATAAGCCGCTCGAATGGGACGCCGCCTTCGCCCGCATCGGCGAAGTCTTGCGCCGGCTTTCCGATCCCGACATGGCGGAGTTCTATACCTCCGGCCGCGCGTCAAACGAGGCGGCGTTCCTGTTCAACATTTTTGCCCGCGAATTCGGGACCAACAACTTCCCCGACTGCTCGAACATGTGCCACGAGGCGACCAGCGTCGGCCTGCCGCAGGCGATCGGCATTGGCAAGGGCACCGTCTCGCTCGAGGATTTCGACCATTGCGAGCTGATCATCGCGATGGGGCACAATCCGGGCACAAATCATCCGCGCATGATGGGCACGCTGCACCAATGCGCGCGCCGCGGCGTGCTGATCATCGTGTTCAACCCGCTGAAAGAGCGGGCGCTAGAACGCTTCGCCGATCCCCAGAATCCGATCGAGATGGTGACGCTCGGCTCGACCCGGATCGCCTCGACCTATCATCAGGTCAAGGTCGGCGGCGACGCCGCGGCGCTGAAAGGAATCATGAAGGCGATCATCGCCCGCGCCGACGCCGGCCAGGCCGTGCTGGACCGCGATTTTATTGCCGCACACACCAACGGGTTCGAGGCCTTCGCCGAGGACCTGCGCCAGACCCGGTGGGAGGCGATCGAGACCGCATGTGGCCTCACCCGCAGCGCATTGGACTGGGTGGCTGACGCCTATAACCGGTCGAATGCAACGATAGTCAGTTACGGCATGGGCATCACCCAGCATGCGAAGGGAACGCAAAACGTACAGCAGATCGCGGCCCTGCTGCTCCTGCGCGGCAATTTCGGTAAGCCCGGCGCCGGCATCTGCCCCCTACGCGGCCATTCCAACGTGCAGGGCAACCGCACTGTGGGCATCACAGAGAAGCCAAACCCGGTGATGTTCGCCAATGTGGAGAAGGCGTTCGGTTTCCGTCCGCCGGCCGGTCACGGCCACGACGCGGTCAAGGCGATGCAGGCGATGGTCGCGGGAAAGGCCAAGGTGCTCGTCTGTCTGGGCGGCAATTTCTCAATCGCATTGCCCGACACCGACCTGAGCTACCAGGGCATGCGTAACCTGGAGCTGGGGGTGCATCTAAACACCAAGCTCAATCGCTCGCACCTCTTGATCGGCAAGGAGTCGATCATCCTGCCCGTCCTCGGTCGCACGGAGCGCGACGTCCAGGCGACCGGCGCGCAGTCGGTGACGGTCGAGGATTCGATGTCGATGGTCCACGCCTCGCGCGGCAAGCTGGAGCCGGCCTCGGAATACCTGCGTTCGGAGCCTGCGATTATCGCTGGCGTCGCCATGGCGACCCTGCCCGCGAGTAAGGTCGATTGGCGGGGGCTGATCGCCGACTACGATCTCATCCGCGACAAGATCGAGGCCGTTTATCCGGACTTCAAGGACTACAACGCGCGCATCCGTCACCCCGGCGGCTTCCGCTTGCCGCTGGGTCCGGCCGAGAGGATTTGGCTCACCAAATCCGGCAAGGCCGAGTTCATCCCCTTTGCCGGGTTAGCCGAGGACCCGGCGCTGACGGGCCCTGAGGTGCTGAAGCTGACTACGCTGCGCAGCCATGACCAGTACAACACTACGGTCTACGGCCTTGACGACCGCTACCGTGGAGTGTTCGGGCGGCGCGACGTGTTGTTCATCAGCGAGCTGGACTTGGCCGCCCAGAACCTGACCCATGGCGACGTGGTCGAGGTCACATCCGCCATCCCGGGCCAGGAACACAAAGTCATCCAACTGACCGCAATCGCGCACGACATCGCGCCGGGCTCGATAGGCGCCTACTATCCGGAGGCGAACAACCTCTGCCCGCTGAACTATCAGGACCCGGAGAGCGGCACGCCGTCATATAAGTCCTTGCCGGTTCGCCTTCGGAAGGTCGCATAGTCCTCTGTTAGAGGCGCCTCGTCGCGCGGCTCGCGCGCGAATATGCCGAAGCAAAGAAGCGCGTCTGCGCTTAGCGCGCACCCGGCGTCAAGCTCCGTCCCGCGTTGAGGTGGATAGCGGGGACAACCTACCGTCCCCGACGATCGGGTATCGCCGTTCGCCTCGGTCGAGAGCATAGGTGACTCGTTGTCGCCGCAGTCCACCGTTAGTTTCGTTGAGTGCGATTCGTTTCAGCATGCGTTCGCGACAACTTCCGAAACACGAAAGACGCACTGCTCCCCATGGCGACAGTCGAAGCATTTCCGCGACAGTCCGGACAGTCGGAACGCCCCTATCGAACTCCGCCCCACAATCTCGACGCCGA
>JAFAHO010000436.1 GCA_019237205.1 Hyphomicrobiales bacterium
TCACCCGGCAGGGCCAGCGCAACGCCGAACTGATGCGGGTCGAAGAACGGCGCGACGGGCGCGGCTTTCCCTATTACTGGCTGATGTTCCAGCGGGGCGAGATCCAGTTCGAGGACGGCACGGATCTCGCGGCGCTCGCGGCGCAGAGGATCTCGGTGACGCCGCTGAGACTCGATCTCACCGACGACGAGCACCGGCTGCGGCTCGAGAAGGAGTTCGCAGCGCGGTGAGCGGGACCGGCGAACGGGGAACGCCCCTGTGAGCGCATCCGAAGCCGAAGAACGCGCCCAGTTCACGCTCGCCATGCGCACGAGGGGCATAGACGATCTCGAGCTCCTGCGCGCGCTCGAACGCGCCCCCCGCGCGCTCTTCATGCCCCAGCGCTTCGCGGACATCTCCGGGCGAAACATCGCGCTCCCGATCGGCTGCGGACAGACCTCGCCAGCGCCCTCCGTGCTCGCCGTCCTGATCACCGCGCTGGGCCTCGAGCCTTCGGATCGGGTCTGCGAAATCGGAACCGGGACAGGCTATTGCACCGCGTTACTCGCGCAACTTGCGAGGGAAGTCGTGTCGCTCGAGCGCTTCCAGACGCTGGCGCTCGAGGCCGCCGCCCGGCTCAAGGCCTTCGGCCTCGACAATGTGTCGGTCCTGTGGAGCGACGGCTACGATTATCACAAGACAGGCGAGCGCTTCGACAAGGTCATCGTGCACGGCCTGATCGAGCCGCCGGCGCAGGAATTCCTGAAGCTCATGGCCGGCGAGGGCGTGCTGGCGTCGGCCTTCGCGGGGCCTAGCCGCGGCGAGCAGCGCATCGTCCGCCTTGCCCTGGGCAAGAAAGGTCCGGTCGGCATATTGGAGTTCGGGCGGGGCCGGGCGCTGCGGCCGCTCGAGCGCGGGCTTTCGCGCGGACTGTGACGCGATTGCCACGAAACAAACAATCATCCTCACAAACAATTCATCTTAAACCTTCCCTTAACTCGATTGGCCCACATTCGCCATGTTTTCAGTCGCGTAGCCCGTGGGTTCAAAACAATGAGTGATCGCGTTGCGTTTTTGGAAGGGCGCGCTTTCCCGCGTCTTGCGCTGACTGGCTTGGCTCTTCTGTGGCTATCGGGCTGTTCGTCCGACGTCGCCCGGTTCGACGCCCCCAACCCCTTCTCCAATCCGTTCGGTTCGCAGACCGCGGAAGCCGCGCCGGCGGGCCCGGCGGCAAGCGGTCATGTCGCCGCGGCGCCGCTCGCGCCGCCCCAGGGCGTCGCCTCCGCCACCCCCCAGCCGCATCAGGCGGTCGGCGGATCGGCCGCCGGATGGACCGCGGTCGGCGGTTCTCCGGTCGTCGTCGCTAAGGGCGAGAATCTGGATACGCTCTCGACCCGCTACGGCGTTCCCACTGCGGCGCTCCTCAGCGCCAACGGCCTTTCGAGCGCAGCGGACGTCAAGGACGGCATGCATATCGTCGTTCCCGTCTATAATTCCGGGGGTCGCGCGGTCGCGGCCGCGAAAGAGGGCAAGACCGTCGCCGACGCCTCGACGAAGCCCGGCAAAAAGCACGCCGAGAATCTCGCCGCGAACGAGGACGCGAAGCCCAAGAAGGCCAAGGCCGAGGAGAAGGCCTCGGCGAAAAAAGATCAGGAAAAGGTCGCCGACAAGACGAAGCCGCAGGACAAACCCGCCGATGCGAAGGGCGCGACGACAGTCGTCGCCAAGGCTGAGCCGGCCAAGCCCTCGCCGACGGGCAAGAAGCCCGTTATCGACGACGCGCCGACCGGCAACGTCGATCCCAAGGCCGCAGGCTCGAAAGCGCCGGTCACCGGGGACGAGGCCGACGCTTCGGGTGGGACCCCGGAATTCCGCTGGCCCGCGCGCGGGCGCATCATCGAGGGGTTCAAGGCCGGCGGCAACGACGGCATCAATATCTCGGTGCCGGCGGGAACCTCGGTCAGGGCGGCGGAGAACGGCGTCGTCGTCTATGCCGGCGACGGGCTCAAGGGCTACGGCAATCTGGTGCTGATCAAGCACCCGAACGGCTTCGTCTCGGCCTACGCCAACAACGGCGAACTCGACGTCAAGCGCGGCGAAACCGTCAAGCGCGGCCAGGTCATCGCCAAGTCCGGCGACACCGGCAACGTCAACGCTCCTCAGCTCCACTTCGAACTGCGCAAAGGCTCGACGCCGGTCGATCCGACCAACTATCTCGCCGGCCTTTAAGCCTCACGCGGGATTCCGGGGTCCGGCCTTCAGGCTGGACATTCCCAAAGGCGCTTCGGGGGTTGCCGCGAGAAAGGTCTCATCCTCGAAACGGCCATCAAGCGCGGCGGGTCCAAAGAAAGGCCCGCCGCGCTTGATTTTTGCGCTCCGAACGGGGACGGGAAGCGATGAAAGCCCGACCCCTCGACCCGTTTGCCGCGTCCCTGACCCTCGCGCTCTGCGTCCTCTGGGGCTTCAACCAGGTCGTCGTCAAAATCGCGCTCGCCGACGTGGGGCCGATCGCGCAGACGGGCGTTCGCTCGGCGATCGGCTGCGTCTGCGTCATTGCCTATGCGGCGGCGACGGGGCGGCGAATCTTCCGGATTGACGGCACTGAAGCAGCCGGCGCGCTCGCGGGGCTGCTGTTCACCGCCGAGTTCATCGCCCTTTACGAATCTCTGCGCTGGACGACCGCGGGTCGCGCCACCGTCTTCGTCTTTGCTGCGCCGTTCTTCGTCGCGCTCGGCGCCGTCTTTCTCTTGAGGGACGAGCGGCAGCGCCCGATCCAGTGGCTCGGCCTTGCGCTCGCCTTTCTTGGCGTCGCCGTTGGCCTCGCGGGCCGCTCGCCAGGCGGCCGAATGCTCGGCGATGCGCTCGCGCTGCTGGCCGCCGCGCTCTGGGGCGCGACGACAATTGTCATCAAGGCGACGCCGCTGCGCCGGGCCGATCCGACGAAGGTGCTCCTCTATCAGATCGGCGTGGCGACTCTGATTGCGCCTTTCGCGGCCGTTGTGCTTGGCGAGCCCCTGCCCGCGCATCTCTCCGCCGCGACGCTCGCTGCGCTCCTTTGGCAGGGCGTCGCGGTGGTCGGCTTGAGCTACGTGGCGTGGTTCTGGCTGCTCGGGCGCTATCCGGCGCCTCAGCTCTCGGCCTTCACGTTCGTGACCCCGCTCGTCGGCGTCTTCGCCGGCTGGCTCGTCTTCGGCGAGACGGTCACGTCGGATTTCGCAGTCGCCATCGCGCTCGTGGTCGCCGGCGTCGCGCTGGTCAACTGGCCGAGGCGAGCGGCTTCCCCAGCCGCCCCGCCAGATCCTGGGTGAACTGCCAGGCGGTGCGGCCCGAGCGGGAGCCCCGCGTTGTCGCCCATTCGAGCGCCTGGGCCTCGATCTCATGCGCCGGCGCGTCGAGCCCGTAATGTTTGGCGTAGCCCATGACCATCGCGAGATAGTCGTCCTGGCTGCAATGGTGGAACCCGAGCCAGAGCCCGAAGCGGTCGGAGAGCGAGACCTTTTCCTCGACCGCTTCACCCGGATTGATCGCGCTTCCCCGCTCGTTCTCCATCATCTCGCGCGGCATGAGATGCCGGCGGTTGGAGGTCGCATAGAAGAGCACGTTGGCCGGGCGCCCCTCGACGCCCCCTTCGAGCGCAGCTTTGAGCGACTTATAGGACGCGTCGCCCGCGTCGAACGACAGGTCGTCGCAGAAGACGATGAACTTGAAGGGCGCTTCGCGAAGAAGGCTGATCAGCGCCGGCAGGCCCTCGATGTCCTCGCGGTGGATCTCGACTAGCTTCAGGCGACCGCCGACGGCGGCCTGCCGGTTGATCGCGGCATGCGTGGCCTTGACCAGCGACGACTTGCCCATCCCGCGCGCGCCCCAGAGCAAGGCGTTGTTCGCTGGCAGTCCGCGCGCGAAGCGCTCCGTGTTCTCGACCAGGAGGTCGCGCACCCGGTCCACGCCGCGCAGGAGCGAAAGATCGATGCGGTTGATTCGCGCGACCGGCGCCAGTGTCCCGCGTTCGGCGCGCCAGACGAAGGCCTCCGCCGCGTCGAAACTCGGCGCCGCCGGATGAGCAGGCGCGAGCCGCTCGAGGGCGTTGGCGATGCGGCTGAGGAGCACGGCTTGGCTTTGGAGCGGCGGCTGGGACATTGGGGCTTGGCTCGTCTCAACTGGAGGCGGTGGCTTGGCATACCGATCGCTAAGCTCCAAGGGACGAGTCGCTCGATCCGAGAAATTTGCGCATTCTGACGCAAGCCATCAGAGTTCCATTGTTCAGGACGTGCTCGCCGGCTCCCTGGACCTCGTATCCATGGCTTCGATAGAACGGCTCCGCCGTCAGCGAAGAGTCCAGTTCCAGCAAGAGTGCGCCTCGAACCTTTGCGACACGCTCGAGCCCCCTAAGAATGGTTGACCCAACGCGGCTGCGGCTCGCGGACGGCGCAACATAGCACGCCAGAATTTCGTCTTTATGCGCCGCCAGGCATCCAATCCCGACGATGCGATCGTCGCTTTCGGCGACCAGCCGATATTCGCGATCGGGGTTTGAACGAACGAAGGCGACGTGTTCTGCAGCGATCGGCCAAGGAGCCCAAGCTTCGATCACTATCGAAGGATAGTCCGCCGCCGCGAGCTCACGCACAGCCGCGTGATGGACTTCAAGAAAGGCGCGTGCGTCCGCCGGACACATCTCACGAACCGAGACTGGCATCGGTCATCCGCCGGGAGCGGCCGCTCAGGACCAGCTGTAGGCGAACATCCCCATCACGACGAGGATGATCACGGCCGCAATGACGTAATGTTTTGCCTCCCAGTCGTGCAAGGTCAGCGGACCGTGCTTCGACCCCTCGCCCAACCTGCGCCGCCTCTCAGGCTGCATTGATGTCAGTCTTGGCGAAGTCGCCGCCCTTGAAAAGCAAAGGCTCTTGCATCATCGAGGCCAGGGCATAGGAGAAACAGTCGCCGAAGTTGAGCCCGGCCGGATGCCGTCCCTTGCCGAAGCGTCGCCATGCCCGCCGCGCGATATCGGCGAGTTCGGCATCGACGGCAACGATTCTGACGCTGGCCTTGTGCAGCCAGAGGTCGAGCTCGCTGCCGCCCGGTTCTCCCAGGCGGGTCTCGATAACCATGGCGGTCTCCAGCAGGTTCGCGGCCGTCATCAGGCGGAGCGGGGCTGCGGCGACGCGCTCCTCCAAGGCCGGGGCCTCCGGTTCGTTGAGGGCGATAGCGACGATCGCCGAGGTATCGATGACCATTAGCGAGGCAATCCGTGCTCGTCATAACCGATGATATCGTCCGCGCTTCGATGGTCGCGAACCGGCAAGGCGCTCCAGCGGCGGCGAATCGCCGCAAGATCTTCCAATAGCGACGCTTTGCGCGCTCCGCCGTCGAACCGCCGCAGACGTTCCTCGAGGGCGCGCCGCGTCGCCAGGGTGAGACTCTCGCCCGTGCGATGCGCCAACGCTCGCGCTAGTCGCTCGGTTTCAGGGTCTTTGATGCTTAGAGCCACGGGCAGAAGGTTCCTGTTCTTGTATATTCTACCACACCTTCGCTCGGAGGCAACGCGAGACTCCGCTCCCCGCGCCGCCCGATCTTCTGGCGGCCTGTCAAACCGGGCGGTCCAATGCTATATGACTGGAACGGCGCCGGGCCTTGACCCCGGTCGACGGAGACTCATCGACGATGGCGTCCAGACTGTTACGGCGGCAGGTGATGACATTGACCGACGCTGCGGCCGCTCGCGTTCGCGAGCTGACCGAGGCCGCCGGCAAGCCGGTCGCGGGCTTGAGGGTCGGGGTCAGGAACGGCGGTTGCGCCGGAATGGCCTACACGATGGAGCTTGCGGAGAGCGTGTCTCCGCTCGACGAGGTGGTCGAGGACAAGGGCGTCCGGCTCCTCATCGATCCGAAAGCGGTGCTGTTTCTTCTTGGCGCTCGGATGGATTTCAAGGTCGACCGGCTGTCGGCGACCTTCTCCTTCTCCAATCCCAACGAGACCTCCGCCTGCGGTTGCGGCGAAAGCGTCGCCATCACGCCGGCGAGCCCCGAAAACTTAGACGCGATGGCGTGAACGCGGACGGCCTGAAAGCGCTGTTCGAGCCATTCGGCGCGGTCGCCGTCAAGCGCATGTTCGGCGGCTCGGGAATTTACGCCGAGCGTCTCTGCTTCGCGATCGAATCGGGGGGCGAGGTCTTCCTCAAGGTCGACGGGCAATCGGAACCAAGCTTTTTGGCCGCGGGCTCGTCGCCCTTTGTTTACAACGCCAGGGGCAAGCCGATGACGACGTCCTACTGGCGCCTACCGTCGGCCGCCTACGACGAGCCCGGCGAACTCGTCCGCTGGGCGGCGCTGGGGCTCGACGCCGCGCGGCGCGCGGCGGCGGCGAAGGCTAAGCCGAAGCCTGCGAAGGGCAAGGGCGCGAAGGCGAAATAGGGACACGGGCGGGCTTTCCAACGCTTCGGCAGCGTCTGCCGGAGGCTGCTTTCATTGCCGGTCGCGAGTCAGCGCACTCGCGACCAGGCCGGCCGCGCCGACGCTCAAACCGGTGTAGAGAACCACAACCAGCGCGCTCGCCAACATGAGCGCGAGATTTTCGACGAGTCCCTGGCCGGTCCAAGGCTCATCGGATTTCAGCGCGCCGTAGCCAAGCCCGACCGCAAGCGCCAATGCGATGAGAAGTCGGAACCCGAACCGGCGGCCCAGCCGATACGCCGTGAGCGGGATGATGAGCCCGAACAACAGGATCGCCGCAATCGATAAGAGTCCGATCTTGCCCATCGTAGGCCCCGGGGCGGAGGTTCAGACCCGGTCAAGTCTGGAACCAGCGTCGCCCGGCTCGCAGGCTCCGGGCCTGCCGCCGCCGTCCGCTTACTCCTCGGCCTCGATGCGCTCGCGGTCGTGCGCGTGGCGCACGCGCTTTGGCACCGGGCGCAACAGAAAGCTCGGCACATGGTCGCCGAGGCCGATCACCGGCTCGTCGTCGCGACGCGGGCGAGCGGCGCCCCGACGCTGAGACGGATCGGCGAAGCGGGCCGGAGCGGGGCCGGGCGCCGGCGCGCGCTCCGGCTGCGCCGCGACCGGCTCTTGCACGGAGCGTTCGGCGTGGCGGCGACGCGAGTTGGCGCTGCGCTCCTTTTCGGCCGCGACCCGCTCCTGCGCCGGCCGCTCCGCGTGGTGGCGTCGCGATTCGGCGCCGCGCTCGGGATGACGGTCCAGCCTGGGACGATCCCCGCTCGGCTCGCCGCGATGACGGCCGCCTCTGGCGCCGCGCCGCTCGCGCGCGGGCGCCTCGCCCTCGTCTTCGGGCGGCATCTCCGCCCCCTCCTGCCAGTCGATCTTGCGCGCGATCAGCTTCTCGATCTCGGCGATCGATCTCTGGTCAGCGCGCGTGACGATAGTCAGCGCGACGCCCGTCTTGCCCGCGCGGCCGGTGCGGCCGATGCGATGGACATAGTCCTCCGAGTGATGCGGAGCGTCGTAGTTGATGATGTGGCTGACATCAGGAATGTCGAGCCCGCGCGCCGCGACGTCGGAGCAGACCAGGAGTTGCACCTCGTCATTGCGGAACGAGTCGAGCGCGGCCATGCGCGCGCGCTGGTCCATATCGCCGTGCAGCGCGCCGACCGAGAAGCCATGCTTCTCCAGCGAGCGGTATACGACCTGCACGTCGCGCTTGCGGTTGCAGAAGATGATCGCGTTCTTGAAATTGTCTGCGCCGCGGATGAGCCGCCTCAGCGTCGAGCGCTTTTCTTCCGGCGCGCCGCCCGACGGCACAAGCGTTTGGGTGATGTTGTCCGCGGTCGTGGCCGCGCGCGAAACTTCGACGCGCACCGGATTGTGCAGGAACGTCTCCGTCAGGCGGGTGATTTCCGGCGGCATCGTCGCGGAAAAGAAAAGGGTCTGGCGGGTGAAGGGCACCAGCTTGCAGATGCGCTCGATGTCGGGAATGAAGCCCATGTCGAGCATGCGGTCGGACTCGTCGATCACGAGAAGCTCGACCCCGGTGAGGAGGAGACGCCCGCGCTCGAAATGATCGAGCAGGCGGCCGGGAGTGGCGATCAGCACGTCAACGCCGCGGATAAGCTTGGCGTCCTGATCGTCGAATGAAACGCCGCCGATCAACAGCGCGACGTTGAGCTTCTGTCCGGCTCCGTATTTCTCGAAGCTCTCCTGGACCTGCGCCGCAAGCTCGCGCGTGGGCTCGAGAATGAGCGTGCGCGGCATCCTGGCGCGCGCACGGCCGTGCTCGAGAATGGTAAGCATCGGCAGGGTGAAGGCGGCGGTTTTGCCGGTGCCCGTCTGGGCAATCCCAAGCACGTCGCGGCGTGCGAGCACGTGCGGGATGGCCTGTTCCTGGATCGGGGTGGGGGCGGAATATCCTGCCGCTTTGACGGCAGCGAGAACCTTGGCCGACAGGCCGAGCTTTGAAAAGGGCATATAACCTCAGAATCGGGACCGATCCGAGAGCCTAACCGCGCCGGATTGCAAGATTATGTCCAAGCTTACGCGGAGGGGGACGGTCGCTGTTTACGGTCGAACCGTTGCCGGGAACATAGTGTCGAGGGGCGGAAAGTCAATCCTGTTGCACTGCACTAAGTCGTGTACAGGCTTAATTTTTTGCCGCTCGGACGGGGGAAAGCCTGCCGCAGCGCCAGGCCCGCACGCGCTCTCTGCTCCCCGTCCTCCGGGATTTGAGGAAAAGTGGCTGGTGGACGTCATGCTTTTGGCGCTCTCGCGGTGAAAGCCGGCCGTGGCCCAACCGGTCGATGAATATCAGATCACGAGCCACGCGGTCATCGAGATGGAGCGCCGCGACATAACGGAGGCCATTTTGCAACGCGTTCTCGCTGCACCCGAACAGCGCTACACAGTGCGGCCTG
>JAFAHO010000152.1 GCA_019237205.1 Hyphomicrobiales bacterium
CACCAAGACAGGCGCCGAGGGCGTGTTCTGCGCCGCGCTGCCCGATGTGGGTTTGGGAATTGCGGTCAAAGTCGACGACGGCGGAGCGCGCGCCGCGCAGGTCGCGATCGCCGCGCTCATTCAACGTTTCGGTGGGTTCGAGGAGGATGTCCGTGCGGGGCTGGCGCACTTTGTCGCTCCGCGTCTCGTGAACTGGAACGGCGTCAAGACGGGCTTTTTGCGGCTCGCCGGCCCGCTGGCGTGAGCCCGGGAGAAAAGACTGATGATGCGGCTAAAGAGCCTGGCGATCTTAACGGTTCTGCTCCTTCCGGGTCCGGTCCGCGCCGCCGATTCATGCGCCGACCTCGCGCTTACCGTCGCCACGTTGAAGGACGACGAAGTTTTCCAAGCCTCGACGCAGCTTTTCGGCGCCGCCAGACTCGGTTGCGAGCGCGAGACGCGCGCGCTGCTCGATCGCGGCGCGGGGATCGACGGAAAAGACCGCGAGGGCGCGACTCCCCTCGCCGAGGCGGCCAAGGCCGGCAAAACCAATGTCGTGTCGCTGCTTGTCGATCGCGGCGCGGACGTCAACGCCCGATCGATCAACGGCTCGACCCCGCTATTCTACGCCGCGGAGGCCGATCGACCTTCGGCGATACGCGTGCTCCTCGATCACGGCGCCGATCCGAACATTTCCGGCCGCAGCGGCTTGAGGCCGCTCGCCGCGGCCGCCTACAACGGCTCTCAGCAGAGCGTCGAACTCCTGTTGAGACACGGCGCGGATCCCAACGCGCTCGATGACGACGGCAAGGGCGCGATGGTCTACGCGGCGGGCCGCGGCCATGCCGCGATTGTCGCCCTGCTGATCGCCGCCGGCGTCGACGTCAATCGCCGCTATGGCCACGGCCTGACCGCATTGATGTGGGCCGCCGGTCCCGATGCGAGCGCGGGGAGCGAGGACGCAGATGCGACCCTCAAGACGCTGATCGACCGTGGCGCAGCGCTCGACCTCAAGGACGATCGCGGCAAGACCGCTGCCGACATCGCCCGCGCGCTCGGCCGCGAACGGGAGGCGCAAATCCTGGAGGAGAAATGAGGCTGCCTGCGCCTACTGTCCCGCCAGATAGGCCGCCATCGCGGTGAGCTGTTCGGGCGTGCACGAATTCATCAGGCCGGACATGCCGGGGTTGTTGGCGCGCGTCCGGCTGCGGAAGTCGACCATCGTCTTGACGAGGTAGTCGCGCTGCTGCCCTGCGAGGCGGGGAACGGACGAATCGCCCTGGAACTGTTCGAGATGGCAACTGGTGCAGACCACCGACTTGTTCGTCGCCATCGCCACGGCAGTGTCGGCCTTCGAGGCGGCGGGCGCGCCGGTGTTAGGCCACGGCTTGGCGGCAAAATATTCGGCCAGCGCCAGCAAGTCCTCCCTGGCGAGGTTCTGCGCGATCGGCGTCATGACTTCGTTCTTGCGCGCGCCCTTCTGGAAGTCGCGGAGGTCAAGATAAAGATAGCCGGCCTGTTGGCCCCAGATGATCGGAATCGACCTGCCCTCTGGGATTCCATTGGCCCCATGGCAGACGCTACAGACGACTGCCTTCTCCTCAATTGTATCGGCGAATGCGCTGCCGGCGCAAACGATGAGCACGCAAACGAGTGCGATACGCACCATGCATCCAGATCCTCTCATGCGCTGCGGCTCGTGCGCAAAGCGGCTGCCGTTCAAATTTTTCGGATGAAAAAGGCCGCTTCGCAAATGCGGAGCGACCTTCCTGTCGAACTCGACTGATCAGTAGAGCGTGAAGGCGATGATGGCGTCGCCGCGCGGGAAGTCGATCTGGGTGTTTCCGCCCGCGCCGACAACGACGTACTGCTTCCCGCCGACAGAGTAGGACGAGGGCGGGGCGTTGACGCCTGCGCCTGCTTCGAACCCCCACAACATTTTGCCGTTCGCCGAGTCATAGGCCTTGAACCAGCCATTGCCTTCCCCGGCGAACACGAGGCCGCCGGCGGTGGCGAGAATGCCGCCGATCATCGGCTGCGGCGTCTTGACCTGCCAGGCGATCTTGCCGGTGTTGTAGTTGACCGCGCTGATGTTGCCGGTCTGGATGCCGCCGGGAATGTTGGTGAAGGCGCCGCCGAGCCAGAGCTTGCCATCCGGATAGGGCGTGCTTGCGACCGTGTAGGTCATCTCCTGCTCGAGGTTGATCGCATAGGCCATATTGTGGTTCGGATCGGTCGCCATTGGCGACCATTCGACGCCGCCATTGGCGCCTGGGAACATTTTCGCTGAATTGGCGTCGAGCGGCTGCGTCGGGGTCGGCAACACCCACCTGTCCTTTTGCGACACCATCGGGTCGGAGAAGCGGATGAGGCTGCAGTCCTTGCGGTCATGCACATAGACGTAGCCGGTCTTTCCGGCGTGAATGACGGCCGGGATCATCTTGCCGTGTTGGTCCATGGCGTTGACGAGGGCGGTCGGGCTCGCCGCGTCGAGGTCCCATACGTCATGGGCGACGTACTGGAAGTGGCAGACGTATTTGCCGGTGTCGAGGTCGACCGAGACGAGCGAGTCTGTGTAGAGGTTGTCGCCCGGACGCAACGAGCCGTCGAGGTCGGGCGAGGGATTGCCGACTACGAAATAGACGCGCTTCGCCGCCAGGTCGACGGAAGGGTTCTGCCACACGCCGCCGCCGAGCGTCTTATAGGGGTCGCCGTTCTTGGCCAGCGCCGCTTTCTCGGCGTCGATGTCGCGGTGATAGTCGCGCCCAGTCGGGTCCTTGGTCGCCCACACACCGACCGAGTTCTCGGGTACGGTGTCGAAGTTCCAGATGAGCTTGCCGTCCTTGGCGTCATAGGCGCGCACGAATCCGCGTATGCCGAACTCGCCGCCGTTGGTGCCGATCAGGATCTTGCCGTCGATCGCCGTTGGGGCCATCGTTTCGCTGTAGCCCTTTTCGGGGTCGGCGAGCTGCTGCTCCCAAACGACTGAGCCGGTCTTGGCGTTGAGCGCGATGAGCCTCGCGTCGAGCGTGCCGAGATAGACCTTGTCGTCGTAGACCGCGACGCCTCGATTGTTCGGGCCACAGCAGAAGGTCGTGACCGGGCCGAGCTTGGGCTTGTAGTGCCAGATCTCGGCGCCGGTCTTGGCGTCGAGCGCGTAGACGTGGCTAAACGAGGTGGTGACATACATCACGCCGTTGACGACGATCGGCGACGTCTCGAGCGACTCCTTCACTTCCGTCTGGAAGATCCAGGCGGGGTGAAGATGCGCGACGTTGCCCCGATTGATCTGCCCGTTCGGATAGAAGCGAGTCTGATCGTAGTTGCCATTGGTGTGAAGGAAGTTCGAACTGTCCCGAGCTGCGTTCTCGAGTTCCTTCTGCGAAACCGGCGTGATGGTCGCGGTCTGCGCCGCCGAACCCGACGCTGATTTGACTTCCTGTGTGCCGGCGCTCCCAGGCAAGGCGATCGAGAAGGCGCAAATCGATCCAAGCAACACTGATAAGTCGACGACTTTTGTCATCTGCGTGTCCTCCCTAGCATGGCCACATTGAACACAAAATTTCGCCTTGTCGCCCCGCCTCGCGACGGCGGCGTCAATCAAATTTTCCGTATCCGGCAGACGCAAATCGTCGAATCGTCGGATTGAGAACTGCTATCTGTTTCGGCTCCATCGAACTGGGGAAGACCGGGTCGGCCAGCTCGGAGCGGATCGGAATTGAACCTTTGCATTTTGCCCGAGACAAATGTTCCGGACTGCGCTACAGCGTCGAAGTGATTTCCCGGTCTGGAGTCTGCACCTTTTGACCTCGCACGCCTCGGCGTCGCGCGTTAGCGCCAACCGCCCCAAAGTCTACGATCGGCTCACCCCGGACGCCGTTCTCGACGCGCTGAGGCGCATGCATCGCATCAGGCGGTTCGAAGAGGCGGCGGAGGACTCGTATATTCGGGGCCTGAGCTATGGCACCATGCATCTCTCGATCGGGCAGGAGGCGACGGCGGTCGGCGTGTGCGTCCCGCTGTCCGACGCCGATTGCATCACCTCGACCCATCGCGGCCACGGTCATTGCATCGCCAAAGGCGCCGAACTGACGCCGATGTTCGCCGAGTTTCTCGGGCGTGAAGGCGGCTATTGCAAAGGCCGCGGCGGTTCGATGCATATCGCCGACCCGGCCCGAGGCAATCTCGGCGCCAACGGGATCGTCGGCGGCGGCCTGCCGATCGCGGTCGGCGCTGCGCTGAGCAGCAAAAGGCGCCGGACCGGCGCAGTCGCGGTCGCCTTCTTCGGCGACGGAGCGAATAACGAAGGCGCGTTTCACGAGGCGCTCAACATCGCCTCGATCTGGAAGCTGCCGGTAGTTTTTGTCTGCGAGAACAATCAATATGCGATGTCGACGGCGATTTCGCGCTCGACCTCTGTCGCCAATATCGCCGATCGGGCGATTGCCTATGGAATGCCAGGGGTCGTCGTCGACGGCAATGGTTTCGCCGCTGTCGCAGAGGCTTCGTTTGCCGCAACCGACCGGGCGCGCGCGGGTGAAGGCCCGACGCTGATCGAGGCGAAGACCTATCGCACGCGGGGCCATTCGCGCTCCGACCGCAACCGCTACCGCACGCGCGAGGAAATCGAAGCCTGGAAGGCGCTCGATCCGATCGCGAGGCTCGAGGAGGAAATCGTGGCGCTCGGAATCGCGTCGCCAGGCCGGGTCGCGGAGATTGCCGCCGATGTCGAAAAGGAAATGGAAGAAGCGGTCGCCGACGCGAGCGCGAGCCCCTGGCCGTCGGTCGCGGAGGTCGCGCGCGACGTCTATTCGCCTGCGGGGGCGCGCGTCTGATGCGCGAGCGCGAGCTCTCCTACGCCGAGGCCATTCGCGAGGCCCTCGCCATCGCGCTCGCCGGCGACGAACGCGTCTTCCTGATGGGCGAGGACATCGGCGTCTACGGCGGCGCCTTCCAGGTGACCGGCGACCTGGTCGATCGCTTCGGCGAGGAGCGGGTGATGGATACGCCGATTTCCGAGCTTGGCGGAGCGGGCGTCGCCGTTGGCGCGGCGCTGACCGGCATGCTGCCGGTGTACGAGTTTCAGTTTTCCGATTTTTCGATGCTGGCGATGGAGCAGATCGTCAACCAGGCGGCGAAACTGCGCTACATGCTCGGCGGGGCGGTCCACGTCCCCGTCGTCTTCCGCATGCCGACGGGATCCGGTCTCGGCGGCGCCGCGCAGCACAGCCAGAGCATCGAGGCTTGGTATGCGCATGTTCCGGGGCTGAAGGTGGTGGAGCCGTCGACGCCCGAAGACGTGAAGGGCATGCTCCTGGCGGCGATCAGTGACCCCGATCCGGTGATCGTGTTCGAGCACAAGCTTCTCTACAAGATGAAAGGTCCGGTTCCCGAGGGGCGTTACGAAACGCCGCTCGACAAGGCAGCGGTCCGCCGCGAGGGCCGCGATCTCACGATCGTCGCGACCGGCGTGATGGCGCATCGCGCTCTCGAGGCGGCGGGCAGTCTCGCCAACGAGGGGATCGCAGCCGAGGTGATCGATCTGAGGTCGCTAAGACCGATCGACAAGCCGGCGATCATCGAAAGCGTCAAGAAGACGGCGCGCCTCCTCGCCGTCTACGAGGGGGTGAAGACGCTGGGCGTCGGCGCCGAGGTCTCTGCGATCGTCGCTGAAAGCGAGGCCTTCGATTATCTCGAGGCGCCGATCATGCGGCTCGGCGGCGTCGAGGCGCCCATTCCCTATAGTCCCGTGCTGGAGAAGGCGGCCGTGCCGCAGGTCAACGACATTGTCGCGTCGGCGCGGCGGCTCGCGCTCGGCCAGGTCTGATAGGGCGGTCTGACATTGGCTTATGAAATCGTCATGCCCCGCGTCGACATGGACATGACGACCGGCCGGATGGGCGCGTGGCGCGCCGCCGAGGGCGCTCATGTCGTCAAGGGCGAGACGCTGTTCGAGATCGAGACCGACAAGGCGGCGATGGAGGTCGACGCGCCGGCTTCGGGCGTGCTGCGTTTCGTCGCGGCGTCCGAAGGCGACGTGCTGCCGGTCGGCTCTTGCATCGGCTGGATCGTCGCTGAGGGCGAGGATTTTGTCCCGCCGGCAACGTCGCCGACGGCCGCGCCTCCGACGCCATATTCGTCGGCGCTGACCGACGTCGACAGAGACGATGCCGCATATGCCGACGCGGCGCTCGGCGTGCGCGCGACCCCGGCCGCGCGCCGCGCGGCGCGCGAGCGAGGCCTTCGGCTCGCCGACGTGAAGGGCTCCGGACCAAAGGGGCGAATCCAGGCTCGCGACCTCGAACAGCGCTCAGTCGGCGTGCCCCCGATCCTAAGCGTCAACCGGGAATGGCTGCGGCGCGGCGGGGGCGCGCCGATTGTCTTCATTCACGGGCTTTGCGCGGATCTCAATGGCTGGCGGCCCCTTTTCCGGCTTCTGCCGGAGACGCGGCCGGCGCTTGCGATCGATCTGCCGGGTCACGGTCTCTCTCCGTTGGGCGAAGAAGCAAGCTTCGATGCGCTGGTCGATGCGGCGCGCTCGGTCATGGTCGAGGAGGGCGCAGCGCGCGCACATCTCGTCGGCCATTCGCTCGGCGGCGCGGTTGCGGCGGTGCTCTCGCAGGCGCCGGGCGTGAAGGCGCTGTCGCTGATGCTGATCGCGCCGGCCGGGCTTGGCGAGGAGACCAACCCTGCGTTCTTCGACGGATTCCTGCAGGCGGGTGACGAGGCGGCATTGACGCCCTGGCTCAACCTGCTCGTGACCGACCCGGCCTCGTTGGGCTCCGCATTGGCGCCCGCGACGCTGCGCCAGAGGGCGGAGCTGCCCCTCGTCGCGGCGCAACGGCGCCTGGCGAAGGCGCTGCTCGAGAACGGAAGGCAGACTATCGATGTCCGCGACTGTCTCGCTGCGCCGCGCATGCCGGTCAAAATAGTCTTCGGCCTCGAGGATCGGATCACGCCCGCACATCACGCGGAAAACCTCAGCGGCCTCGTCGCGCTGCATCGGTTTGCGAAGATCGGCCATATGCCTCACCTCGAGGCGCGGGGCGAGACCGCGCGGCTGATCGAGGAACTGGCCAGGGCGGGGTCGTCAGACTAGCCGGCCCCGCCCGTCAGCCGGCGCGCGCTTGCCTCGTCCGTCACGAACGCCGTCGGCCTCAGGAGCTTGAGGGCCCCCTGAATAGCCGCGAATTTGTGGGCGCCGCCGGCGGCAAGCACGCGGATCGGCGCGGCGCGAACGGCCTCCATCGGGACCGACATGACGCGCTGGTTGAGCGGATGCTCGATCACGCGGCCTTCCTTGTCATAGACATTGCAAAGCAATTCGCCGACGCCGCCATATTCACTCATTACCCGCCGATCGGCCTCACCGATGAGTTCGAAACGCGAGATCGTCGCCTGGTCGCCGAGCGAGCCGACGCTGACGACGATGGCGTCGAGCACATTGGCGAATGCGTAGACGGCGCCGAGACCGCAGCGCTCGATCAGCGCCGCCTTCGTCGCGGGACTATCGACCAGCGCCGGCGCTGGAATGAGGTAACAGTCGGCGTTGAAAGCGCGAGCGAAGGCGGAAGGAAACTCCGCCGGATTGTCATGCGCGAAATGCGTGACCCCGCCGACGAGCGAGACGACGCTGAGGCCCCTGAGAGAGCGCTCGCGCAAGTATTCGAGCGACCGATTCAGCGTGCGTCCCCAGCCGAGCCCGATTTTCATCTCGTTGCGCAGGACCGATGAGACGTAATCGCCGAGCGCGGCGCCGATCGGAGCGGTCGCATCTGCGGAGGGCGACGACAGCGGTGCGACGATCGCCTCGTCAATTCCATGCGCTTTGCACAGCGCAGCCTCGAGGCCGCCGAGCTCGGCGTTGCCGCGCGCCAGGGCGATTCGCACTTCGCCGAGCGCCTTCGCCTCCGCCAGCATCCTGACAACGGTCACGCGCCCGACCCCGAGCGCTTCGGCGATGGCGCTCTGGGTCATCTCCTCGACGAAATACATCCATGCCGCCCGCTGGCGCAGACGCTCGCTTCGTCGGGGCGTTCGATGGAGTTCGGAGGAGGGGTGGTCTTGCGTCGTTTGGTCCATGCGTGCACCGCCGGTTGTCCCGACGCTCAGGTCAGGCTGTCGAAGAACGAGGCGATGAAGATGATGAGTCCCGCCAGAAACGCAAGCAGCACGAAGCCCACGACGACGACGCGCTCTTCGGTCCAGCCCTTGGGTGCGGAACCGGCGTAGGAGTCGATGGCGAAGTCCGGCGCGGGGTCGTCCTTGATCGCCGGCGGGGCGCCCACGGGCGCCGCCGACTCGAGCATCGGAACCGGCGTCGGGGCTGCCGGCATAGAGCGGAGACGGACCGCGCGGCGCTCTGAAGTCGGCCCCGCGACGAGCGCGGTCACGGCCGATTGGGGGACGCTCCCCGTCTGGGCGCCCTTGCCGGCGGCCAAGACGAACAGCGCAACGAGCGCAGGCGCAAACGCCGCCAGCGCCGGCGCGTTGGACTGGACCCAGCCCGCAACCAGCGGATCGGTTGCCGCCATGCCGCCGGCGATCCAGCCGAGAAACGCCGCCCCGACGGTCAGGATCTCGGGCGCATGGCGGATGATCCGGGAGAGAATGAGGGCGCCATAGGCGATGATCGGAATGCTGATGAGAACCCCGATCGCCAGGAGCCAATAGTCGCCTGCAGCGATGGCCGCGAGCGCGACGACGTTGTCGAGACTCATGGCTGCGTCGACGAGCATGATGACGGCGGCGGCGGAGACAAAATCGCTTGCCGAGCCTCCCGATCCGACGACGCTGATGTCGTCCTCTTTCCGCGCCCTCACGTTGAGCGCAATGACGACGAGCGTCCAGGCGCCAACGAGTTTGACCAGCGGCACGCCGAGGAGCGCGTTGGCGAAGACGACCATGGAGAGCCTGAGAACGATCGCTCCGGCGGCGCCAAGCGCGACCGCCCGCGGCGCGTCTTTAGGCGGAAGCCGGCGGCAAGCGAGGGCAATGACGATGGCGTTGTCAGCGCCGAGCAGCAGGTCGACGAAGAAAACCTGGAGGAGGAGAAAGATCCAGGCGGCGCCATCGATCACGGCGCGGCCTCCGGGCGCTCGCCGGTCATCGTAACGAAAGGCGCGCCGGACGCATCGCCGGCCAACATCGAGCTCAAGGCTTCGGGCTCTCCGCCTGCGGCTGCGGTCCAGACTTCATGAGCCGCATGAAGTCTGCATCCGGGCTTACGACCATCGTGGGCGCCGAGTTGGCGAGCGCGCCTTTGTAGGTCTGCAACGAGCGATAGAGCGAATAGAACGCTGGGTCTCGCGAAAACGCTTCGGCGAGCGTCCGATTTGCCTCCGCGTCGCCTTCGCCACGGGCGATCGCCGCGGCGCGTTGCGCTTCCGAGAGGATGACGGTGCGGTCATGGTCGGCGCGGGCCTGAATCTGTTGCGCCCATTCGAAGCCCTGAGCGCGAAGCTCCTTGGCCTCGCGCTGCCGCTCCGATTTCATGCGGTCGTAGATCGCCTGGCTGGTCTCGAACGGCAGGTCGGCGCGGTGGAAACGCACTTCGTCGACCGCGACGCCGAGCGGTTGGGCCTTGGCGGCAACCTCGGTCTTGATCAGATCGAGGATATGGCCCCGCTCGTCGGTCAGCAGCGCGCGCAAGGGCGCCTGGCCGAGCGCGCGCCTGGCCGACGAGCTGACGAACTGAGCGAGCTGCACGTTTGCCGCCTCGGGCGTGTGAAGGGCCTGGTAGAAGCGCAGCGGATCGACGATGCGATAGCGCGCATAGGGCTGCACCTCGAGCCGTTTTTGATCGCCCATGATGGCTTGCTCGACCGGTGGCTCGAGCAACAGCGAGCGCGTCGAAGTGACGTAGACCGCATCGATGAACGGCGCCTTGAACTCGAGGCCAGGCTGGTTGACGACGTCGATCGGCGCCCCGAGACGCACGACCAGAGCCTGCTCGCCCTCGTTGACGACGTAGAGCGAAGATGAGAGGAGGTAAAGGGCGAGCGCGGCGAGCGCTAGAGCAGCAATGAGAGAGCGGCGCCTCATTTCGGGGCTCCCTGCGCCGGGGCAGGCGGGGGTGTTGCAGGCGCGGCCGGCGGCGAGACAGTGCTCGGGGCCGGCGGCTTGAACTCGGTCACTGGCATGTAGGGCATGACGCTGGATACGCCCTTGCCGGACGTGTCGACGATGACCTTCGAGGCCTTTTTGAGCACCTCATCGACGCTGTCCAGATAGAGACGCCAGGCAGTGACGTCCTTCGCGGCCTCATAGCTCTTCAGAATCGGCAGGAAGGCGTCGGCCTCGCCCTGGGCGAGATTGACCACCTGCACCTTATAGGCCTCGGCTTCCTGGCGAATGCGCTCGCCGTCGCCGCGGGCGCGCGGCAAGATGTCGTTGGCGTAGGCCTCCGCCTCGTTGCGGGCGCGCTCCTGATCGGCGCGGGCGCGCTGCACGTCGTTGAAAGCGTCGATGACCGCGAGCGGGGGCTCGACCCGCTGGAGCTGCACCTGGGTGATCTCGACTCCCGTCTGCTCGTCGTCGAGCAGCTTCTGCAGCAGCGTATGCGTTTCGTCGGCGATCAGCTGGCGCTTGTCCGACATCGCGGCCTGAATCGCGGTGCGGCTGACGACATCGCGCAGCGCGCCCTCGGCGGCGATCCTGACCGCAAGCTCCGGATCGTCGACCTTGAACAGGAACTGGCCCGGATCCCGGATCTTCCAGAATACGGTGCAGTCCGCTTCGACAATGTTTTCATCGCCCGTCAGCATCTGGCGGCCTCGACTGGACTGGCCGTCCGCCGGCGGGGACGCCGGCCCGACGCCGAGCTGGATCTGATTGACCTGCGTGACCTTTGGCAGCAACACCGCGTCGATCGGGTAGGGCATATGCACGTGCAGGCCCGGATCGGTCGTCGCAACCCATTTGCCGAAGCGCAGCACGACGCCCTTTTCATCCGGCTGGACCCGATAGAGCGACGTCGACAGCCAGGCCACAAGGATCAGTCCGGTCAGCGCCGCGATTCCGCGCCGGTCGAGCCGGGGCGCACGGAAAATGTCGCCGAGGCTCGTTCGCGCGACGGCCCAGACGTCGAGCGGCGCCGCCGCACCCGTTTCGATCGTCTCGGGCCCCACCCGCGCGTCAATCTTGTCCAAAGACCAGACTCTCCTCGAGCATCATCCGCGCCCGCGCCCGCAATTTCTCGCTCTCGCTCTTCAGTTGGCCACAGGCGGCGAGGATGTCGCGCCCACGCGGCGTGCGCACCGGACTCGCGTAGCCGGCGTTGAAGACGATTTCCGAGAACCGCTCGATCGTCTCCCAGTCCGAGCACTCGTAGTTGCTGCCGGGCCATGGATTGAACGGAATGAGATTGATTTTCGCCGGCAGGCCGCGCAGCAGGCGCACGAGCGCCTTCGCCTCCGCCGGCGTGTCGTTGACGCCTTTCAGCATCACGTATTCGAAAGTGATGCGCCGGGCGTTTGATGCGCCCGGATAGTCGCGGCAGGCCTGCAGGAGTTGCTCGATCGGATATTTGCGGTTCAGCGGCACCAGCCGGTCGCGCAGCGGATTGTTGGTCGCGTGCAGGGAGACGGCGAGCATGGTCCGGCATTCGGCGCCGAGGCGCGACATCTCGGGGACGACTCCGGAGGTCGAGACGGTGATGCGGCGCCTCGAGAGCGACAGCCCGTCCCCGTCGGTCATGACTGCGATCGCATCGCGCACCGCCTCAAAATTGTAGAGTGGCTCGCCCATGCCCATGAAAACAATATTCGAAACGGCGCGGACGCCTTCGCCAGACGGTACGAGACCGTCGGTCGGAGCGACGCCGCCGGGGAAATCGCCGAGCCGGTCGCGCGCGACGAGAACCTGGCCGAGGATCTCCGCGGTGGTAAGATTGCGGACAAGCGCCATCGTCCCCGTGTGGCAGAACGAGCAATTGAGCGTGCAGCCGACCTGGCTCGAGACGCAGAGGGTGCCCCGGTCCGATTCCGGAATATAGACGCATTCGATCTCGGCGCCCTTGTCGCGCGCATGGACGGGGGGCAACCTCAGCAGCCATTTGCGCGTGCCGTCGGCGGAGATCTGCTCGGCGACAATTTCGGGACGCTCAAGGTCGTGGCGTTCGGCGAGCCGGTCGAGGAGCGGCCGGGCGATGTTGCGCATCGCCGAGAAATCTCGCGCGCCGCGATGGTAGATCCAGTGCCAGAGCTGCGAGACGCGCATTCTGCGTTCGCGGTCGGCGAGGCCAAGATTGGCGAGGGCGCAGGCGAGTTCGGCGCGCGTCGCGCCCGCGAGCCGCACCGGCCTGCGGTCCTCGGCGGCTGAGACGGCGGGGGTCATGGCGCGCGCTTCTAACACGCGCCGATGTAGGCGGCCAACGCCGAGTTGTCGCATGGGATGAGACTGGCGCGATCCGACGCTGCACGGGCCTAGGGAAATGTGCGGGCTTTGCTTGATACGTACTGAGCGGATATGGCATCACCATACGTACTGAGCGGATATGGCATCACCCGCTCACGCTCTTGATGGTCCCGATGATCCCTATTGGCGCGAGACTTACGAAGTTCTGAACGGGATCATCGCTCTGAGCTGCGAGAAGTCTTGGATGAAGATAGAGGCGGCCTGCGTTGTGGAACTGATAAGAGTGTTCAGCCAACCTTCGGCCCTGTTTGGCGACTAACCTTTTCCCGAATCAATTCAGATGAACCTGGAGCAGCGGTATGCGAGCAAGAGTCACGAGAGCCTTAGCCTTCGCAGTCTTCTCGGCCGCGGCCATTTGCGGCGCCTCGGCGAACGCCGCGCAGTGCGGCAACAGCGCGGACGGCTTCGGAGCCTGGCTCGAAGATTTCAAGCAGGTCGCGATCAATGACGGCGTCTCGCCCGATGTTGTCGACAGCGCCCTTGCGACTGCCAATTTCGACCCGTCGGTCCTGGCGCACGATCATGGCCAGGCAGGGCTTCAGGGCAACTACGCCGCGTTTGCCGCGCGCCATATCACGGCCGGCCGGATCAAGAGAGGCAAGACGATGCTCATCGCCTATGCCGAACCGCTGGAGAGGATCGAACAGCGCTATGGCGTGCCGGGCCCGGTGCTGGTGGCGATCTGGGGGCTCGAGACCGATTTCGGCTCCGGTCTCGGCTCCTATCCAACCTTCAGCGCGCTTGCGACGCTGGCCTACGACTGCCGTCGCGGCAATCTCTATCGCGCCGAACTCATCGACGCGCTGATGATCGTCCAGCGCGGGCTCTTGTCCCCAAGCCAGATGCGCGGCGCATGGGCCGGCGAACTCGGCCAGACCCAGTTCATGCCCTCGGCATACCTGAAATATGGCGTCTCCTCGAATGGCGGCCACGGCGGCAATCTGATCGGCAATTCCGCTGACGCCCTCGCGTCCACCGCCAACTTCCTGCAGGCGCACGGCTGGCAGCGCGGCGCAAGATGGGATGAGGGCCAGCCGAATTTCGCCACTATCCTCGAGTGGAACAATGCGCCGGTCTACGCCAAGACGATCGCCGAATTCGCTGACCGGCTCGCGGAGCCGTAGCGGCCCGCGGACGTCGGCGCTCAGCCGCCAAACACGTCGTTCGTCTGCGCCGTGACACGAACGAAAGTCGTGCGCTTCGAGACCTCCTTGAGGTGGGCGGCGCCGATATAGGTCATCATCGAGCGCACGCCGCCAATGATCTCGCCGATTGTGCCCTCGACCGGGCCCCGGTAGGGGGTTTCGACCGATTTGCCTTCGGCGGCGCGGTAATGGGCGACGCCGCCGGAATGCTTCTTCATCGCCGTCTCGGACGACATGCCGTAGAACGTCATGCCGACCGGCACTTTTTCGCCGTCTCGCTCCTCATAGCGGATATCGCCGTCGCATTCGTCGTGGCCGGCGAGCATGCCGCCCAGCATGACGAAATCGGCGCCTGCGCCAAAGGCCTTGGCGACATCGCCGGGAACCGTGCAGCCGCCGTCGGCGCAGACCTGACCCTTGAGCCCGTGCGCCGCATCGGCGCACTCGATGATGGCGGAAAGCTGCGGATAACCGACCCCGGTTACGCGTCGCGTGGTGCAAACGGAGCCCGGGCCGATGCCGATCTTGACGATGTCCGCGCCGGCCAGGATCAGCGCCTCGGTCATGTCGCCGGTTACGACGTTGCCGGCCATGACGACGGATTCCGGATGATCGTCGCGCACCCGCTTGACGACTTCCAGGAATTTCTCGGCATAGCCGTTGGCGACGTCGAGGCAGATGAGCCGAATCCGGGTCGTCTTCGCCACCGCGGCAAGCTTTTTGAGGTCCGCCGCGGTCGTACCGAGCGAATAGAAAGCACCCGCGCCGTCCGGTCCGGCAAAGAATTTGGCGAGCTCCGCCTCTGGATAGTGCTTGTGCAGCGCGGTTAGAGCGCCATCTTTGCCAAGCGCGCGCGCCATCGCCATCGTGCCGGTCACGTCCATGTTGGCTGCGATGATCGGGAACCCTTTCCACTCTGAGCCTGTGTGGAGAAAGCGGAACGTGCGGCTGACGTCGACGGCGCTGCGCGAATTGAGGGTCGAGCGCTTCGGCCGGATGAGAACGTCCTTGAAATCGAGCTTGACGTCGGTTTCGATGCGCATGACGGTTCCAAAGTCGGTGGGGAAAGCAGGCGCCGCCTGTCCGTCATCGATTTATCACAGTCGGCGGCCGAAGCGAATTGGGCAGGCAGCCGAGGAGAACGACGATGGCGCAACTTGTTTTCTACACCCACCCGATGTCGCGCGCCCGCATCGTGAGGTGGATGCTGGAGGAAGTCGGCGAGCCCTACGAAACCAAGATTCTCGAATTCGGCCACTCGATGAAAGGGCCAGACTATCTTGCGATCAATCCGATGGGCAAAGTGCCGGCGATCCGTCACGGCGATATCGTCGTCACCGAAGCGGCGGCGATCTGCGCCTATTTGGCGGATGCGTTTCCTGCGGCGGGCCTCGCACCGCCGCCGGGTTCGCCCGAACGCGGCCCCTACTATCGCTGGCTCTTTTTCGGCGCTGGGCCAGTCGAAGCGGCGGTCATCGACAAGGCGCTGGGGTTCGAAATTCCCGTCGAACGCGAGGGGATGGTCGGCTATGGCAATATCGAGCGTGCGCTGACGGCGGTCGAGGGCGCGCTTTACCGCACCGACTATATCGCGGGCGACCGGTTCACCGCCGCCGACGTCTATGTCGGCTCGCAGATCGGCTGGGGGATGATGTACCGCGGGATCGACAAGCGACCCGCCTTCGAGCGTTACTGGGCGCTCCTGAGCGCGCGCCCCGCGTACGTTCGGGCGAAGGCGATCGACGACCAGCTCGTCGAGCAGCGGAAGAAAGCCGGCTGAACGCCCGCGAGACTGGACCATGCGATTGAAGGGCAAGACGGCGCTGGTGACCGGCGCCGGGCAGGGGTTCGGATTCGGAATTGGCGAGATCTTCGCCCGTGAGGGCGCGCGCGTCGCCTGCCTCGATCTCAAGGCCGACGTCGCCGAGGCGGCCGCAAGGCGATTTGGTGGCGGGGGAATCGCGATTTGCGCTGACGTGTCGAAGCGCGCCGATGTCGAGCGGGCGGCCAAAACCGTCATCGACGCCTTCGGCCGGGTCGACATCGTCGTCAACAACGCAGGCACCACGCATCGCAACAAGCCGCTAATGGAGGTTGAGGAAGCCGAGTTCGACCGCATCTTCGCGGTGAACGTGAAGTCGATCCTGCTGACCGCGCAAGCCTTCGTGCCGCATATGCGCGAGCAGGGCGGGGGCGTCTTCGTCAACGTCGGCTCGACCGCGGCGTTGCGTCCGCGCCCCGGCCTCACGGTCTACAATGCGTCCAAAGGCGCGGTGCATGTGATGACGAAGTCGATGGCGGTCGAACTCGCGCCGGACAGGATCCGCGTCTGCGCGATTGCGCCTGTCGCGGGCGAGACGCCGCTGCTCGCCATGTTTATGGGCGAAGACACGCCGGAGAAGCGCGCCGCGTTCCGAGCCACCGTGCCGCTCGGCCGGTTCTCGACCCCGCACGACATCGGCGCGGCCGCCCTCTTTCTCGCGAGCGACGAGGCGGCGTTCCTGACCGGCGTGGTGCTCGAGGTCGACGGCGGGCG
>JAFAHO010000400.1 GCA_019237205.1 Hyphomicrobiales bacterium
GCCGGACGCTGACCGGACATCTGGCCGAGCTTTCGGCGCCAAGCCCGGGGCGGAGTCTCACCCCCGACGACCTGACCCGCGTCGGCGACGGGCTTCTCGCCGCCGTCGATCCGGTGCACGCGGGCATCGGCGGCGCGCCGAAATTCCACAATGCGCCGATCTTCCGCTTTTTCTGGAACGAGATGTTCCGCCGCCGGGACCCGAGGTTCGGCGAGGCGGTGCGGGCGCTCATCGAGGCGATAAGCGCCGGCGGCATCTACGACCATCTCGGCGGCGGCTACGCCCGCTATTCGACCGACGCCGAGTGGCTCGTGCCCCATTTCGAAAAGATGCTCTACGACAACGCCCAGATTCTCGAATTGCTGGCGCTTGTTCAGCCGCTATGGCCCAACCCGCTCCTGGCCGAAAGGGCGCGCGAGACGGTCGGCTGGCTCATGCGCGAGATGCGTGTCGGCGCCGCCTTCGCCGCCTCGCTGGACGCCGACCAGGAGGGCGAGGAAGGCGCCTTCTACGTCTGGCGGGAGGAGGAGATTGACGCGGCGCTGGGAGAGGCCTCGGCGCGCTTCAAGGCGGCCTACGACGTGACGGCGAGCGGAAACTGGGAAGGCAAGACGGTGCTGCGACGTCTCGCCCCCATGGGCGCGGCCGAGCAGGAGGCGGACCTCGCCGCCTCGCGGGCGAAACTGTTCGCGATTCGCGAAAAGCGCCCCCGGCCTGCCCGCGACGACAAGGTGCTCGCCGACTGGAACGGCCTCGCGATTGCGGCGCTCGTCCGCGCCAGCGCGGCCTTCGGCGAGCCGCAGTGGCTCATCACCGCACGCTGGGCCTTCGATTTCGTCATGAACGTGCTGCGCGGCCCCGACGGCCGGCTCCTGCACGCGTGGCGCGACGGGCGGGCCGGCGCGCGCGGCATGCTCGACGATTATGCCTCGATGGCCCGGGCGGCGCTCGCCCTCTTCGAGGCGGGCGGCGATCCCGCCGACCTTGACGCCGCGCGACGCCTCGCGGGCGAGGCGCTCGATCTTTTCGGCGACGGCAAGGGCGGCGTTTACCTCACCGCCAGGGACGCCGCCGACGTTCCCGGCGCGCGGCCCCGCCATGCGCATGACGGCGCGACGCCGTCCGGCGTCGGCCTGCTCATGGAGACCTTCGCGCGGCTCTGGCATCTGACCGACGAACCGCGCTGGCGCGAGGCGGGGACAAGCCTCGTCAACGCCTTTTCCGGCGCGCCCGAAGGGATCGGCGGAAGTCCGCTCCTGCTCATGGGCGCCGACATGCTGATGCGCGGCGGTTCGGTCGTCGTCGACGGGCCGCTCGACGACGCCGCGGCTCAGGCGCTGGCAGCGGTCGCGCTTCGGGCGCCCGACCCGTCGCTGACGGTGCTCAGGCTCGACCGCCGCCTCTGGCCGAATGGCTCGCCCCGGCCGGATCTGCCGCCGGCCGCCGAGCCTGCCGCCGTGCTCTGCCAGGGCCAGACCTGCAGCTTGGCTGTCGCGACGCCCGAGGCGCTGGGGGCGCTGCTCAGGGAGCGGGCGACGGGGACGGCATAATTGCCCTACACCGCCGCCGCCGGATCGGCTCTGTTTATCGCCCAGCGCTTCTCGGCGATCTCATGGATTTTGAGGCGCACGTCGCGGTTGTCGCGCATGAACCGGTCGAAATCGGCCTTGCGCAGCACCAGCAGCCGGCAATAGGTCAAAGCTCTCACGTCGGCCACTCGCGGCTCGCCGGTGAGCAGGGCGAGCTCGCCGAAGAAGTCGCCGCTGCCGAACGGAATGCGCCGGCCGGGAAGGACGACCTCCGCGGCGCCGGAGGCGATGAAGTATAGCGCGTCTCCGGGGGCGCCTTTCCGCACGATCAGTTCTTTCGGCACAGTGAAGCGGGGCCTCAATAGCTTCTGCACGCTTTCGAGGTGCCGCTCATCGAGACCGGCGAACATGTCGAGCCGCACGATGAGCGCGTGCGTATCGAGCCCGATGTCGAAGCGCGGCGGAGCGTCCGCGTCCTGCGCCGCCTCGGCGCTGTTCTTGAGATCGCGATAAACCTCCGCCGGGATCAGGCCCCCTTCGAACAGGGCCTGATAGCGCCCCATCTCGCGGCGCAAGGCTGACTGGCGCAGGAATCGGGCTTCGAGCGCGGCCGCATAGTCGAGATACTGACGGCGCAACGCATCGAGCGCGGACTTCGTCTGATCGAGGCGGGCCTGAAGAATGGTGTCGATGAGCTTGCCGACCCGCTCGCCAAAGATCGAGCGCGAACGCTTGGCCGCGGCGCCGCCAAGTTCCTGGATCAGGAGACGGGTCACCAACAGGGTCTCGAAACGCTCGCCGAGGCGATCCCCGACGAAGCGGCTGACGCCGAGACGCCGATAGACGAAATAAGCGGCCTTAAACGAGAACGGGAAAGCGAGCGCGGCTTCGGCGGCGCGCTTGTAGCCGAGCCGGCCGCCGCTTCTTGCGCCCTCGACCAGCGCGTCGGCGTTGCGCATGAGCGCCTGGAGGGCGGCGGGGGAAGCGGCGCGCCGCGCCAGCGTATCGAAGACAAGCATCCGCTCCTGGTTTCCGAGCGCGACCAGCGCGACAGTCATCCGATCGTGGTCAGTCAGGGCGATTTCCCCGACCGCCTCTCGGAAGCCCGCCGCCGCCTGTCTCGCCTTATAGGGCGCAAGCGCCCGTTCCACGGCCTCCTGATGAAGATCATGCTCCTGAGCGGTCTTGGCGATCATGTCGCTCGTCTCGGCAAAGCTGAGCTCCAGCACACGGTCGCGCAACAGTTGGTCGATCGGCGACAGGCGATCGAGGCCAAGCAGCCGGATGATTCCTCGCAGCGTCGTGCCGTTGACAAGGAGCGTGAACATCACGAGGCCGGTCGCGAGCACCGCGACGAAGCGGCGAACCTCATGCGGCAGCGCGGGATTCTCGGTGACGCCGAGCGCCAGCACCAAAGTCAGCGCGCCTCTTAAGCCTCCCCACGCGATCGCAAGCTTGTAGGCGGTGCTGATCGGGTGGGTGAGTCTCGCGAGGCTCAGGATCGGCAGCAGCAGGAACAGGACCGCGAGGCGGGCGGCGAAGGCCGCTCCAATCAGGACGGCCACCAACTCGAGGTCGTGCAGGCGCATGTCGAACAGCAGTCTCGGCACCAGGATCGACGCCAGCAGGAAGACGAGCGAATGGGCCCAGAAGGCGATCTGCTCCCAGAGATCGGTGAGGAATGACCAGTTGTAAGGCGCGATGCGAGTCCGTCCGAAGGCGCTGACCATGAGGGCGGCCGTGAGCGCCGCCACGACGCCTGAGACATCGAACAGGCGCTGGGCCCCGATGAAGGAGAGATAGGCGAGCGCGACGGTCAGCGTCCCTTCTGCGAGCCGGTCGTCGCCGACCCACGGAATGAACTGGAGGAAGGCGCGGCCGGCGATCGCGCCGAGCAAGGCGCCGCCGAGGAAGGAGCGGACGAATTCGATCGCGCCGTTTCCGATGACCGGCGGCCGTCCCGAGACGATGATCCCGAGCAGGACGGTGTAGAGCACGATCGCCGCGGCGTCGTTGAGGAGGGCTTCGCCCTCGACGAGCCGCGTCAGCCGCGCAGGCGCGCCGACGTCGCGGAAAACCGCGATCACCGCGGCGGGGTCGGTGGTCGAAATCACCGCGCCGAGCAGCAGGCAGACGGTGAGCGGCAACGCGGCGAACGGCCACAGCGCGACGCCCACGATCACGGCGGTGGCGATGGTCGCGATGACCGCGAGCATCAGGATCGGCGCGGCGTCCTCGATGATGCGCCGGACGTCGCTGGTGAACGCCGCCTCGAACACGAGCAGCGGCAGGAAGACATAGATGAACGTTTCGGACCCGAGCGGCAGATCGGCGAAAAGCCTGACCATCTCCCCGAAATCGCTCGAGAACGGGCTATGCAGCAGAAAGCCCGAGGCCGCGCCCATCGCGCCGCCGATCACGGCCAGCAGCACGACCGGCGCGAGCCCCAGCCGCTCCGCGAGCGGCTGGCTCAGCGCGACAACCACCAGCAGCGTCCCGAATACGCCCAGGACGAGGACAATATCGAGCATGGCTTTGCTTATCCGGCGCCGCCACGGCCGCAGCCGGAACGGCTCAATCAACCGGCACTGTCAGGTCCGCGCGTTTGGCTTGTCAACCGCGGGGGCGCAGCGCCGGGACCATCGTTCAGGCCCTACGGGCCAGCGCCGAGGCTCCTCGCCGCCTCAGCGACAAGCCGCTCGCGCTCTTTCACGATCGGCGCGAGCCGCGAGCGCACGACTTCCGCAACCGCAGTCGGCGCGGTCTCTGGACTGCCGGCGTGAAAGGGCGGCGCGGGCGCGTATTCGAGATTGAGCTGGATCGCCTCTGCGATGTCGCGCCCGGCGAGTTCGGCGACGAGCGCCAGCGCGAAATCGATGCCGGCGGTGACGCCGCCCCCAGTCATCAGCTTGCCATCGCTGACCACCCGCTCGCGGACCGGGATCGCGCCCAGGGGCTTGAGAAGATGATGGGAGGCCCAATGGGTCGTCGCGCGCCTGCCCCTCAGCAGGCCCGCGGCGCCGAGCACGAGCGCTCCGGTGCAGACCGAGGTCACGTAGCGCGCGCCCTCCCCCTGACGGCGGACGAAGGCGAGCGTTTCTGCGTCGGTCAGAAGCGCGTTGATCCCGACCCCGCCAGGAATGCAGAGGACATCGAGTTGCGGGCAGCCCGCGTAAGTTTCGTCCGGCGTGAGAACGAGCCTGGTCGCGGAGACGACCGGATCGAGGGTCTTCGCCACGAGACGGACCCGCGCCCGCGGCCACAACGCCAAAACTTCGTAGGGTCCGGTCAGGTCGAGCTGCTGGACGTTCGGAAAGACGAGGAAGCCGATCTCGATCGAGGACGAGCGTTCAGTCATGACGAAGCGCCTTCTTTCTTGGCTTAAACTGGCCGGCCTGCATCGTCGGCGACGACGATTTCGCTGCGTTTGACGCCGATTGCGCTGGCGAGCAGGCGGAGACGCTCGGCGACGGCTTCGCTGTCGGGCGCGCGCGCAGCCGAACCGACTTCGAGCCGGACGCTATCAGCGTCGAGCCGAAGGCGCGCGCCGGCGAGCAGCGCGGGCACGCCGCCGGAAAACCGGTAAGCGAGCAGCATAGTCCGTCCGAGAATGAGGGCGCGGCGGAGAGCCGCTGGGGAAAGGAGGCTGGCCGCCGGCTTGAGCCAGGTCGCATCGGGCCGGCCCGCATAGCGCGCATGGATCGCAGCGGCGATGAAAACCCTCTCGGCGTGATCGATGCCGATGAACGGGAATTGCAGGAGGCGGCGAAAGCTTTCTTCCGCCCTCAAGTCCGGCGCGTCTCTCCAGGCGATATCCGAAAGCGCGCAGATCGCCACCCTGAGGCGCGCCTCCGCAGTCCTCTCGCCCGGAAAGAGATCGGCGGTCCAAGACGCGAGTGCGGGGGCGAAGTCGGGCACCCGCGCCAGCGGCAGGCCGATGAGCTGCGCGCCCTCGATCAGCGGATCGAGATATTGCTCAGCCTTAGTGAGCTGCGAATAAAGCAGGCCCTCGCGCAGTCCGAGGGCGGAAAACACGACGCGCTCCGGCGCGAGGCGCTTGAGCAGGCGGTCGAGCACCAGCGCCGCGGCCGGAAGCGTACGCGCCCGCCGCGCGGCGACGCCCGGCATCGCGGCGAGCCTGGTCGGGGACAGGCGCATGATGGATTGTGCGAATTCTCGCGCGACCGGCGCGGCGAGCGCATAGCCGTGAACGACTTTGACCGGCGCGCCAACCGCCTCGATGTGAGCCTTGGCGAGCGAGCGCCAGCCGCCGCCGACCGGATAGAACACCGGCCGACTCAGCCCGGGCTTGAGGCCGTCGCGAAGGATGTCGTCGACGCGGCGCTTGGCCGCCGCAAGACCCTCGGAGAGCATCGCCTCGACCGGCAACGCGCCGAGCGGGAGGCTCACCCAGCTGCCTCCAACATGGTCGTCGATCGCTTCCGCAACTTCGAGGCTGCCGCCGCCCATGTCGCCCACCAGTCCCACGGGGCGAAAAAATCCTGAGACGACGCCGAGCGTCGCGTAGCGGGCCTCTTCCTCGCCGGCGAGGATGCGAACCTCAAGCCCGCTCGCCCTTGCGATCGCCGCCGCCAGAGCCGGTCCATTGGACGCGCGGCGCATCGCCTCCGTCGCGATCGCGTCGATCCGGGTTACGCCCATCGCATCGGCGATGGCGCGAAACCGGCGCACCGCCTGAACGGCTTGCCGAAAGCCTTCGGGCGCAATGGAGCCCGTCTCAGCCAGTCCCTCGCCAAGCCGGAGCAGCGATTTTTCGTTGAAATGAGGCATCGGCGCGCGGCCAAGCTGGTCATAGACCATGAGCCGGACCGAATTGGATCCGATGTCGATGATCGCATAGGGCGGGCGCGCCGCGCGCTTGACGCGGTCCGGATCAAGCTCGAGCGGCCTTTCCGCCATTTCGCGGGATCGGGGCGTTTTGGTCGACATCGCGCTCCTCCAGCTCAAGCCCGATCATGCTCATAGCCTACCGAACCGACCGGCCCGGTGGCGACGATGGCGCCGAAGGCCTCGGCGGTGAGGGCGATGCGGATCATCGCAAGGGATGCTGCAATTATGCCCTTCGTTTGCTCGCGGCGCGCTTTGCCGCCTGCGCCGCAGCAAGCCGCTGCTGTTTGCGCTTTTTCACCGCCTTCGCCACCTTGGCGGAAAGTCCTGCAGCCTGCTTGGACGGGACCGGCTTAGACCGAGGACCGTCGGCCTGCTTTTCCTCCCTGCCGAACGCTCCCCGTTCAAGCGCCGCGCGCAGCGCCTCCTCGACCCGGATGTTGTAGCCCGGTCCGGACGCCTTGACGCTCTCGACGACATCCGCCGCTAGCCGGAACCCGATATGTCTTTTGGGCGCGACGGCCTTCGGACGCCCGACCTGACGTTTGAATTCCTTCATCGCTTCGACCATGCCGGGATCGACCTCGGCGATCGGCTTGAAAAGGCGCATGTCCGCTTTCGTAAGCTCGCGCACCTCGCCGTCCTTGTCAGTCAGAGGCCTTCGCATATGCTCGCTCCTCTCTTCTGTTCGCCTTGCGAACACTGATAATCCGGCGCGCCTCGCCGCGAATGCAGTAGCAAACCGCATAGAGCCTTCCGGACATCGGAGCGAGCGCGACAAACCGATCTTCGCCGTAGTCGCGCCGCACGCGCGCCGCGTCCCAATCAAGCTCCGCGGCCAGCTCGAACGGCAATTCGCGCTGTTTGGCGTTGGTAGCGCTCTTGGCCGGATCGAATTCAATCTTCACGAATTATTGTAGCAACAGAAATAGCGAAGGGCAATGCTTCTTACCAACGAAGGGCCTGCCCGTTGACAGCGCCGCTCCGCTTCACGATGCAGGCGCATGACTGCTTCCCTGCCTGCCCTTCTCGTGACTGGCTTTGTGCTCGGCTGGTCGGTCGCCTGGCCGCCGGGGCCGATCAACGCCGAGATTGCGCGGCGTTGCGCCGCGGGCGATTTCTGGGCGGGCATTGCGGTCCTCGTCGGCGCGGCGAGCGCCGACGCCGTTTGGGCGGTCGCGGTCGCGTTCGGCGTGGGCCTTCTGTTCGCCGCGCCGCTCGCGCGAGCGGGCATGGGAATCGTCAGCATCGCCCTTCTGCTGGCGCTTGCCTTCCTCTTCCTGCGCGGTTCGTGGCGGGCCTTTGCGCTTGGAGACGCGCACCAGCCGAAGCTGGACGCGCGCGCTCGCTTCTCCTCCGCCCGCGGCGGCTTTGGGCTTGGGGCTGCAATGGCGCTGACGAGCCCGTGGAACGTCGCCTTCTGGCTCGCCGCCATGGGCCGGCCGGAGCTCGCCGGCGCGCGGGCGGGATCGCTCCTCGTCATGGCCGCCGCGGTGATCGCGGGCGCGCTGACCTGGGGCGTCATCTGGGCCGCGTCAAACGCGCTCCTGCACCGGACGCTCGAAGGCCCGGCGAAGCGCTGGTGGACGATCCTGGTCGATCTCGCTACAGGCACACTGATGCTCTGGTTCGCGGTGGGTTCGGCACAGCGATTGATGATGGGGTAATTGGGGCTGGGCCCCAGCGGAGCCAGCATCGGCGCTTGATACTCGAGTCCGGGCGGGCTAATTGATGCTTGATGCTTGATGCTTGATGTTTGATGCTTCGGAGGTGGGCGCAACATGCGCACGACATTGGCTCTCGATGACGATGTGTTGATCGCCGCGAGGGCGATCGCCCAACAGCAGCATCGGAGCATTGGAGAGGTCGTATCCGATCTTGCACGCCGCGCCTTGCACCCGCCGCAGTCCTCGATGAGGCGAAACGGGATTCCGCTGCTGCCGCGCAGCGATGACCGAGCCGTCGTGACGCTCGAGACGGTGAATGGGCTTCGCGACGAGTCGCTGTGACGACATACCTGCTAGACGTCAACGTTCTGATCGCCCTCATTGATCCGGCTCATGTGGGCCATGAGGCCGCGCACCGTTGGTTCGAGACCGAGGGACATGAGAGCTGGGCCACCTGCCTGCTGACCGAAAACGGCGTCATTCGTATCGTCAGCCATTCCAACTATCCTGGCGCTCCAGGGTCGCCGGCCACCGTCATCGGTATTGTCGCCGAGCTTCGGTCATTGGCGGGCCACATCTTCTGGCCCGACGACATCAGCCTGGTCGGCGCCGAACATGTCGAAACCAGCCGGATCCTGACCTCAGGGCAGGTCACAGACAGCTATCTGCTGGCGTTGGCGGTGACCCATGACGGACATCTGGCGACATTCGATCGCCGCATTTCGACCAAAGCGGTGAGGGGCGGAAAGGCTGCGCTGCACCTCATCAGCGTCCAATAGTTCGCAACCATGGCGAAAAGGCTCAAATTCTACGGCTGGGGTTACGAGAACACCGGCCTCACCGACGCCGAGCGCGAGCATCTGTTCCGCTTCGTCGTCAATCACCTCGGCGTCGAGCCCGTCGCGGCGCCCCCGCCGCAAGCCTCAGACATCGCGCTCCGCGCCCCCCGCGTCGCCGCGCCACCATCGCTCGCGCACGTCCTGACTTCAGAGCCTTACGAGCGGCTCCTGCATACCTACGGCAAGTCCTATCCGGAAACTGTCCGCGCCCTCGCGCGCGACTTCGCCAACGCGCCCGACCTCGTCGCCCTGCCCGCGACCGAAGCCGAGGTTGCGGCCGCGCTCGATTGGGCGGGCGGCGCGAAGGTCGCCGTCATTCCCTTCGGCGGCGGCTCCTCGGTCGTCGGCGGGGTCGAGCCGGCGGTGGGCGACGGCTACGCCGGAGCGGTAAGCCTCGACATGCGGCGCTTCGGCCAGGTGCTCGAGGTCGACGCGACGAGCCGCGCCGCTCGCATCCAGAGCGGCATCCGCGGGCCGGCGATCGAGGCGGCGCTGAAGCCGCACGGCTTCGCGTTGCGCCACTATCCGCAGAGCTTCGAATTCTCGACGCTGGGCGGCTGGATCGCGACCCGCTCCGGCGGGCATTTCGCCACGCTCTATACCCATATCGACGACCTCGTCGAAAGCCTCCGCACGATCAGCCCGGCCGGAGCGATGGAGTCGCGGCGCCTGCCGGGCTCGGGCGCCGGCCCCAGCCCAGACCGCATGATGATCGGCTCCGAAGGCGCGCTCGGGGTGATCACCGAGGCCTGGATGCGACTGCAAGGCCGGCCGCGCTTCCGCGGCGACGCGGTGTTCGGCTTCCCCGATTTCTTCGCCGCGGCTAGGGCCGTTCGCGCCGTCGCCCAAGCCGGCCTCTACCCCTCGAACCTGCGCGTTATCGACAACGACGAAGCGGGCGCCTATGGCGTCAACGCCTACGAGGAAAGTCTGCTCGTGCTTGCCTTCGAATCCGCCGATCATCCGGTCGACGCGTGGATGGCGCGAGCGGTCGAACTCATGCAGAACAGCGGCGGGCGCCGTCACGTCGACGAGGGCGCAGCTTCACGCTGGCGCACCGCCTTCATCCGCATGCCCTATGGGCGCGAACTCACTGTGCCGATGGGCGTCATCAACGACACGTTCGAGACCGCCATCACCTGGGACAAGTTCGAGGCTTTTCACGGCGCCGTCCGCAAGGCGACGGAAGAGGCGCTCAAGGAAGCGACCGGACATGCCGGAACCCTGTCGACCCGCTTCACCCACGTCTATCCCGACGGGCCGGCGGTCTACTACACGTTTAACGTCCGCGGCGATCCGACCCGGCTGATCGAGCAATGGACGCACATCAAGACCCGCGCATCCGACGCCCTGATCGCCGCCGGCGGCACGATCACCCACCATCACGCGGTCGGGCGCGACCACATGCCCTGGTACCGCGCCCAGCGCCCCGATTTGTTCGGCAAGGCGCTCGCGGCGGCGAAGCACGCTCTCGACCCGGCGGGGATCATGAACCCGGGGGTGATCGTTCCATGAGCTAGTGGCGCGCGTCGGCCAAATTGGACTCTCTCACCCTCCTCCGCCAGAGGGGGAGGGAATGTCGCGTCGTAAGACCGCTCCGCCCAGGCCCGGACGCGCCCTTCGCAATCTGTCGCGACGTCGCGCGGGCCGAAACTGTCGGGAAACAGCAATACGCTGATGGATGGAAGGCGGTCCGATTGGGGGACGGCCGCTCTCGCGCAACACGCCCAACGTGACAGGTAACCAAGAGAACCGGGATAGAGTAGACTGTCGCCGTAAACTCCCCGATCGCCTACGTATAAGGCAAACGATATTGACGGATTACTGTGACACGCCCTCCTTTACCTTTTTGTTGCGGTGCTACGGCGGAGCAGTTGATAGACCGCCCGCTCGGCGACGATGCGTTTCTCGACGCAATCAGCCGCCGCCTCAACCGCGTCGTTTACGCCCTAAGAGCGATGTCGCGGCCGCCGAGGTAAAAATGGGTAAAGACGGGCGTGTCACGTAATCCCGGTAATCCCGGGGGGATCGATGGCGACGACGTGCGCGGCGGCGGCGAGGTGCGGCCAGGCCGGCTCGAAGGCGTATACGCTTTCAGGCCACGGGCTCATTAGGATCGCGTCGGGACCGTCTTGGCCGCCTTCGGCGTAGCGGACCGACAATCCGTCAACCGTGATCGTCTTCGGGCGAATCAGGGCGCTCATGGACGACGCTCCTTATTGGGGGCCAACAGTTGGCCGGGTTGCCAGTCGTCGACGCGCCTTGGCGCAGCGGTGTCGTAGACTGGGATATCGTTGCGCGCGCTCAGCTCCTGTTCCTCGGAGACTTGTCTATGCCGGGCGCGAGGCCGGGATTGATCTCTTCCGGGGTGGCCGCCGACTTTGCCGTGTCCGCCGGAAGGAGCTCCGGGGTTGCCCGATCGGTGGTCGTCGCCGGAATGCATCCGGTCCGGGCAGGCGGACTCATCAGGACATCCGACAGTCGGGCGCCAACTTCCGCGGCGGCGCGGTCGAGCCAGGATCGACCTTGGGCGCCGACGACTTCCTCCTTGATCGTCACCGTCGCGGTCAGGCCGGAGACGAGCGGCACGCCCGGAGGAACATGATCGATTCCGATGCGAACCGGCACGCGTTGCGCGAGACGGACCCAGGTGAAGACGGGGTTGACGTTGGGCAGGCCCTGCGTGCCGCCTGCGGCGTCCGACACGCCGATGCCGCGCGTCACGCTGGCCACGTGTCCGAGGATGGGCTCGGCGTATCCCATCAGCTTCGCGTCGACGCGATCGCCGATGCAGACGCGCGCCAGCTTGGTCTCCTCGAAGTACCCGTCGATCCAATAGCTGTCGGTGTCGACGACCGAGATATTGGCGCCGCCCTCATGGGCGAAATCGCCGACCCGCATCAAGAGGTTCGTGACATAGCCATTGACCGGGCTGCGAACCTGGGTTCGGCGCAGATTGATCTCCGCCTGCGCCACC
>JAFAHO010000028.1 GCA_019237205.1 Hyphomicrobiales bacterium
GGTGGCGAGCTTGGAGGCCGGGGCGATGACGCGGCCGACGATCATCGCCATGACGAGATCGCGCGGGCGGTTGGGCTCTTCCGCGTTCTTCGGCCCGAGCAGACGCTCCAGGTCGACCGCGCGCGCCGTCCCCAGAACCGCAGCGACGGCCCCATGCGGCAGGGAGCGCTCGATGGCGAAGGGCTGCCCGCCCGGTGGAAGCACCACCCCGCCCTTGAGCACGCCGCGCAGCCCCTCGACATGCTCGGGCGGCCAATGGCTGAGGTTGAGCAGCGTGCGCTTTCGCACGCTCTTGCCGTCCCGGTAGCTCTCGCGCAGCAGGATCGCGGGCGGCGAGCCGCGGTTGGGGACGGTTTCGATGTACATGGACGAACGATAGCGGAAACACCACAGACAATCAATGAAAATGTTGCATTTACATGGCTACGTTTTCACCCTCCGCAGCCGCAAAGGCGCGCAAAATCAGATGCTTGGGCCTATCGAAAGAAAGAAGCTCCGGCTAACCGGCCACCGAGTACGCCGCAAGCCCGGAGCGGCGTGACAATGCCATTTGCAACGCTACGCCCGCCAGAACCACGAAAGCGGGGGCGCGAAATGCTTCGTCGCCGCGCCTATCGACACACCGGCGCGCATCCTCGGCTTCTACACGCTGAGCCCCGCGTCGCTCGAATACAGCCGCGCGCCCGCTCTCGCGAAGAAGGGTCTCGGCCGTTACGACGTGCCTGTGTTTCGCCTCGGCCGGCTCGCCGTTGATCGGACGACGCAACGCGAGGGGCTCGGCGGCGCTCTCCTGCTGCGTGCGGCCGAACGCTGCATCCGCGTCGCCGATGATGTCGGCGGCGTCGCTTTGCTGATCGACGCCAAGAACGAAAGCGCGGCGCGCTGGTACGAAAGCTATGGCGCTCTCCCCCTGCTCGATGCGCCTCTCTCCCTCGTCCTGCCTCTCGCCACGGCCGCCGACGCGATCAAGCGCGGAATTCTTTAGCCGATTGTTGGTCGGATCGCTGTCCAGGTGCGCCGCTGCGAGCACGATCCGCGTCATCCGAAACCGGTTGCCTCCATAAGGTCGGGCCAGCGGGCGGGGCGTCCTCGGAGATCCCGCCATATCGCCGCTTGCTCGTCGACCCAGCGCCCGTCTGGTAGGCAGCAGAGAAGGGCGAGGTGTGGTCGGCCACAACGTCGGCACCTGCCTTGAGCGCGCTCGAAACGGACGTGGCTGGTTAGTCTAGCTCGCGCCAGTATGGGGGACAGAGCGGTCGCAGCTCAGGTCGTCAGGTCGGATTGGCATCGCTAAGCCGTCTCCCTGGATCACCGCCTCATTATCGACGCCGGCGATCGGTGCCCCCGCCCCTCGTGGGCGTCGGTATCGGAAAACGACGATGGTACGCGACTATCTTTTCCTTCGGCAGACCCAGGTCGCGAAGTATTTCAACCGAACGCCGCCGTAGGTCTCTGTCACGGGCGGGCTCCACTCCCCGCTCGTCGCCGTAGCCCCTGCCCTGCCGACCGCTGGTCTTCACGTGCGCCTCCTCCGTTTCATCCCGGCAAGCCGGCGGCTGGCCCGGCACCGGCCTGTTCAGCCGCCGTAGCCCTGGTGCATCGAGCATGCCAGAGGGCATTGTCACATCAAGCAAGTAGAGGTCGCTCCCGCCGGCTGGAGCGACGCGCTAACCTATTGGAATCGCTCGTCGCGGCTTCCGAAGCGTGAGTAATAATAAGTAAAAAACAGGTTCCCGTGACAATGCCCTTCTCGCCGGCGGTCTTCCTTCCAGCGCCCGTCGCGTCGTTGTCGCCTTGCAGATCGTCCATTTTGCCCGCGCACATTTTCACCGACATTGCGGATTCTCATTCTCAAATTAAGTGCAGTACAGCAAGGTCCGAGTCTCATACTTAACTACAGAGTCTCAATTTAGGTGCAAAACTAGGCGATTGAAAACATTGAATAGGGCGTCTCACGTTTAAGCGCAGCGCGACATCGGTCGCGCGCCGCGCTCCACATCTCAATCGTCGGACGCGGCGCGCCGACTCTTCGCGATGTCGCGGCCAATTCTCCGCACGTTCGCGGAAACCTACCTCACCCGTCGCGGCCTCGATCCCGCGCACATGACGTTGCCGCGCTGCGGTTCCATCCCCCATTGCTATTGCCGCGACTCGGACGAGGCGCCGCGGCGCGGCTTGCCGGCGATTATCGCGGCGGTCACCGACAGCGCCGGACTGCTCACTGACGTCCATCGGACCTGGCTTGATCCCGCGAACCCCTGCGACAAAGCGCCGGTCCGCATCTTCCTCGCCGCGCGTTGGCGACCTTCTCGGAGCGGACGTCCGCTTCGGCTTTGTGTCATCGACCGCCCCGACCGTGATCGCGGCCGGCGAATGGCCCATGGGCCGCCTTTGCATCGCGAGGCAAAACAGCCGCCTCCCTGCCCTCCTCCGCTCACGCTCCGGCCGCCACGCTCGCGCTTTGGCGGTGGAGGCCCGCTCTGCCCGCCGCTTGTTCGCCCCGAAGGCCGCAAAAAGACGCGGCTGAGACGAGCGCCAGGAGCCGCCCCTATGAGAAATGACCGCGACGACGAATTCGAACCCATTCCACGCTGCTCCCCCACCGCGCGGCTGCTCGAGGAGTTGCAACTCAATGGCCATCGCCCCCATGAGGACGAGCCTGATCCCCGACCCCTGCCCGACCAGCGCGCCGTCGAAGCGGCCTTGGCCGACGCCTTCGACGCCCTCGTCTCGGTCTTAGCCGACACACGCCTCGAGCCCGACCTCGAGGACCTTCTCTGGTCGACGGTCAACCTGTTCCACCGCGCCGCGGCGCAAGTTGGACGCCGGCTCGACCGCAACGAGGACGAGCAGAAGCGCAGCCAGGCCGAGCTGGACGGCTCGGAAATCCGCTCGGTCGAGCTCGTGCGGCGGATCGCCGAGGGGACCATGATAGAGCGCCGCAACGCTTTCGAGGCCTTCCGCGACTGCGCCGCCGACCTCTTCGAGGCGCACATAGGATCCGCCTGGCGGCCGCGCACCGCCTGACGGATGAGCCACCGCAAATCTGACCGCCGCGATGATCGACAGCAGGGATTTCCTCGCCGCCAAGCGGCGGTCCGAGATCGAGCCGCTCATGCCGAAAGGCGCCAAGATCACCTCGCCGAAGGCGTTGACTGCAACGACCACCGCGCCATCTGGGACGCGCTCGACCGCGTTCTCGCCAAGCACCCGGACATGGCGCTCATGCGCGGCGGCGCGACCAAGGGGCCGGAATTCATCGCCTGGCGCCGGGCCGACGCACGCAAAGTGACCCAGACGCGACTCCCATCCCCGAATGCGGCTCGGGATTGAAGGGGTGCGTTTCCGGCGATCGCCCTTCCCTCTCGGCCGAAGAAGCGCATCGCGGAACCCCACTCCGGCGTCGGCTCTTGAATTTTTGGCAAGCTGCCGCTAACTTGCACGGCAGATTGCCGCAACCTTCAAGGAGGTCTGGATGTCGGTCGTGGTCGAAGAAGTGGCCCGTAAGCTCGGAGGACAGTCCGTGCTCGGCCAGAATGTGCGCTCGCAAGCGGATCTGGCGCTCGCCGTGCGGAGGCGCCTTCCGCTCGTCGCGCTCAAGGGTCTCGCGCAGGCCGGGCTCACCGAACAGGAGATCGAGCGCTTCGTCATCCCGCAACGCACACGCCGCCACCGCGCGGACAAGAAGCAGCCGCTGACGGTCGAAGAGTCCGATCGGGCCGTGCGACTGCTTCGCATCCAAACCGTCGCAGAAGACACTTTCGGAAGCAAGGACAAGGCCAATACTTGGCTGCGGCGTCCGCTCGTCGAACTGTCCGGTGAAACCCCGCTCGATATCGCCCAAACCGAAGCCGGCGCCCGCCTCATCGAGATCATTCTTGCGAAGATCAGCTGGGGCGCCGCCGCCTGATGCTTCTTTGGCGCCTCTCGGGCAAGCAGCACGCCGAGGCGTTCGATGGAGGCTATGGCCTGCTCTACGACGGGCGATGGAACACCGCTGGACACGCCATCACCTATTGCTCAACGTCGCCGTCGCTTTGCGTGCTGGAGAAACTCGTGCACGTCCAGGATCCCGAACTACTGCCGGAACTCGTGATGGTGCGCTACGAGGTCCCGGACAGCCTTCCTGTTGAGACGATCTCCATCCCCGACCTGCCTGAGTCATGGCGGCGACACGAAAGCTCGACCCAACACCGCGGCGATCAATGGCATGACGCGCTCGACGCACCACTGCTGCGCGTGCCTTCGGCGATCGTTCCGCTCAGCGGCTCGCCCGACGTGAACGTGCTCATCAGTCACCGGCATCCCGCCGCCGGACAAATCACAATCATCGCAGCTGAGCCTTTCGTGCTGGACGTCCGATTGTTTTAGGCAGGCGAAGGGCGGGGTTACGCGATTGCATCACTGACCACCTCTCCGACCGGACAGGACGCGGGGCGAGGGGCCGCGCTGGATCGCCTTCGCCCTCAATGCACGGCGCGTTTCCGCTCCCCGCGACGGCGCCTGGAGCGCGAGCACGCTGAATGGCAATCGCGGCCGCGGCCCGGTGATCGTCTCTCCGTGCAGTGCAAGGGCCCCTTTGTCGTCCGCTTAAAGCCGAACGTCGCAGCCGCGCGCGGTTCCTCGACAGCCAAGTTTCGAGCTCGACCTTTGCCGCCGCGACGTCGGTACAAAAATTGCACAAGACGCCGACCGCCCTGCCCTATTCGGTCCCATTGCGGGACAAGGCTCATCGCGTCGATAAGAGTTGGTTCGACCGACAACACGTGGCACCGGGAAACGTTCTTCTCCGGATCGGCGCGTTCGAGCGCGACAATCGAAAGATGGGTCGCTTGCGTTCTGGATAGTCTCAACCACTCTGCTTTATGCGCACGTGGCCGCCTTCGCGTCCAACAAATCTATGGGATCGAACATCTCACCATCGATTCCTAAGGGCGATGGATTCCCAAGATACGGCGCAAAGTTGATGGACAAACCCCTCGAAAGGGCGGGCATCAAGGACGGCCCTGTCTTCGAAGCGATCGATCAATGGGCGCGGTCGAGGAGCGGGAGCTTACCACGCAGCCGATCGATCTAATCCTCAAGCGCCGGTGGTCAAGGCCGGGCTCGACCCGCGCGATTTCTTTGGCCAGCGGTCTACCTCACCGAGGCCGCTCGGCGCGCAATCTCTTTAGCTGAGGCGATGCGGCAGTCCGGCACTGGTCCGTTCAGCAGGCCGCCAACCATCACAATGATGCAGAACGGGTGCGCGGGCGGGTGGCGCGATTGGGGGTCTGGGAACTTCGCCAGCGGCCCAGGCGGAGCCGTGGGACTGCGGGTCCTCCTACAGGCGAGCGGCGCGCCGACAGCCGCGGATTGAGTTGCCCGCGTACAACTGAATGTCAAAATCCGGCCCCGGCGAGGCTTGAGCCATGCCGCCATGTTGTGTTGTCCGCGTACAACTGATGCGCTTCCGAATGAGGTTGAAGCTAACGCTCCAACGCCGTCGGTCTTCGACTCCGCCGCTGGTAATGATTGGTTCAGGGCCGACGCGTCCGTTGCGGCCATGTCCTTCGGCTTCGCCGACGGTCACCCGCACTGCCCGATCTTCACCCGTCGGCGGGCGTCCCCGTACCGCTCGTGCCTCTCGGCGGTTCTGCGCCATCGGATGTTCAGTTGTCCACGTACAACCGAACAGCTTTCCGACCGAGTTGACCGGTTCGCTGCATTCACCACGGTGCATGCGCCATCCTTGCCTGCGAGCGTGAGCGGTGCGGCCCGCCCTCCTCAAACGAGCGAGGCGTTCGACCGGCGTGTTCCGTTCGAAGGAGCCGGTCGTCGGCGACGGTCAGGGCGCGGAAGGGAAGGCAAGCGAAGAGCAGGGCGGGGAAGGGAAGGGCAAGTTCGTCCCAAGCGTACAACTCAATTTGGAGATGTCGTCCGGAGCGCACAGCCGTGAAGCAGCGGGAGACTATCCCCCTTTCCGTTGTCCGCGTACAGCTGGCCGTAGTTCACTGAGCGGAGATACCTGGTCTGCCCAACGGAACCAGCATACGCTCCGTATTCAGCGCATCCACGGCCAGGTGGATCGCCTCGCCGCGATCACGTGAACCGGCTGGCAAGAGCCAAGAGGCCGGCGCGTTGTTCATCGCTCGTCATAGCCGGAGACTTTCCCGCCATGCCATACACTTTCCGAATCGGTGCAGGCAGCCAACCGCAATCCGTCGGATAGCCAAACGGAATCTGCTTAGGCAGATCGATTCGTTCGCTACCTGCAGAAGCGTCCGCGGGGTAGGGATCGGCGGCCTTTAAGCCATAACGGCGGTCGGCTTGACCGGTAAGGATGCAGAGCGACCCCTCGAAGAGATCGGTGGGGTTAAGCTTTCATTAACCCAAAAATTCTTGCGTTCTGGCGCGAATCGCCTCCTTATCGCAATCAGCGCGTATCGAGGCGAACAGCCGAAAAAAGCGCAGATGCAGAGATCGGGCATGCCATCGTCAGCGGTTCCTCAAACGGAAAGTCTGGACGACCTTCGTTCCCTCATCAGCGCGGACGCCGTCGAACTGTCCAAGCGCCTGCGGGCTCAACAGCTTCGCGATTTTCCGCCGGCCGCGGAAAAGACGATTCGAAACTTTTCGCCAGCCGAGGCCGCCCGACTCATCGGAATCCACGAAGGCTATCTGCGACAGCTTGTGTCGGAAGGGAAGGGGCCTCCACCATCCCCAAACGGCCGCCGAACCTATTCTATCCGTGACATCGAATCCCTGAGAGCCGATCTCGACTCGGCCGGCAAGGGCATTCGCCGGTACATCCCGCGACGCAAGGACGGAGAGCGCCTTCAGGTCATCTCCGTCATGAACTTCAAGGGTGGAAGCGGGAAAACGACCACATCGGCGCACCTCGCCCAGTACCTCGCACTCCGAGGCTACCGGGTCTTGGCGATTGACCTGGACCCGCAAGCAAGCTTGTCCGCGCTCTTTGGACATCAACCCGAGCTGGACGTCGGGGAGAACGAGACGATCTACGGCGCCATCCGCTACGACGATGCCCGTCGCGACATGGCCGAAATCGTTCGAAGCACGTACATCCCGAGCCTGCATGTAGTCCCGGGCCAGTTGGAGCTGATGGAGTTCGAACACGAAACTCCTAAGGCGCTTCTGAACCGTGGAAGCGACGATTCTCTATTTTTCGCTCGGATCGGACAAGTGTTGGCGCATGTCACAGACCCATACGACGTCGTCATCATCGACTGCCCGCCCCAACTCGGTTTTCTGACCCTCTCGGCTCTGTGCGCCGCGACCGCAGTTCTGATCACGGTGCATCCGCAGATGCTCGACGTGATGTCGATGTCGCAGTTTTTGAACATGACCGGCAGTCTCCTCGATGTGGTGGCGGCTGCCGGCGGAACGACCGAATACGACTGGATGCGCTACCTCGTGACCCGCTACGAGCCGAGCGACGGACCGCAAACGACCATGGTGGGCTTGATGCGCTCCATCTTCGGCTCCCGAGTTCTTACGCACCCGATGGTGAAGAGCACCGCGATTGCGGACGCCGGGCTGACGAAACAAACTCTCTATGAGGTCGAGCGACAGCAATTCACGCGAGGAACCTACGATCGCGCCATCGAAGCGCTAGACCTCGTGAACGGAGAGATCGAGGGACTCATCAAGCAGGCATGGGGCCGGAAATAATGGCGAGAAAGATCAGCTTCGACGCTCCCGACACCGTCGCCTCTGACTTCGGCGAGGAGTCGCATCCGACATCCTTGCAGAGGACGCGTCCTCTTCTCGGGATCGAACGCGCGATCAGACAGCCGAGCGCGGTCGGAGCGATCTCGCAGTCGCTCGGAGGGCTTTCGGAGAAGGTCAAGCGCGCCGAACAGATCGAACAAAAATTGATCGAAGGGCAGGTCATCGTCGAACTCGCTCCCGAACTTATCGATCATTCGATCGTCCCCGACCGCATGGAGGCGACGGAGGCGCAAAACGCGGAATTTCGGGAGCTCATTCGGCAGCACGGCCAGAACGTTCCCATCCTGGTGCGCCCCCATCCCTCGAACAGCGAGCGTTATCAGGTCGCCTTTGGCCACCGTCGTCTCAGGGCGGCGCGCGAACTCGGCATCAAGGTGCGCGCGGTCGTGCGCGCGCTCACCGACGAGGAACTCGTCGTCGCCCAGGGACAGGAAAACAGCGGCCGCACCGACCTGACCTTCATCGAAAGAGCCCGGTTCGCCGCTCGTCTCGAGGACCGAAAATTCTCAAGGGAGATCATCATGTCGGCCCTGAACGTCGACAAGGCTGCCCTCTCCCGCCTGATCTCGACAGCGACGCGGATTCCGCCCGCAGTCATCGAAGCGATCGGGCCGGCACCGGCCTTCGGACGTGTCCGTTGGCAGGAACTGACGGATCTTCTCGAAGAGGACGGCAACCGGGCCCGCGCTTTGAGCCTCGTCGCCGAAACCGGCTTCGCGGCCCTCGACACCGACGCTCGCTTCGAAAGGCTCGTGCGGTCGCTGCGCTCCAAGCCGCAGCGCGCCCGCGCAGAACCGTGGGTTTCTGACGACGGCACGCATGCCGCCAGAGTTTCTCGCTCAGGCAGGAGGCTGACCCTCATGTTCGACGACCGGGTCGCTCCGCGTTTCGGAGACTTCGTCCAAGAGAAGTTGCGGGCCTTGTACGCTCAATACAAGGCCGCCAATCCGTCCGGCTGACGGATCATCATTCACGTCAAACCGAAGGGAGATAAAGGCAAAGAAAAAGGCCCCCGAAACGTCGCCGTCCCGGAAGCCCTTCTCATAGTAGTCGCAATTTTGAGAATCGCACATCCGCGAATCACAGTCAAGAGTCAAGCACCGTTTCGGTGAGCAGGTTTTCTTTGCCCAGCTGAGGCAAAGGCATGGAGACATATTCACCAACGACGCCTTTTGGGCGGCGGACCCTTTCGCTTACCCATCTGGCCAGCCAGGTCATCGTGAAGGAGCGGCCGCCGGACGCGACGGCGCACAAATGGACGGTCTTCCGCGCGATCTGCGAGGCCAAGGATCGTCTCGGCCTCGCCGACCGGGCGCTCGCCGTCCTCAACGCGCTCTTGAGCTTCCATCCCGAGACGGCGCTGAGCGGCGACAACCTGGTCGTCTTCCCGTCGAACGACCAGCTCGCGCTGCGCGCTCACGGCATGCCGCCGTCCACCCTGCGCCGCTGCCTGGCGGCCCTCGTCGACGCCGGCGTCATCATCCGCCGCGACAGCCCGAACGGCAAGCGCTACGCCCGCAAGAGCCGCGGCGGGGCGATCGCCCAGGCCTTCGGCTTCGACCTGTCGCCGCTGACGGCTCGGGCCGCGGAATTCGAGGCGCTGGCGGAGCAAGTGCGCGCCGAGGAGCGGGCGCTCAGGCTCGCCCGCGAGCGCATCACGCTCTGCCGGCGCGACATCGCCAAGATGATCGCGACCGGGATCGAGGAGGGCGTGCCGACGGGCAGGGCAGGGGAGGGGGACTGGGGCGCGCTGCACGCGCTTTATCGGACGATCGTCGGGCGGATTCCGCGAAGCCCGACGTTGGCGGAGCTCGAGCCGATCGCCAGGGAGCTGTCGCGCCTCGCCGACCGGATACTCAACCTGCTGGAAACTCACGTCAAAACCTCAAATTCAAACGCCAATGAGTCCCACAATGAGCGCCACATACAGAATTCAAACCCCGAATCCAAAAATGAATTTGAACCGGCCTACGAAAAGGCCGAGGCCGCGCCGTCTGCGCCTCAACCTCCGGCGCCGAAGGCGGCGGAGACAGTCTTCCCCCTCGGCATGGTGCTCGACGCCTGTCCGGACATGGCCGACTACGCCAGGGGCGGCATCGTCAACTGGCGCGATTTCGTTGCGACGGCCGTCCTCGTCCGCTCGATGCTGGGCGTCAGCCCCAGCGCCTGGGAGGAAGCGGTCGAGGTCATGGGTGAGCGCCAAGCGGCAGTGGTGGTCGCGGCCATTCTCCAGCGCGGGGAGGCGATCGTCAGCGCCGGCGGCTATTTGCGCGACCTCACGCAAAAGGCGCAGAAGGGCCAGTTCTCGCTCG
>JAFAHO010000040.1 GCA_019237205.1 Hyphomicrobiales bacterium
GTGCACAGGACAGCCATGCCCGGCGTGCGCGCACGGCTCCCTGTACGCGATGAAGGAGCCTGCTTCCTGCGTGCGCGTCTTCGGCCAGGCGCCGCTCGTCGCGCTCCGATGGGACTGCGCGTGCCTGCGTTGCAGCGGGTGCGGGCAGGTCTTCACGGCGCCGCTGCCCGAGCAGGCCCGAGGGCCCAAGTACAGCGAGAGCGCCGCGAGCATCATGATCGTGCTTCGCTACAGCATGGGCGTGCCGCTCTACCGCCTCGAGATCATGCAGCGTTTCCTCGGCGTGCCCGTGCCGGCTTCGACGCAATGGGAGGTCGCGCGCGATCACGTGCAGGAGGTCCTCCCTGTCTACGACGTCCTCGTCTCGCTCGCGGCGAACGCGCCGCTCGTGCACAACGACGACACGTACGTGAGGATCCTCGAGCTCATGGGCAAACGCCGCAACGAGCTCATCGCCCAAGGCACGCTCGACCTGCCCGATCGCACCGGGCTCTTCACGACGGCCATCGTGGCGCGTGCCGCCGCGGGGCCGATCGCGCTTTTCGCCTCCGGACGCCAGCACGCCGGCGAGAACCTCGCCGACCTGCTCGACCGACGCGACAGAACCCTCGCTCCACCGATGCAGATGTGCGACGGGCTCGATCGCAACCTGCCCGAGGAGCACGCCGTCGTGCTCGCCAACTGTCTCGCCCACGGCCGCCGCCATGTCGTCGACGAAGTCGACAACCATCCCGAGCTCTGCGAGCACCTGCTCGAAGAGATCGGCAAGGTCTTCGCGAACGACGAGCTCTGCCGCAAGGACGGCGTCACTGGCGAGGCGCGCCTTGCCTTCCATCAACGCGAGAGCGGCCCGGTGATGGCCGGCCTGAAAGCGTGGATCAAGGAGCTCTTCACCGAAAAGCGCGTCGAGCCCAACTCGGGCCTCGGCGGTGCTCTGCGCTACCTGCTCAAGCGCTGGGACAAGCTGACGCTCTTCCTCCGCGTCGCCGGCGCGCCGCTCGACAACAACATCTCGGAGCGCAGCCTCAAGCAAGCCATCCGACACCGACGCGCCTCCCTCTTCTACCGCACGAAGAACGGCGCCCTCGTGGGCGACGTCTACATGGCGCTCATCGTCACGACGCAGCTCCACCACGGCGATCCCTTCCGCTACCTCACGGCGCTCTTCACGAACTACAAGGCCGTCGCCGCCGCGCCGGCGGACTGGCTGCCGTGGAACTACGAACAGACGCTCGCGCGCCTCCACCAACGACACCCCTCCGCAGCGTAGCCCGCCGCGTCGCGATCACACACTTGTCTCCGGCGCGGCGAAGGGCGCAGCGGCTCGCGCGTAGCAGATCCGCGCGCCGAGTTACGCACTGTTGCCGAAGGGACACAGCGGCGGCGAGTAGGGGACGATCGACGGCGAGTAGGGGACGATCGTCGGCGAGTCGTTTCGATCGTCCCCTACTTCGATTCGTCGACCGAAATTGCAGTGTGGCGAGAAGAAAAAATCGGGGCGCACGTCGAAGAAGACGAGGGCGCGCCCTCCCCTATTCCGGGAGCTACGTCCCCTCATCGGGGGCGCGCCTCCCCTACCTTTCTCCCGCGGGCGCCTATTCGGCTCCCGCGTTTCCCTATTCGGCTCCCGTGTTTCCCGAGTAGGCTCGCGTCGTTCCGGAGTAGGCTCCCGTGTTTCCCGAGTAGGCTCGCGTCGTTCCGGATTAGGCTTGCGTCGTTCCGGATTAGGCTTGCGTCGTTCCGGAGTAGGGGAGCGTCGTTCCGGAGTAGGGGAGCGCGCGACACGATTAGGGGAGGGGGGGCAGGAATGTCCGTTTTTTGGAGAAAAACAATTAGGGGTCGACGACGATCTATTTGCCGGCGATGCAGACCTATTCGGGAGCCACGCTGCCGAATAGGCTCCCCTCATCCCCTCATCGGGAACGCGGTCGGCCTACCTTTTGCGCGCGCTTCCCTACTCGGGAGCGCGGTCGGCCTACCTTTTTTGCGCGCTCCCCTACAAGGGAGCGCCGTCGGCCTACCTTCTTGTGGCGCCGCCCTGCCGTCGTCGCCTGGCGCCCTGCTGGGGGGAACGAGAGGGCTACCCGTCCATCGTGCCGTTCTACCGGGGGCTGCGAGCAGGCGTGTGGGACGAGCCCCGGAGGACCGCCGCCCGGACGGCTGGTGACCATCCCCGCGCGGCGCAGGTTGCCGCGGGTGCTACGGGCAGGGTAGAGTTCCGGTAATGGCCGCGAAGAAGAAGTCGACGAACGGGAAGGAAACGAACGGCGAGAGGCTGAGCGTCCTGGAGAGCGCGATGGCGAGCCTCGCGCGCCAGGTCGAGGAGACCCAGCGCCAGATGGCGGAGACCCAGCGGCGCGCGGACGAGCGCACCGCCAAGGTCGAGGCGCGCATCGCGCAGGCCGAGGCGCGCACGGCCAAGGCCAGGGAGCGCACCGCGCGCGCCGAGGAGCAGCACAACGAGCTGACCCGAGAGCACAACGAGCTGCGCCGACACACCGACGAGATGGTCTTCGAGCTGAGCAAGAGCATCGCGCGGATCGAAGCCACGCTCGACCACCACACCAAGGTCCTCGATCGGCTCCCCGAGGCGATTCGCCAGCAAATCGGGTTCGGCCGTCAGGCCCAGCCCTAGCCACGCGACCCCCGGCATACCGCCACGAGGTCACCCGCCGGGCCTGCAAGGCCGAGGCGGCGCGCCCGTGAGTTCCTCGTCCTCGGGGACCTCAGCGACCTCAGCGGACGGCGCGATCCCACACCTCTCGCCGAGCGCCGGCCCATCCCGTCTTTGGGCGAGACGGTCTCACCGGCCATGTGTTAGGGTC
>JAFAHO010000328.1 GCA_019237205.1 Hyphomicrobiales bacterium
GATTTGCGCCCTGACCGTCCTGGTCGTGGAAATCTATCAGAACCCCGATGCCGCGCTCACCGCCTACGTCGCCTTCTTCTTCATGAAACCGGATCGCGCGAGCAGCGCGGTGACCGGCGTCGTGCTGATCATGGTGATAACGGTGACGCTGCTCTTAACACTGCTGGTTGCGATGTTGGTGATCGACGACCCGATGTGGCGCGTCGTCGCAATGACGGCGTTGTCGTTCTGTCTCCTGTTCGCAGCCTCGGCGAGCAAGCTCAAGCCGATCGCCGCCATCGTCGCATTGATTGTCGGCTACGCCGTCGACCTCCTCGGCCAAATCCAGATCGGGGAGATCGCCACGCGCGCGCTGCTTTACGCGTGGCTGTTCGTCGCCATTCCGGCCGCGGTTTCTATCGGCGTCAATCTTCTCTTGGGTCCGGCGCCGCGCCGTCTTATCGAAAAAGCGCTGGCGCGGCGACTGCGACTCAGCGCGGACGTTCTGCGACAGGCTGATGAGGCGACTCGCAAAGCATTCACGGAAAGCCTCCGGGAAGGCGCAAGCGAAGTCCCTGAGCTTCTCAAGGCGGCCAGTCTCGAAGGGACCTCTCCTCCGGAGAATATCGCAGCCCTGCGACAGGCGTGCTCATCCACGGCCGCGATTCAGTCGCTGGTTGATCTGATTATTCGCGATCCCCAGCTCTTGCCGATCCCGGAGCGCACGCGCCTCGTGCGGACCCTAGATCTCGTCGCTGATTTCTTGGCGCAAGGACGATATCCGACGGAGATCGGTTTCGCTCCAGACGCGGAGCGACCCGACCTCCAACCGCTGAACGCCGCGATGATCACCGAGCTGAACGACGTGCTCGCCACGTTTGCGGAGACGCCTCCGCTAGAGGCGTCGCCAGAGCGGAAGCCGACTGAACGCGGCGGTTTCTTCCTTCCCGACGCCTTCACCGACCCCATTCACGTTCATTATGCAATCAAGACGACGGCGGCGGCGATTTTCTGCTACATTGTTTACCAGCTTCTCGACTGGCCAGGGATCCATACTTGCATGATCACCTGTTACATCGTGTCCCTTGGCACAACCGCAGAGACAATGGAGAAGTTGACGCTGAGGCTGGCGGGATGCCTGGTTGGCGCAGGGACCGGCTTGGCGGCGATCGTGTGGGTCATGCCGCAGATCAGCTCAATCGGCGGTCTGATGGCCATCGTCTTCGCGGCCGCGCTCGTTTCGGGCTGGATCGCCGCCGGTGGCCCCCGCATCGCCTACGCCGGCTATCAGATCGCCTTCGCGTTTTTTCTCTGCGTCGTGCAGGGCTCGGCCCCTGCGTTCGACCTTACGGTCGCACGCGACCGCATGATTGGCGTGGTGTTCGGAAATCTCGTCGTGTCGGTCATCTTCACGCAGGTCTGGCCGGTGACCGTAGCCAGCCGCATCGATCCAGCGATCCAAGCGCTTCTGGACCTGCTGGCGAAATTCGTGGGCGCGGGCTCCGGCCTCGAGCGGCGGCGCGTCGCAGAGGAGACGCAGAGGGCGCTCGGCGCCGTCGAACAAGATCTCAACCTGACCGCATACGAGCCGCCTTCGATCGGCCCGGCGCCAACCTGGGTCGATCGGCGGCGCCGGATATTGACCGCGGTCGGGTCCCTGGCGGGCCCGCTGCTCCTCGGCGCCGATCAGGCGCCCGCGCTTGCGGCCGTTCTACAGCGGCGAGTCGACCGCCTGGCGGAGGAGTTCCGCTCGGGTTCCCTTGATTCAGGCGCAATCCCGCGCTCTCCTGTGCTGAAGGCGATCGATGACGAAGACAGCGCGATCGGCGCCTTCGTCGACCAGCCGCTCACCGCGCTAGAGCGAGCCGTCAGCGAGCCTGTTTCTGCAGCACAGGCGAGAACCGTGGCCCATGCGCCCGCCTGAAACAGCGGTCCTGCTGCTGTTTTGCTGCCTCTCGGCGTCAGGTTGCGCCGTGTCGGCGCTCGACATGGCTCCGGAGCGGCCGGATCGGCCGTGGACGCCCGCCACAACGCCGCAAGGCGAAATCATCGCGGGCGAGCCGGGAGTCTCTAACGGGCCCGGGGGCTATGTGCTGCCTGGAAATCCGGCGCTCGCGAATGGTCTGCCAGCCCCGCCGGTCGACCCGGCCAAGGTCTACTCGCTCGCGGACCTTGTCGATCTCGCGGAGTCGACCAACCCAACGACGCGAATCGCGTGGGACGACGCGAAAAAAGCCGCCCTCGCCGCCGGCATCGTGCAAAGCCTGTACATGCCGCAAATCACTGCCGCCGGCCTCACCGGTTGGCAGAGTGGCGGTGTGAGGAGCACCGTCACGGGGTTAGGTTCCACCAGCAGCGGCTCGTTGACAGGGAACATCGGAGCCGTCTCGATGAACTGGCTGTTGTTCGATTTCGGCGAGCGGGTGGCGGTCATAGACGCCGCGAAACAGCTGTCGGTCGTCTCGAACATCGCCTTCACTGAAGCGCATCAGCAGGTGATCCTCGCTGTGGCGCTGGCGTTTTACGGGAGCTCCGCCGCCCGCGCCCACCTCGCCTCGGCCCGGCAGTCGCTGACTAACGCCGAGACGATTCAAGCCGCCGCGGAGGATCGTTACAAGCAAGGAGTGGGCACGGTCACCGAGGCCGCGCAGGCGCGGCAGGGTACGGCGCAGGCCAAGCTCGCTTTAGTGGAGGCGACAGGCAGAGCCCAAGACGCCTATCTCGCTTTGCTCACGGCCGTTGGCGTATCCCCAACTCTCAAGATCAAAGTCGCCGACGTGTCAGGTCGGAGGCTATCGGCCGCCTCCGCCGCGCCCGTCGACGCCATGATTGCGGAAGCGCTGGCGCGCCGCCCAGACATGCAGGGAGCCTACGCTGCAGAGAAGGTCAGCGCGGCGAAGGTCTCCGCGGCCGAGGCCGAATTTATGCCGAAAGTGTTCGTCAATGCCACAGGCATCTATAACGAAGGCAATTTGAATGTCGCAACGATCCCGGGCACGGGCAACGTGCCGGCGACGCTCAACGTCGCCGGTCCTCGCTGGGGCGGCAGCGTGTTCGGCGGCTTCGCGGTGCCGGTCTACGACGCAGGCGCACGCGCGGCTCTGCTTGAGCAGGCGCGCTCGGACGTCGACGCCGCTGCTGAGCGCCTAGAGCGAATCCGACAGGACGCGGTCCGCCAGATCGTGCTCGCGCAAAATGCTCTGCACACGGCGCTCCAGTCTTACAGCGCGTCCGAGGCGCTCGTCGCGGCCGCGCAGAAGACCTTTGACTCGGCGCTCAATTCCTACCGCAGCGGCGAAGCTTCAGTGACCGACCTGCACTTGGCGCAGACGAACCTCCTGCAGGCGAAGAACGCTTCGGCCGATTCCCACGCCGCCGCGCTCTCCGCCGCTGCGACGCTGGCCTTCGCCACCGGGGCGCTCGGCGAGGCGCCGAAATAACGCAGCTTCGACTGGGACGGGCTTCGAGACTTGGACGCGCTGATCCGGAGCAGACGTAGGACGCAAAACGGGCTTTCCCGGAGGCACTGTCAGAGATCGCGGATATGGACCTGGCCTTAGTTTCAGCGCTTTCGGCGCTGGCCGGCACGGCGCTGGGCGGATTGACCTCGGGTCTCACGACGATGCTCAACACGCGCGTTCAGGTGCGTTCCGAGCAGATCGCCCGTGGCATCGCGCGTCGCGAGGATCTTGTCAGGGATTTCATCATCGAAGCCGCCAAGACCTATGGGGACGCGATCGTCAGCAACGAACCGAAGACGCAGGACCTTGTCAATCTCTACGCCATGGTCAGTCGGA
>JAFAHO010000002.1 GCA_019237205.1 Hyphomicrobiales bacterium
ACGTCGATCGCTTCCTGGAAGCGGTCGGCCTTCGCCAGCGAATAAGCGTATTCGGTGAGCTCCCAATCGGGAAGAACGCCGCTGTGTCTCTGCAGGCACTTGTGCTTCTTCCGGTCCCAGACCTGTCCCGGGACGCAGGTCGTGAGGTCTTCCTGCTGAACGTCGGTGTGACGATTAAACCCGCCTCCCCCACCGCCAGCGCCCGCGCCTCCACCTCCCGAGCCGCCGCCTCCAGAACCGCCGCCTCCCGAGCCGCCGCCTCCGCCGCCAGCGCCTCCTCCGCCTGAGCCTCCTCCGCCGCCTCCGCCTCCGCCGCCCCCGCCGCCCGATGCGTAGGCGGGCGACGCGATCGCGAGGCCGACGACCAGAAGCCCTGAGAGTAGCGCCGAGGCAAGACCGCCCTTGCCGGCGCGACGGAACGATGTGGACGCGTGCATTGCGGAGACCTTTCCTTCGGAATGAGTCGCCAGGACAACACGTCGGCTAAGAAATTATTCGAAGGGGCTCTTCGCTCCGGGCGCCGCCTCGTGCTCTAATGGCGCAATGAGCGAAGCGAGCCGACGCGAAGTGCGGGCGGGACTCGAGCCTTGTCTGGCGCGACTCTGGCGCTACGCGCTGGTTTTGTCCAGAGCAAACGACGCCGCCGACGATCTCGTCCAGGCGACGTGTGTGCGCGCGATCGAGCGCGCCGACCAGTTCGTCCCGGGAACCCGGCTCGACCGCTGGCTGTTTGCTATCTTGCGATCGATCTGGCTGAACGAGATCCGCGCGCGAAAAATACGCGAGGGCGGTGGGTTTGTGGACGCGGACGACGCGCTGTCGATCGACGGCGCGCGCGACATCGAAATGAATATTCTCGCCGGCCAAGTGTTGAAAGAGATTGGGCAACTGCCTGAGGCGCAACGCGAAACGGTCCTTCTTGTCTACGCCGAGGGCTACAGCTACGCAGAAGCGGCTGCCGCGCTGTCCATCCCGATCGGGACGGTCATGAGCCGGCTCGCCACCGCGCGAGCGGCGCTGACGAAACTGAAATAGGAGCGTATTGAATCTCTGATGACTGACGACGACGACACGGAGCTTGTGGCCCTGATCGACAATGAGCTCGACGAAAACAGAAAGAAGGCTCTCCTCGCGCGTTTGGAGACGGACGAGCGGCTGCGCGAACGTTACGAAGCCTTGCGGGAGGCGGGCGCGCCGATCAGCGCCGCCTTCGACGCGCTGCTCGAGCGGGCGCCGGTCGCTCGTCTGCGCGATGCGATACCTCCCGAAGCCGCGGTTCGACAGGCGCAGGGACGATTCGCGGGTCTCGCCCTGCGCGAGCTCGCGGCAGGAATCGTCATCGGCCTCCTCGCCGCCGGCGCGGCGGCATGGGCGGCGCTGAGCCTGGGGCTGGCGCCGCTCGAAGGGAAGGAAGACTGGCGTTCGGCGGTGGCGGAATACACCGACCTTTATACGAACGAGACTTTCAGTTCACAGAATCCCGATGTTGCGCTGCAGGCGGTGGAACTGAGCGCGCTGAACGCCAAAGTGGGCGCCAACCTGACCCCCGACAAACTCGTGCTCCCCGGGCTGCGGTTTGCGGTGGCGTTCATGCTCTCCTTCGAAGGTTCGCCCTTGGCCGCGATCGCCTATGTCGACCCGGACGGCGCGCCCGTCATGTTTTGCATCAACGCCAATCAGGCGCCAGACGCCCCGATGCGCGCGGAGCAGCGCGGCGATCTGTCGCTCGCCTCATGGTCGCGCGGCGGACGCAGTTATCTCGTGATTGGCCATGTGCCGAAAGAGCAGGCGGTCGCCTGGGCGCAAACGCTCGAAAAGCGAGTTTGAAATCGCGCCGTGGAGCGCAGGCGACGGTCACGAACCTTTGAATTCCGCAGTCGAATAACTCCTCCGAGGGGATTGTTCTCTCGATCACTGACTGACGTGAGGAAGAGGCCATGACGATTCAAAGCGATGTCTTCGGTCGCGCCCTTGGCCTCTGCACGCTCCTGGCGCTCGGCGCCTTTTCGCAGACGCCGGCCCCCGTCGCCGCGCGGACGAACTGGACGATCGATCCGGCCCGCACGCAAATCGCGTTCGCAATCGATGCGGTCGGCTATCCGCGCACCGAAGGCCATTTCCGGCGCTTCGAAGGCCGCATCTCGGTCGACTTCGAGCGGCCGGAGAAGAGCAGCGTCGCATTTCACGTCCAGTCGGGCTCGGTCGACGTCGGGTCCGCTTCGTTCAGCGACTATCTGCGGTCGGCGGCCTTTCTGGACTCGGACCGCTACCCTTCGATCGATTTCGTCTCGACCTCGGTTCAGCGCGTCAACGACCACATGGTTCGCGTATCCGGCGATCTGACGCTGCTCGGCGTGACAAAGCCGCTCAGCATCGACGTTGCGGTGACGCGCGACGCCGGCGGCGGACGGCAACGCCTCGATTTCCAGGCCGAGACGCGTATCGACCGCCTGGAATTCGGCATGAACTCCGGCTATCCGCTCGTCTCCCGCGAGGTCCGGCTCGTCATTTCGAGCGCGGCCACCGAACTTTGACCGGAAGCCTTCCTCCCGCGCGCTGGAATGGGCTCGTCATCGCGCTGCACTGGCTTGCCGGCGCGTTGATCCTCTTCCTGCTCGCGCAGGGCTGGATCATGATTCATGGCGGCTTCGGCGCCGCGACGACCTTCGATCTCTACCAGCTGCACAAATCGTTCGGCTTCGTGGTGCTTGCGCTGACTGCGGCGCGCCTTCTCGCGCGCGCCGCTTTCACGGCGCCTGCCGCTGCTCCCAAGTCCGCATGGGAGCAGCGGCTAGCCGCGTTCGTCCAGGCCTCTCTCTACGCGCTGACGCTCGCCGCCATCCTCGCGGGCTGGCTCGTCGTCTCGACCTCGCCGCTGCCGATCCCGACCCGGTTCTTTGACCTCTTCGTCATTCCGAACATCGCCGCGCCGGACGGCGCGCTGTTTGCTTCCGCAACGCTGGCGCACGCGCTCTCGGCCTATGCGGTCGCCGGGCTCGTGGCGCTGCATATCGCGGGCGCGCTGAAGCACCATGTGGTCGATCGCGACGACGTGCTGACCCGCATGCTGCCGCGCCGCTCTTCTCCCTTCTCCCTTCGGGAGAAGGGCCGGGGATGAGGGCAGAGGCCCGTCGCCTCCGCGGACCCGCTCTCCTGACGCGGCCTGCGGCCGCGCTTGCCGGGCGCGATCGCGCGCCCGAGGCGCTTCTCGATCGCTGCGACGAAAGCCGCCGATCCCGGCGGGCGGCCGATCGGTTCGCTTACGTCACAGTGGGGCGAACGCGGCCGCGTCCGCCTCGCCCTGGATAAGGTCGGCGAACCGCGGCGCGCGATCGATAAGCGGCCCGACCCTGACCAGCCCGTCGTCGCGCCCGTAAAAGATGCGCGCGCACGCTCGAATGCGGCCAGTCCTGAAGCGCGCGCCACGAGCCCCGCCCGCACCGGGTTCAGCGCGACATAGCGCGCCCGAGTTCATCAGATGCTCCTCGTCGAGCGCGACCGAGCCGAACCGGCCCTGAAACAGGTGGCCGGTCTGGCGCGCGCGTGCGTTGACGAAGCCGGCGTAGAGCCGGTGCGCGCGCGCCAGCGCCAGCGCCAGCCCCTCCCCGTCCTGCGGCGTAATGGGCTTGAGATCTCGACGCCGAAGCGCCGGCAGATTGGCCGAGCCAGTCGCGATAGAGCGCATAGTCGCCGTCCTCGAAGAACACGCGCTC
>JAFAHO010000010.1 GCA_019237205.1 Hyphomicrobiales bacterium
CAGCTCGCCAATCCGTTTTCCAAGCCGCTGCTGTTCATCGTGGTGTTCTGGTCGTTCTTCCTGTTCTGCGGCTTTGGCCTCCTGTCGAAACTCAACGCCACCACGATCGGCGCGCTTGCCGTCGGCAGCGGGATCTTCCTCATCCTCAAGCTCAGCCAGCCTTACACCGGCCTGTTCAAGATTTCGCCGGCCGTGCTCGAACAGACGGTCGACTCGATCGACAAGTGATCGGCGGCTTGGGCGCGCTGATGATCCAGGCTTCCTCGACGCGACGCTCAGCCATAGCGCGGGAGGTCTTCCAGCGAGGCGCCGACCCGCAGCGGCCAGGCTTCGTGGAAGCGCGAATAAAGGATTCCGAAGGTGGCTTCGTTGTCGCGTGCGATGATGATAAGTCAGTGGTCAGGGTGTCGACCTATTGCGGAATCTCCGCCTCGATCGCCCGGGCGAGGTCCATGAACGCCTTGGCGGCGGCCGAGCGGAAGGAAGTGCCCGGCGTTACGCCGCACGCCGACAAATACTGCGATTGCGACCCCGGCCCGGTGACGCCTGACTGCAAGGCGCCCCAGTTGGACCATTGGCGCCTGGGCCAATGGCTCGACGTCGATTCGGGGGTCAATTCCGAGAACGATGTCGCGAATGATCGTTTCGCCCTTGGGCAACGAGACGAGGTGAAGTATTCCGGCGCACGCTGCAGAAGAAGACTGACGCGCCGCGCGGCGACGACGCGATGCGGAAGACCGCCGATCGCGTGATGGACGGCGCATAATTTCGCCGATACAGACTCCAATTTGGGTCTCAAGCAGAGCCGTACCGTTCTGGAGGAGGAAGGCATGAGCGAGGACAAGAAAGACCGTTCGCATCTCCCGATCGCCACCCCCGAGCGGACCGGGCTGATGACATATGACGCGAGGGATCCCGAAACCAAATTCGCGCCGATCGAGCAGTTGCGGCCGCCCAAAGGCGCGCCCAATGTGCTCATCATCCTCCTCGACGACGTTGGGTTCGGCGCCGCGAGCGCCTTTGGCGGCCCCTGCGAGACGCCGAACGCTGAACGGCTGGCGGAGGCTGGCCTGAAGTACAATCGTTTCCATACAACCGCCCTCTGCTCCCCGACTCGGGCGGCGCTGCTGACCGGGCGCAATCACCACACTGCAGGCATGGGCGGCATCACTGAGATCGCAACCGGCGCGCCGGGATACAGCTCAGTGCTGCCCAATAATATCTCGCCGCTCGCGCGGACCCTGAAGCTGAACGGCTACTCGACCGCGCAATTCGGCAAATGCCACGAAGTGCCGGTATGGGAGGCAAGTCCCGTCGGGCCCTTCGACGCATGGCCGGCAGGCGGCGGTGGGTTCGAGTACTTCTACGGCTTCATCGGGGGTGAGACGAATCAATACTATCCGGCGCTGCACGAGGGCACGACGCCGGTAGAGCCGAAAAAAACGCCGGAAGAAGGCTACCACTTCATGGCGGACATGACGGACAAGGCGATTGCCTGGGTGGCTCAGCAGAAGGCGCTCGCGCCCGACAAGCCGTTCTTCCTCTACTTCGCGCCGGGCGCGGCCCACGCCCCGCACCATGTGCCGAAAGAATGGGCCGACAAGTACAAGGGCAAGTTCGACCAGGGCTGGGACAAGCTGCGCGAAGAAACCCTCGCCCGGCAGAAAAGGCTGGGTGTGGTCCCGGAGGACTGCCAGCTCACGGCTCGCCACGCGGAGATTCCGGCCTGGGACGCGATGCCGGAGGCGCTGAAGCCCATCCTGCGCCGGCAGATGGAGGTCTACGCTGGGTTCCTGGAGTACGCGGACCACCACGTCGGACGTCTGCTCGACATGCTGAAGAGGCTCGAGATCCTCGACGACACGCTCGTCTACTACATCGTCGGCGACAACGGCGCCTCGGCGGAGGGCACGTTGAACGGCACGTACAACGAGATGGCCAACTTCAACGGCTTGGCGGCGTTGGAGACGCCGGAATTTCTGATGGCTCACTACGACAAGCTCGGCGGCCCGGAGTCGTACAACCACTACGCTGTGGGCTGGGCGCACGCGCTGAACACCCCCTACCAGTGGACCAAGCAGGTCGCGTCCCATTGGGGCGGCACCCGCAACGGCGCCATTGTGCACTGGCCGAAGGGCATCAAGGCCAAAGGGGAAATCCGTTCGCAGTTCCATCATGTCATCGACGTGGCGCCCACGATCCT
>JAFAHO010000033.1 GCA_019237205.1 Hyphomicrobiales bacterium
TCGACATTCGCTATTACATCACCTCCAGCGCGCATTCCGCGGCCGCGCTCGGAAAGACCATCCGCAGCCACTGGGGCATCGAGAACACGCTGCACTGGACGCTCGACGTGACCTTCCAGGAGGACTTCTCGCGCCTACGCAAGGGCCATGGCGCGCAAAACATGGCGCTCGTGCGCAAGTTCGCCTTCAACAGGCTGCGCGCCGCGACCCAGCTCAGCGACCCGTCAAACCTGCCCGTCAAACCGTGCCGACGGCCAACCAAGCCGCCCCGCCCCAAAAGCATCAAGCTGCGAAGAAAAATCGCGAGCTGGGACTTCAACAGGCTCGCCGAAATCCTCATGACCCAACCCGGTTAAATCAAATTAACCCAGATTCGGAGCCCTGTCCAGGCGTGGAGTCCCTCCCTTCAGCCGGCTTCCGGTTCCCAATCTCGCCATGTCCGGCCAATATACGCGGTTGCGTCGGGCTAGGCAGCCGCGACGAGAACGGGAGAAAAAGCAATGCGGCTGATGGCGCTTCTGGCCGCCGCGACGGTCGCCCAGGCCGTCCCGAGCCCTCCGGTCGCCGTCACGGTCGACAATTTCCCCCGCGCCGAATCCGATCTCAATTTCAGCGTCGTGGTCAAGGAAGCAGGCCTCGGCAAGTTCATTCACCAGCGCGCGCCGCAAGCCTTGAACAAGCAGACCGCCGCGCACACCGAGCGCGATCTCTTCGTCTCCAAAGCCGTGTTCGATCTCGACGCCGGGCCGGTCACGATCACCCTGCCGGACGCCGGCAGCCGCTTCCTGTCGATGCAGATCGTCGATGAGGACGCCTATACGCCGGAGGTCGACTATGCGCCGGCCCGCGTCACGCTGAGCAAGGAGAAGATCGGCGCCCGCTACGCGCTCGCCACCGTCCGCATCCTCGTCAACCCGGACGACCCCAAGGATATCGACGCCGCGCACGCGCTGCAAGACGCGATCAAGGTCGAGCAGCCGGGCGGACCCGGCGCGTTCCGGATCCCCAATTGGGACGCGGCCGGCCAGGTCGACGTGCGCACCGGTCTCATGGTCCTGGCCGAAACGCTGCCCGACGCCAAGGGAATGTTCGGCCCGAGGAGCAGCGTCGATCCGGTCCGGCGGCTGATCGGCTCGGCCTCGGCCTGGGGCGGCGCGCCCCAAACGGATCTCCTCACGTTCAGCGTGACGCCGGAGCGCAACGACGGCAGGACGGCCTACCGGCTTTCGCTCAAGGACGTCCCGGTCGACGGCTTCTGGTCGGTCAGCGTCTACAACGCACGCGGCTTCTTCGATCCCAACCCGCAGAACGCCTATAGCCTCGACAGCGCGAGCGCCAAGCCGGGGCCGGACGGGACGACCGAGATCCAGTTCGGCGGATGCGACGGCAAAGCGCTGAATTGCCTGCCCGCGCCCGCGGACTGGAACTATGTCCTCCGCCTCTACCGTCCCCGGCCGGCGGCGTTCGAGGGAACATGGGCCGCGCCTGCTGCGAGGCCGGTTTCGTGAGTCGAAGCCCCGGCGGCGGAGCCGGCCTGCCGCCCAACTTCGCAGTTCCTTATTTCTTGCAGTCCTTGAGCTCCGTCTCCGAAAGGGCGAGCGCATAGGGATGTCCGCTCTCGACCGGAAGGTCGCGGACAATGCATGTGCGTCCGGACTTGTCGGCGATCTTCACATCGTAGTGGCCGGGCGTGAGCCCCTTCAGGTTCAGCCCCTCGTCGGCGTCGACCGCGCGGTCGGAATCGTTTTCCGTCTGATTCGGCCCCCAATCGCCGCTGCCCGGCGTCGCAAACCGAAGCTCCGTGATGGTTGCGGCCGTCTTGTTGAGAAAGCGCAGGCGCTCCGCGAGCGCAGGCGAGCACAGGCTCAGGACCGCCAGGGGAACAAGCAGGGGCCGGCGCATTCGTTTCCTCCTCTTGATTGTCGCCGGAGGCGAACCTACGCCTCGACTTCGGCCCGGGCTTTCGCCCGCGCGTCCTCGTGCGCCCGCCGGGAAAAGACATCGATGAGGACCGGCAGCACGACGAGGATCAGCGCCGGCGCGAGCAGAATGCCGCCGACGACAACGGTGGCGAGCGGCTTCTGCACCTGCGCGCCGATGCCGGTGGAAAGGGCCGCGGGCAGCAGTCCCACACAGGCGGCGAAGCAAGTCATCAACACCGGACGCAGCCGGATCTGGCACGCCCCCTTCAACGCCTGCGCGCGCTCATGCCCCTCCTCGACCAGCTGATTGAAGTAGGTGAGGACGATGATCCCCTCCATCACCGCGACGCCGAAGAGCCCGATGAAGCCGATCGCCGCCGAGACGCTGAAGGGCATGCTGGCGAGATAGAGCGCGAAAACGCCGCCGATGAGGGCCATTGGCATGACGCTCGCCACGAGAAGCGTATCGGTCAGCGACCCGAACGCGAGGTAGACCAGGAACATGATCAGCGCGAGGCTCGCGGGGACGACGAATTTGAGCCGGTCGAGCGCCTGCTTGAGATCGCCGAACTCGCCTTCCCATTTGAGATAGGTTTCGCCCGGCAGCCGGACCTCGCTCGCAACGCGCCGTTGCGCCTCCGCCACTGCCCCGCCCAGATCGCGGCCGCGGACGCTGAACTTGATTGGCAGGTAGCGCTCGCGGTTCTCGCGGAAGATGAAAAACGCGCCGTCGACCATGCCGATCTTGGCGACTTCGCTCAAGGGCGCCTTCAAATTGCCGCCGCCGCGGCCGGCGCTCGCAGCATTGTCGTCGTCCCCGCCGGCGCCCTGAGCGCCGATGGCGATGCGGCGAATCGCGTCGAGCGACCCGCGCTGTTCGCGGGGCAGGCGAACGACGATCGGGAAGTTGCGGTCGCTCCCCATTTCGTACAGGTTTCCTGCCGCCTGGCCGCCGATTGCGGCTTGGATC
>JAFAHO010000236.1 GCA_019237205.1 Hyphomicrobiales bacterium
CGCCCAAGTCATGGCCGCCAGAGGTCTGCCGTTTGCGGACTACTGGGTGCGGCACGACGGCGACTGGGGCTTTGCGGACAGCTCGGACGTTCAAGGGAACGTCTACGGCCGCCGGCCGAGCTTTGCGGAGCGTGGGCTCCTTTATGCATCATCTGGATGGCTGAAGAGATAGCGCGCGAGCCCTTCGCGCCGTTCCGTCCCCGCCAAGGCAGGAGATGCGCTGCATAATGCGCCTCACGCGCGGATAGACCGGCCAAGTCGACAAGCGACGAGCGCCGAGCCCCTGGCGATTCCACGCCTCGCCGAATTTGTACGGAACGAACTCCGCGCGCTCACTTCAGCGCACGACAAAGAGATCGCACGTCATCCCACTTGAAGAACCGCTGACCATCTTGGCTACGGTCGGACGTCGTTCAGCCAGCCATAGGTCTTGGACAGGGTTGTGAACCGCGGCGCGCCCACTCCAAACCCTTCTTTCGGCGTCAGTGTCTCGCCATTCTCGTTACGGTCGAGAGCATCCTTGTTGAGGATGACAAGCCCACCATTCCATGAAGACGAGTTCGCCCTCCTCTGTCTTCAGTGTTGCTCGAACGTGCTCGAACGTCCAGTCGCGTTGCGCCGTTGCGCAGGAGACTAACCCGCGCGACGCACGTCGCCGTGATCTTCGGCCCCTGCAGCGTGCAATTCGTCACTGGATACGTTACCGATGGTCCAAATTTCTGCGACGGGTCCGCCGCGATCTTGAACCTCCCAAGATATTCAGTCGTGATTGATGCGGCCGGGCTCCCGGCTTCCTGCGCGTCGGACGCCGACGCCCACACCGAGACTGCCACGACCGCGACCACAAGCAGTCGGCGAATATTCATCGTAGCCCCTCGCTTCCTTGATAGCGGCCTGCGCCGCTCTGTTCCTGACATCGCCGGCGGCGCTCGCGCCCGCTTCTTCCAGTTGGGCCACGATAAACTCTTCGGCCTGCGATGCATTGATCAACTTCAACGCCACGCTTGGCGATGGCGACGAAGGCGGCTTGGGTGATGGCGATGCGGACCATGCCGCCACGCCATCCTCTTTCTCGCCGCTCGCGACGATTCGCAGCGCATCGTCAGGCAGAGGAGTGACGACCGCGTCCTGCGTCTGCAACAGATCGGCGCGTGGCGTGTCGAATTGTTCGGCCCAAAGAAGCGCGCCGCTGTCGGCGTCGATAAGCTGGGCGTTGACCCTCATCTGATCGCCGCTCGGCTGCACCGAGCCTTCGAGCACATAGCGCACGCCCAAATCCTTGCCGATCGCCTTGGCGTCGACCGGCTTGCCCTTGAAGGTCATGGCCGTGCTGTGCGCGATGACGAAGGTGTCGCGCATGCGCGCGAGACTGGTGGTCATTTCGTCGGTCAGGGCGTCGACGAGGTAGTCCTGTGCCGGGTCGCCAGACAGATTGGCGAACGGCAGCACGACAATTGAAAACCGCGCGGCCTCGGCGGGCGTCTTCGTGGCGACACTTGCGGGCCGGTTCGCATTGAGGAACCACCACGCGCCGCCCGCGATCACCATGAGCAGCGCCGCGAGCGCGGCGGCGAGCGGCGCGAGCAACGAACGTCTTGGAACAGCGCTCTTGATCCGCTTCGCCTGCGCCGGCTTGCCGACTTCGACCGAATAGCGTGGACCGGTTCGGCGATGTTCTTGAGCGGCGTTTTGCCGAGATGGGTCACCGCAAGATCGAGCCGCCCCTTGACTTGCCAGTAGGCTTGTTCGGAAAGGCAGATCGCACCCGGCTTGGCGACGCCCTGTAGGCGAGCGGCGATATTCACGCCGTCGCCCATGAGGTCGCCGTCGCTCTCCTCCACAACATCGCCGAGATGAATGCCGATGCGGTTGTCTGGCGCGACCTCGGCGTTGCGCTCAACCATCGCCCTTTGGACTTCGATTGCGCAGTTCACCGCATCGACGACACTGCGGAACTCGATGATGCTACCGTCGCCGGTGCGCTTGATGATGCGGCCATGATGCACGGCGATGGTTGGGTCGATCAGATCGCTCTGAAGGGTCCGAAGCCGTGCGAGGATGCGATCTTCGTCCGCGCCAGCAAGCCGGGAGTAGCCGACGATGTCGGATACCAAGATCGCCGCGAGCTTGCGGGTCTCGCTCACGGCGCTATCGCCGAGGTCGCCAGATCGCCGGTCAGTGGCTTGCTGATGGCTGCACTACCACGCTGCGCTGAAGCAGGCATGGAAGCAGGGAGTGCGGGCCCTGCGTTTCGACCGGCCGGTCTATCCACGCTGTGTTGAACATAGCACGGTCACGGAGCGAGCAAAGTGCGATCTTCGGCCGCATGGCCGCCTCAGAAAACAGAAGTTGGGCCGAATAAAGCAAGTCGCGGCGCCTCGGGCTGAGTACGGTCCGAGTCCCTTGGACGAAGGAAGTCCGCCCGCGTATCGCGGTGAGCCGGTCGAGCCAGCGCGGCTCCAGCCAAATCTAGCGCTGGCCTTTGGTGACCTCCGGTTCGAAGGCCACATTGGCGACTGGCAACGTGGCCTGATCGCCTCGAACGCCTCCTCGGTGATGACGATGCGGACCATTCGGAGGAACCGGCCGCTTGCCGCCGGTTGCCGGATCACGCCGCTCAGGCTGTCGCCGGGACCGCACCCGCTCCGGCGGCCTGGGACAGCAGCTTGGCTCCGATGTACGGAAGCCTTTTTTCGGTCGCGCTACTCTTGAGCGGCTCCCGCTTGCCGCACCAAGTCGACAAAAGCAAGCGCGACCGCTGACGCAACGAAGGTCCCGTAAATGATCGCAGAGCACATCAATTCCCGGTCGGAGTTGCGGGAGGAGGAAGATACCCATAATCACCATTCTCCAGTTTCGATGGATCGGGTGAGCGCGATCTATCGCTTCAAAGAGCCGAATGGCCGGAGGGAAGAGGTGACGCCATCTCTCAAACGTCGGCGGAGCCTTGGGTCGATCGCCATGCAAATTAGGGCCTTTGAGAAGTTCCCGAGGTTTGCGGTTCTGGAAGGGTAATGAGAATCTCTGCGCGGGCCGGCGCTGCCATCAATACCCCTGTTTGGATCGAACCCTCGCCTTCCAACTTCTTGAGACGCTCTAGCAGCGCGCGATTGTCCGCTTTGGCTGCTCTCACCTCATCGGTTAGAATGATGCACCAATCGTACAGGGCCTGGAGTTTCTCGTCTGTTGTGGCTTCGTCCCACCCGGAGACATGCGCTTCAGGAATTGGCATGGGTTCGCTCCTCGAGTGGTGGGCCGCGCCCCAGGATAGCGGAAGGCGCGGCAAGAGTCCGGTTCATTTTGCTGGCCCATTTTGCGGCAAGATGACCCCTCGGCTGGTCACTTTCGCCGATCCGTTGCGCGGGGTCCGTTCCACCGCAACTCGCGCCTCGAAGGTTGGCCGTTGCGACTCCGTCATGCGGCACTATCATGGCGGCTCCAACCTATGCTGACGTGATTGCGGCCCCTCGACCGGTCCCTCCAGCGCCCTCGCTGCCTCGCACCGGGCCGCCTCCCGCTCCCTCATCCAAAGCGGTTTCCAGCCGGCTTTTTGGGCCGCGATGTTCTGAGCTTATGCACCCTGGTCAACAATGCGCCCGCTTCCGCTGGACACGTTCCGTCGACTGAGCGACTATCCACGTAAGCAGCCTCCAAGCTCGATCCGGAAGATTGGCGCAACCTTGTCAACGCCTATCTCGACGAAGCCTCCGCGGCGGTGACCAGACTCGGCGGGCATGTTCTGAAGAAGCTTGGCGACGGGCTGACGGCGCTATTCGGCTATCCCCAGACGCAGGAGAACGACGCCGAGCGCGCGGTGCGGGCGGCGCTCGCAATCCAGCGCGCGCTTGAGGACATCAACGTTAAGAATGCCGGCAAAGGTTCGCCGGATCTGCTTGCGCGGATCGGGATCGAACGGGCCCGTTGTCGTGGAGGCCACCGGCGAGGTGTTTGGCGACGCGCCGAATGTCGCCGGCGCGTGCAGGCGGCCGCCCGAGCCGGGTACGGTTCTTGTCACCCTGAACATTCAGCGCCAAGTCGCAGGGCTCTTCGTCGCCGAGGAGCAAGGCGTCGCGAGCTCAAGGGCGTGTCTGGGCATATCCAGCTCTTCCGGATCGTTCGCGCCAGCGGCGGCGGTCGACGGGGCGGCGCGCGAGCGCTGACGCCCTTCGTTGGCCGCGAGGAGGAGCTGAGCCTGCTCTCGCGTCGCTGGGAACGAGCGCGGGCCGGTGAAGGCCGGCTCGTGTTGATCGTAGGCGAACCGGGGCTCGGCAAGTCGCGGCTTATCGGGGAGTTTCATGCGCGCCTCGCCGAGACGCCGCACACTTGGACCGGAATGGGGCGCGTCGCAGCTCTTACAGATCACGCCGCTGCATCCAATCGCGGAAGGGGGCCGGCTGCGATTTGGCGTTGATGCTCCTGCCAATCAACTCCTCGCCGATCTCGAAGGCACACTGCGCCTGGTCGGCCTCAACCCGACCGAATATGCATCGCTGCTCGCGCCGCTCGTCGACATTTCCTTGCCAAGTGATCGCGAGACCTCTTTTGCGCCTGAGGAGCTACGGCGGCGTCAATTGGCCGCTCTGTTCGTCTGGGCTCTCGCTAGTGCCCGCGCGCAGCCAATCGTGCTTGCTTTTGAGGATTTGCAATGGGCCGACCCGACATCGCTCGACCTCTTGCGGCTGCTCGCCGAGCGCGGTTCGCAAGCGCCTTTGCTGCTCCTCGCGACGACCCGTCCCGAGTTCCGCCCGCCCTGGAGCCTGCGCTCTCATCACAGTTTGATTTCTCTGTCCCCCTTGGATCGTGCCGCCGGCGAACGCATGATCGGTGAACTCCCGGCCAGCCACGCGCTCTCCCAAGAGGTGGTCGAGGGGGTCAATCAACGCACCGGCGGGGTTCCGCTGTTCGTCTCGTCCGCCAATGTCGCCGCGTCCGGCGCGCCCTCGATCGTCATGCGAACCTCATCGACGAATGCGATCGTGATCGAAGGCGACGGCGACGGCAGTGGCGGCGGCATGACCAATTTGCGACGGGTGTTATCGCGCGAAGCATGCGGGGAGAAGGTCCCTATCCAACGCAAAATCAGGCAGACCTGTTTCCAAGCTCATGAATTGATGTTCACAAGATCCTCGACTGACTCAACGCCAGGAGCAGCCCAAGCTGCTCGTACCGCGACGGCGCGCTCGTGACAAGTCCGAACCATACCTTGTAGGGTGACCTTGCCGCCCGTCACGACCACTTGGATTCCGTCGGCTTCCACCTCCGCATTGCGCTTAAGGGCGTCTTCGATACGATGTTTGACATTTATTGCATCAACACGTGGACGGACGGCAATAAGGTTCGTGACACCAACGACACCCGAAAGCTTCCGGACCGCGCTCTCGGCGCCCATGCGCTGAAATTGCCATTCCATCTCACCCCTGAGGGTGACCCACCCTTTTTCGACTTTGACCGTGACATTGTCGGAGGGAACCGTGCTGTCCCAGTCGATGATTTGCGCGGCCCTCTGGGCAATCTGATCGTCGCCGTTCTTCCCCTCGCTCGGGTAGCGCACCTCGATCTCTTGCGCGACACCACGGACGCCCTTGACACGCTGGACGGCGTGCTCGGCCGCGATCTTCTCCGCGTAACTGCTGACGTGACCAGTTAAAGTTACAACGCCATCGTCGACCGCAATGTCGATCTTCGTTGCATCGACAGCGGGCTCGAATTCGAGCTCATCCAAAACGCTCTGTCGCAAACTTCTATCGCTCATGATACTCTCCCTGCTCGACAAAAACTCCGCTGAATTATTTAGACCTACAAACGCCCCTACCGGCATTATAGATCAAGCTGCCAGCGCAGGCCGTCAGCAGAACGCGGGGGGTGCGCCGCGATTTCATACTCGCGTTTTTCCAAGGCGCGGACTTTGATTTCACGCTCGCTATCGTCGCAAGGACGTCCTTCGCCGCCTGTGCGAGATGGATGTTTCCCCGCTCGTTCAGCGCCTCTAATGTCAGCACGCTCCGTTGCCATGCGTCCCGCCAATACTCCATCGCCGCATCAAATGCGAGCTGAACCGGCGCCATGACGTCTGCGTCGCCGTAAATCGAGGTCATCGTTCAGAGCCCCCTGCCGATCGTGGTCACCGCGATCAGACGACCTCCGACCGCCGCCGCGCCGGACAGCAACTGCACGGGGCGCAGCGCGAGGACGAGAAGCAGTGCGAGTTGCGGCATGGATTCGGCCAAGCGGCCAAAGCAATCCCCGTTGTGACGTCAGAGCGGGCATCGCGTCATTGAAGTGTCGAGCGCTGAATCCCCGTTCGGATTGAAAACGATCTCATTCTTGGATCTGAGTTTCACGTATGCGGTTTGTGACGTGTAGCTGATCGAGTCTTGACACCCACCGCTTACCTTGAGCGCGCCGCCCTCGTGGGACGCGCGCTCTAGTCGGCAGATGCTCGTAGGCAGGCGGATGCGCTGCGATTCGATAATCGCGGCCTGCGCAAATTTTTCCACAGGCTGTCGGTAGGTCAAAGCGCTGCCCCGTCGCTGGAAAAGCTTATTGCAGTCGGCGGCGGACGGGGTCCACGCTCCCGCCAGCTGAGCGAGGCTCTCGGGAGCGACCTCAGCGGCAGGCTCCGGCCCGAGCCCCTCGGACGTGGAGGCCTGCGCGGCAGGCGCATGAGCGGGTGCTTGCGCAATGGGCGGGGGCAGAGGAGCGAGCTTGGCTACCCGCGCAGCCGGCGAAGACCTCGACGCCTCCGCGGAAGGCGCAGGAAGGGGCGCGGGAGCGGGGGCAGACATAGGCTGAGAAGAGGGCACGGGCACGGGCAGCGGCGCGGCTGCCTCCGCTATAGGCGCAGAAGCGGGCGCAGACGCCAGCGCCGGGGCCTGCGTGGTCGGCTCGGACTTAGACGCTTCGGCGACAGGCGCAAGAGCAGCCGCGGACATCGGCGCAGGTGCGGGCGCCGGTGGGCCGGAAGCTCCGCCTCCTATAGGGGTGGATGCGGTGGCGCCGTCTTGCGCGACAGGCGCTGGAACAGGCGTCGGCTCCTGCGCAACGGGCGCAGGCGGCAGCTTAACTTGCAAGTCGGCCGGCCATTTCGCGCCCGGCCTCGTGCGCACGAATCCTGCGCCGCGCAGCCCGGTCTCAACCTTCCCGTAATACGTCTCCACGACCTTCGGATCGATCCTGAGATCGACCCGGAGCATCAGCCTGGCGAAGTCCCCCTTGGTCTCCGCGGCCTTGGTCGCGGATTGCTCGCTGGATGCGACAAAGCTCACCGCTGCGGGAACGACATAGTCGGGGGCCGCGTCGAGGATGAGGCGGGCTTCGTCCTCCGTTGCAAGCTTGCCCGCGTCGGCGGCGCGAAGAAACACGGTCATGTACACGTCGGTAAGATCGATGAGCGTCACGATCGGCGCGCCCGCCGCGACACTGTCCCCCGCGCGGGCGAGCTGATACTGGACCTTTCCCTCGCGGGGCGACACGAGCGTGAGTTCGCTCATCATCGACTTGATCTGCTCGACCTTGGCTTCCGCCGCTTTGACGGCGTCCTGCGCCTGCGCCTCCTTCGCCGACCGGACGTCTGATTGTGCGGCTTGCATCTGCGCCTCGAGCTCAGGCGAACGCATCCTTGCAATCATCTGACCCACGGCGACCTTGTCTCCCTCCTGCACCGCAATGTCCACGACCTCGCCAGCATATTTCGACGAAACATCGACCTGTGTCGCTTCGATGCGTCCCTCCGCCCTGACGATCCCGGCCGGCAGAGTCAGGCTGCGCAACCATTCGATCAATCTGCGGATCGGCTGGGGCTGGGCGTTCGCCGACGAAACAAATCCGCGATGGTTGGTTTCTCCGGCGTCATGCACGACTGACCCAAGGTAGGTCGCGCCGGCCATCAAGGCTACCGCTGCGAAAGCGCGCCCGCTCCAAGCTCTCATCTGGGACTCCTGCGTCATGATATTCTTTCCCCGGCCTCCCTGATCGAAGACTGCCTCCCTCTTACATCACCATCACAGCCCGCCCGGCGACTGTTCCGGCCTTGAGATCGGCGAAGACCTGATTGACGTCTTCCAATCTTACTTTGTTGATTACAGGGCGCACCTTTCCTTCGGCGGCGAACTCGATGGCTTCTGCGAGATCCTCGCGGCCCCCCACGATCGAGCCGCGAATCGTGATGCGATTCATCACCGCGTCGAAAATCGGCGTTTGGAACTCGCCGGGCGGGAGGCCAACCAGGGTCACCGTGCCCTTCCGCCGCACCAGCTTGAGCGCCTGCGCGAATGCCCCCGGCGATATCGCGGTCACCAGGACCCCATGCGCGCCTCCTGCGGTGTGCTTCACGATTTGCTCCGCCGCGCCCGGCGATCTGGCGTTCGCGATCACCTCGGCGCCCGACGCCCGCGCGAGCGCCAGCTTGTCCTCAGTCACGTCGAGCGCGGCGACATGCAGCCCCATCGCCTTGGCATATTGCACCGCCACCTGCCCAAGGCCGCCGATCCCGGAGATTGCAATCCACTCTCCCGGCCTCGCCTCGGTCTCTTTGATGCCCTTGTAACTGGTGACGCCGGCGCAAAGCACCGGCGCCGTTTCGGCGAAATCGCACCCTTGCGGCAATCGGCCGACGTAGGGCGCGGGTCCGATCACGTACTCGGCGAAGCTGCCATTGACGCTGTAACCGGTGTTGTGTTGCGCGTCGCAAAGGCTGTCCCACCCGGTCCTGCAATATTCGCATTGCCCGCGGGCGTCGTGCAGCCAGGCGACTCCGACCGCGTCTCCCTCTTTCAGGCCCTTGACGCCCCCTCCGAGGGCCGCAACGACGCCCACCCCCTCGTGACCGGGAATGAACCGAAGCGGCGGCCTGCCGGCCCAGTCGCCGTTTGCGGCATGCAAGTCGGTGTGACAGACGCGGTTGGCGATCACCTTGATGAGCACTTCGCCCAGTCCTGGCGTCGGGATCGGCGCCTCCTCGATCGTGAAAGGCTTGCCGAATGCGTGCACGACGGCCGCTCTCATCATCTTCGCCATGGTTGCGCCTCCAATTCGTCTGCCGTCCGTTTTTGCGCCGATCTGCGCCCGCGCGGATTGGCGTTCACGATCCCCGCGCCGATTGTGCTCGGCGCGATATTCACCCACGAGAGCGTCAAGCGGACCAATCAGCCAGCCACCGCGCAATCGTCGGCCACGTCTCCTTGAGCGTGCGCGAACCCATGAAGAGACCGATGTGTCCGCCGGGGGCGAGCTTCTTCTCGATCCGGCTCTTGGGGGTTCCGACGAGATTCTCCGCGGCGAACACCTGCTCGCTGGTGGTGATGTCGTCGCTCTCGCCGGCGAGGAGATAAACGGGGCATACGATCGCCTTGAGGTTCAAGCGGCGGCCGAGCCCCACGAACTCGCCCTTGGCGAGGCGGTTCTCCTTGAAAAGCTGGCGGATCGCTTGCAAGTACCACCGCCCGGGCAGGTCGAGCGGATCTTCATACCAGCTGTCGAACACCTCGACCCTCTCTCGATACGCCGGGTCGTCCATGTGCTGATAGAATTCGAGGTCCTCGGTGACATAATGCTTCTCGGGATGCATGTTCTTCCATCCCGCCAGCATGAGCTGGCCTCTCATCCGTCCGTCACCGAGCCTGACGAGATCCTCGTAAGCCGACATCGGAGTGTCATGGGCCATGCGCTTGATCGGGCCGTCACCGGCACCCGTGTCGATCGGCGATCCTGCGAGAACGAGCGCGTTCACCTTGTCGGGAAAGCGCGCCGCGACCATCGCCGAGGACCAGCCGCCCTGGCAGAGCCCGACGAGATTGACCCGGCCGCCAAGGTCGTCGATGGCGACGATCAGCTCCTCGAGGTAGTTGTCGATCTCGAAGTCCTTCATGTCGTCGGTCGCGGACTTCCAGTCGGTCAGCGCGACGTGGCCGAGGCCGTTGGCTAGCAGCGTCTCGATCAGGCTCTGGCCTTTGTGATAGTCGGCGATCATGGCCCTGTGGCCGGCGAAGGGCGCATTGACGAGGGTTGGAATTCCTCCAGGGCGCCCATAATCGCGAAGAGCCATGGTGCGCAGATCGAGGCGCACCACATTGGGCGACGCCACCTTCGCCTTGAGCCCGCCGTGGAGCTTGATCTCCTCCTGGACGAATTCGAGGTTCCTGAGCGCGAGATCGGCCTTCGCTTTCTCCATTCCCGCCACCATGGCGACGGGCCAGAAGAGGGGAAGCGGCAAAGGCGGCGGAGGCGGGAGAGGAGACGAAGGAGCCGGCGGGACCGTGTCGGTGGGAGCGGGGGTTTTGGTCATGACAGCCTCTTAGATTAGGTGAGTTGCACTGAGCGGACGGCGGCCTTGCGGCGCGCCGCCGCGACCAGAACCGCGACCGCGCAAGACGCGAGGCGGCTCAGGAGCGAGTCGGCCCGGCTCGTCAGAATGATCGGCACGCGCGCCCCGAGCACGATCCCGGCGGCGTCCGCATAAGTGAGGCTCTTCGCGAGCATGTTGCCGGCTTCGAGATCCGGAACGACGAGGACGTTGGCGCGTCCGGCGACAGGCGAGACGATCTTCTTGATCGCCGCCGCCTCGGCACTGATCGCATTGTCGAGCGCGAGCGGCCCGTCGACGAGCGCCCCCGTGATCTGGCCCCGGTCCGCCATCTTGCATAAGTCCGCGGCTTCGATCGTGGACGGGACTTTCCCCGTCACGGTCTCCATGGCGCTGAGGATCGCCACGCGCACCTCAGGCGCGCCCATCGCATGGGCGAGATCGACGGCGTTCTGGATGATGTCGACCTTGGCGTCGAGATCAGGGACGATGTTAACCGCTGCGTCCGTGATGATGAGCGGGTCGGGATGGCCAGGCACGTCCATGATGAAGCAGTGGCTGATCCGGCGCTCGGTGCGGATTCCGCCCGCGTGCACGACCACTGCGCCGATCAGCTCATCGGTGTGGAGGCTGCCCTTCATCAGCGCCTCGACGCGGCCGGCGGTGACGAGGCCGACCGCCTTCGCCGCTGAATCATGACTGTGGTCCGACGCGATGAGCTCGAACGGGCTGATGTCAAGCTGGGCCTCTTTGGCCGCGTTTCGAAGGCGCTCCGGCGGGGCGACCAGGATCGGGTCGATAAGCCCGAGCTTATGGGCCTCGATCGCGCCGTGAAGAGAGACATCGTCGCAGGGGCGCGCGACGGCGACCTTGATCGTCGTCACCTTCTGCGCGGCCGCGACCAAGCGTTGGTATTTATCGCGGCCGATCTTTTCGTCCACTGCGGGCGCGCCAATCATGTCCGAGTCTCCGTTCGGGCTTTCCCATCTTGACCGTCAAAGCAGCGCCTCGTCATGGAGGCGTCGAGCGCCAACGGACCGGCCTCCGCCAAACCCGGGCGGTCGTCGCGCAGGCCCGGCTGGACAACCTCTTCATCGCGCGCGTCGTGGCTCAGAAGCTCCCCGACATGCATCGTCATGGGCAGCAAGGTGTTGGTGCTGTGCCACTGTGCCAGGCGTTGACCCATTGCTCCGGCAAGGCGCCCCACGAGTTGAGCTGGCTAAGGCCGTCGATGGTTCCGAGGATCTGATCGTAGTCGGCCTGCGTCTCCTCCGCGACGACGCAGCCGAAGGTGGTCAGATGCAGATCGGCGATGCGCTCACGCGGCAGGTTACGGATGGCGTTCCGGAGGGAGAACGCGCCCTTGCTGTGGCCGTATAGCCGCTTGATCTGCGGCGCCGCCTTCAGGAT
>JAFAHO010000301.1 GCA_019237205.1 Hyphomicrobiales bacterium
GCGAGCAAGCGCTTATTCCGACCGCGCCGGCGATCTTCAACGCCATCCATCATGCGACCGGCGCGCGAATCCGACGCGCACCCGCGACCCCGGATCGGGTGCGCCAAGCCATTCTCGCAGCAGCGGGAGCGCGAATATGACCGAGGCAGACGATAAGATCCGCTGCGACGCCTGCCCCGTGCTGTGTTACATTCGACCCGGGATGACGGGCGCGTGCGACCGCTACGCAAACCAGGACGGCCAATTGGTGCGGGTCGATCCGCATGTGCTGCTCGACCACGCCGTCAGCGAAGGCGGCAAGGTCGTGCCGTTCGTCAATGCCGAGGGCGCCTGGAGCGGCGACATCCTTAATACGCCCGGGCCGTTCGTCACCGCCGTCGGCGCCGGCACCACCTATCCCGATTACAAGCCCGCACCCTTCATCGTCTCGTCCAAGCCCGATGGCGTCGACATGGTGACCATCGTCACCGAGGGCATCTACAGCTATTGCGGCGTGAAGCTCAAAATCGACACCGACCGCCATCTCGGCGCGGAGTGCGCGACCGTGCGCGCACAAGGTGAGCCGGTTGGTCATGTGACGACCGGGGAGTACGGCTCGCAGATGCTCTCCCTCGGCGGCGTCAATCACCTCACTCACGGCGGCAAGAAGGAGGGCCGAGTCACCTGCGAGACCCTGCTTGATCTCTGCAACGGCCAGAGCGTCGAGCTTGTCGTCGACGGTGGCGCGAGCGTGATCGTGCAAGCGGGCAAGGCGCCGATCATTAACGGCAAGTTCGAGGAGCGCATGCGGGTCGGCTGCGGCTCGGCGACGATCGGCATGTTCGCCAAACAATGGGGCGACAAGGTCGACGAAGTGGTCGTCGTCGACGACCACATCACCGGCGTCCTATCGGAGCATCAGGCGGGGAAGCTGCTCGGCGTGCGCGGCACCGGGATCAGGATGAAGGGCCGTCGCTCCACGCCGGGCCGATATTTCCATGTCGCCGAGCCCGGAACCGGCTGGGGCGGAACGAACGTCTCCGATCCGCTCGACATCGTGGCTGGCTTCAATCCGAAGGTCGCGTGGAGCGGCATGACGATGCTGATGGTCTCGACGACCGGCGAGCAATACGCCTTCTATCGGCTCGGCGAGGATTTGCGCCCCGTCGAGGCGGCGCTCCCCGAAACGCTGCGCGAATCGGTGGAGCGCATCAGCGAGAACTGCGAGCCGGCGCTCTGTTCGGTGCTTTTTATGGCGGGCGCTGGAGGCTCGCTGCGCGCCGGCGTCACGGAGAATCCAGTGCGTCTCACGCGCTCGGTGCGTCAGGCGCTGACGACGGTGACCGCTGGCGGCGCGCCGGTCATCGTCTGGCCGGGCGGCGGCATCACCTTCATGGTCGACGTCACACTATTGCCCGAGAACTCCTTCGGCTACGTGCCGACGCCCGCCATCGTCGCGCCGATCGAGTTTACTTTGCGCCTCGACGACTACGCCGCGCTCGGCGGCCATGTCGACGAGGTGCGCCCGCTCGACGAGGTGGTCGCGCAGCATGCCGAGCGGCCGAATAACGTCTTTGCGAGCGGCGCAGTGGCGCGCGCCGCAGGCGCGAGGCGCAAGGCATGAGAGCGCCGCCGCAACAGGGACGTCTTGCCGACGGACGTCTGCATCTGCACGACGGACCGATCGATCTCATCATCGAAGCCTTTGGTGAGACGAGCGCCGTCGAAGCGGCCTATGCCGCAGCGTGGCGCCGCTTCACGTCGGTCCTCGACGAGCTCTGTGCGGAGCTGCCTCTGTTGAGGGCGGACCCGAGCGCCGGCAGCCCGGCGCCGCTGGGCCCGGCGGCGCGCCGAATGGCGGCGGCCGTCGCGCCGTTCCGCGCGCGGCGCTTTCTCACCCCGATGGCGGCGGTTGCCGGCGCGGTGGCTGAAGAGGTCCTCGAGGCGATGACGAACGGGCGGCGGCTTACCCGCGCCTATGTCAACAACGGCGGCGACGTCGCACTTCACCTCGGGCCCGGCGAGTCGTTCTCGATCGGCATGGTCGACCGGCCGGACTGTCCAAGCCTGTTCGGCCGCGCCACTATCCGCGCTGCCGACCGCGTGCGCGGCGTCGCGACGTCGGGCTGGCGAGGGCGCAGCTTCTCACTGGGCGTCGCCGACGCGGTCACGGTTCTCGCGACCTCAGCCGCGCTCGCGGACGCCGCGGCGACCCTCATCGCCAATGCAGTCGATGTTCCCGGCCATCCCGCGATCGAGCGCGCGCCGGCTTGCGACCTCGACCCTCAAAGCGATCTCGGCGAGCGGCGCGTCACCGTCGCCGTCGGGCGGCTGACACCTGACGAAATCCAGCGCGCACTTGCCGCCGGCGCAGCCGAGGCTGAGCATTGGGGCGGCGTGGGCCTCATCGAAGCGGCCGCGCTGCGCCTCGGCGAAAGAACGCGTCTTGTTGGCGCCGACGGGAGCTTTTACAAGTTTGGCGTCCGCGCCGTCTTACCTCGCAACGAAGCAAAGGCGCGCCATGCCGTCGGTTGAGCTTCGCAAGCGCGTCACCTTAGTCGAGGAGATCTTCCACGAAGGTGGCCCTATTGCGAAAACTCCCTACCGCCGCGCTGCGATCCTCGCTGTCATCAGGAACCCCTTCGCCGGCTGCTATGTCGAGGAGATCGTCGGCTTCTCCGACGACCTGAAGCCGCTCGGCCTCAACATGGCAAAAACATTGATCGCCGCGCTCGGCGGCGACCCGGCGGCGATCCAGGGCTACGGCAAGGGCGCGATCGTCGGCGCTGCGGGCGAGATCGAGCATGGCGCCCTCTGGCACGCGCCAGGCGGCTATGCGATGCGGGAGGCTCTCGGGGGCGCGATGGCCATCGTGCCGTCCGCCAAGAAGGTCGCGGGGCCTGGCGCGCGCCTCGACGTGCCGATCACCCATATCAACGCGTCCTACGTGCGCAGCCATTTCGACGCAATCGAGGTCGGCGTCGCGGACGCGCCGCGCGCAGACGAAATGCTGCTCGCGCTCGTCATGACGACCGGCCCGCGCGTGCACAATCGAGCCGGCGGGCTCGAGGCCTCCCAGATCAAGGGATTGGATGGGCTGAGATGAAAGCGAAGATTCGAAAGCTCGTGACTATCGTCGAGGAGACGCGGATCGAGATGGATCGCGCCGTCGAGCCGCCGACGCGCCGCGCCGTCGCCGTCGCGGTGATCGAAAATCCTTTCGCCGGCCGCTACGTGGAGGATCTCTCGCCGCTCATCGACGTCGGCGAGGAGCTGGGCGAGCTGCTGGCCGCGCGCGCGATTGCCGCGCTCGCTATCGAGGGGCCAAGAGCGGAGAGCTACGGCAAGGCCGCGGCCGTCGGCGAGAACGGTGAGCTCGAACACGCCGCCGCGGTGCTGCACCCCAAGCTCGGCGCGCCGGTGCGCAAGGTTTTGGGCAAAGGCGCCGCGCTCATTCCGTCCTCGAAGAAGCGCGGCGGCCTCGGCGTCGCGTTGGACGTCCCGCTCGGCCACAAGGATGCCGCTTTCGTGCGCAGCCATTTCGACGGCATGGAGGTGCGCATCTCCGACGCTCCGCGCGCCAACGAGATCATGGTGGCGGTCGCGGTCACCGATTCCGGCCGCCCGCATCCGCGCGTCGGCGGACTGACCAAGGACGAGATCAAAGGGGTCGACGGACTGCGCTAGACTCGGCGAGCGCCTGAGGACGAGAACTCAAGCCTTCAATCGGGGACAAAGAACATGAGAATGTTTTCGGCAATCGTATCAAGCGCCATCCTCGCCGCCGGATTCGCCGGCGCCGGCCCCGCCGTCGCCGACGACTCGATCAAGATCGGCGAAATCAGCTCCTACTCCGCGATCCCCGCCTTCACCGAGCCCTATCGCAAGGGCTGGCAGCTCGCGCTCGACGAAATCAACGCGGCCGGCGGCGTCGACGGCAAGAAGCTCGAGGTAATCAGCAAGGACGACAGCGGCAAGCCGGCGGACGCGGTCACCGCGGCCAACGAGCTCGTCGCGAGCGACGGCGTCGCGATGCTCGCGGGCACCTTCTTCTCCAACATTGGCCTTGCGGTGTCCGACTACGCCAACCAGAAGAAGATCCTGTTCCTCGCCGCCGAGCCCTTGACCGACGCGATCACCCTCTCCAAGGGCAATCGCTACACCTTCCGTTTGCGGCCAGGCACCTACGAGCAAGCCGCGATGCTCGCCGACGAGGCTGCTAAGCTGCCGGCGAAGAAATGGGCGACCATCGCGCCGAACTATGAATACGGCCAGTCCGCAGTCGCCGCCTTCAAGAAGCTGCTCTCCGCCAAGCGACCCGACGTTGAGTGGGTCGGTGAGCAATGGCCGCCGCAGGGCAAGATCGACGCCGGAGCGGTGGCGGAGGCCATCGCCAAGACCGAGCCGGACGCGATCTTCAACGTCACCTTTGGGGCGGACCTCGTCAAGCTCGTGCGCGAGGGCGCCACGCGCGGCCTCTTCAAGGACCGCGCCGTCGTCAGCTTGCTCGCCGGCGAGCCGGAATATCTCGACCCGCTCAAAGATGAGGCGCCGGAGGGATGGATCGTCACTGGGTATCCCTGGAACGCCGTTTCGATCCCTGACCACGCTGCCTTCCTCAAGGCCTATGAGGCCAAATACAACGACTATCCGCGGCTCGGCTCGGTGGTCGGCTACGCGATGCTCAAAAGCGCCGCGGCGATCCTCGGTAAGGCCGATTCGGCTGACAGCGAGAAGCTCGTCGACGCCGCCGAGGGCATCGGCGTCGAGACACCGTTCGGGCCGATCACGTTCCGAGCGATCGACCATCAATCGACGCTTGGCGCCTTCGTCGGCAAAACCGCGCTCAAGGACGGCAAGGGCGTGATGGTCGACGTGGCCTACCACGACGGCGCCCCCTATCTTCCCTCCGACGCGGAGGTCAAGGCTCAGCGCCCGCAAAACTGATCGCTCGCCAGGAGGCGGCCCGAGGCCGCGGGCTCCGTCTCCCAGTGGGTCTCTCCAGCGGCGGCGCGTGACCTTGAGCTTCTATTTTGTCCAGTTCGTTACCGGACTCTCGAGCGCCTGCTCGCTGTTTCTCGTCGCTTCCGGCCTCTCGATCATTTTCGGCGTCACCCGCGTCGTCAACTTCGCGCATGGCGCCTTCTACATGCTGGGCGCCTATATCGGGTACACGCTGACTGACCGGCTGAGCGGCGTCGTCGGCTTCTGGGGCGCGATCGCGCTCGGCGCGCTCGCTGTCGCCGCGATCGGCACGCTGATCGAAATGCTGCTGCTGCGCCGCATCTACGACGCGCCGGAACTGTTTCAGTTGCTCGCAACCTTTGGCGTCACGCTCGTCGTCGAGGATCTCGTGTTATTGATCTGGGGGCCGAGCGAGCTGCTCGGTCCTCGCGCGCCCGGGTTCACGGGCGCGATCGACCTCTTCGGCCAGCCCTTCCCGACGTACGACCTGCTGCTGATCGCCCTCGCTCCGCTGGTTCTCGCATTCCTATGGCTGCTCTTCCGCCGCACGACCTGGGGCGTGCTGGTGCGCGCGGCGACGCAGGACCGCGAGATGGTGGCCGCCCTCGGGGTCAACCAAAAGTGGCTCTTCACCAGCGTCTTCGCGCTCGGCGTCTTTCTCGCCGGCCTCGGCGGCGCGCTCGAATTGCCACGGGAGGCGGCCAACCACACGATGGACCTGCAGGTGATTACCGAGGCTCTGGTCGTCGTCGTGATCGGTGGCCTCGGCAGCGTGCCGGGCACCTTCCTCGCGGCGATCATCGTGTCTGAGCTCAACGCCTTCGGCATCCTCGTCTTCCCCAAGATCTCGATCGTCCTCGTCTTCCTCGTCATGGCGATTGTGCTGATCGTGCGGCCGTGGGGACTACTCGGACGCGCGGAGGCGGCCGCGCGAGCCGCAAGCGGCATGGTCCTTTCCCGCTGGCGCCCGCTCCGCGCGGAGGGCCGGCTGTTCGCCGTTCTCGCTTTGGCGGTCGCGGCCCTTCTGCCGCTCGTCGCGGGGAGTTATCTCGTCGGCGTCGCGACGGAAGTGCTTATCTTCATGCTCTATGCGGCGAGCCTCCATTTTCTGCTCGCGGGCGGCGGTCTCGCCTCCTTCGGGCACGCCGCCTATTTCGGCCTCGGCTCTTACGGCGCGGCGATCGCGCTCAAAGCGTGCGGGCTCGGCATGGAAACGGCGATTGTCGCCGGGACCGTTCTCGGACTGGTCGGCGCGCTCGTTTTCGGCTGGTTCTGCGTGCGCCTCTCCGGCGTCTATTTTGCCATGCTCACGCTCGCCTTCGCCCAAATCGCCTGGTCGATCGCCTATCAATGGACCGACGTGACGGGCGGCGACAATGGCATCATCGGCGTTTGGCCAAGCGCCTGGGCCGCTTCGCCCGCGCGCTTCTATTGGCTGACGCTCGCGCTGAGCGCGGGCGGCATCGCGCTGCTGCGCGCGATCACCTTCTCGCCGTTCGGCTACGCGCTGCGGGCTTTGCGCGATTCGACCTTGCGCGCGGAGACGATCGGCATCGAGCGGCGGCGCGTGCAATGGATGGGATTTGTGATCGCTGGCGCTTTCGCGGCGCTGGCCGGGGCGCTCTACGCCTTTCTCAAGGGCAGCGTGTTTCCCGACAACATCTCGATTTCGCTGTCGATCGACGGGCTGGTTATGGTCTTGCTCGGCGGCGTCGGCACGGTGTCGGGCGGCATCGTCGGCGCGGCGATTTACCGGTCGCTGTCGATCTGGGTGATCAGCCACACCGATTATTCCAAGCTCGTGCTCGGCGCCCTCATCGTCCTGCTGGTCGTGCTGTTCCCCAAGGGCCTCGTCGGCGCGTTCGAAGCCTGGCGAAGCGTGCGGACGCTCGCTGGCCTCCATCGGCAAAACCCATGAGCATTCTCGTCGTCGAGGAACTCGGCAAGTCCTATTCTGGCTTCCAGGCGGTCCGGGACGTCAGCTTCGTGCTCGAAGCGGGCGAGATGCTTGCGCTCATTGGGCCAAACGGCGCGGGCAAGAGCACCTGCTTCAATATGATCGACGGCCAGCTCGCGCCGACGACCGGCCGCATGGCGATCTTCGGGAAGAGCACCGCCGGAATGACGCCCGGCGACATCTGGCGCCTCGGCGTTGGACGGACGTTCCAGGTCGCCGCGACCTTCGCCTCGATGACGGTCGCAGAGAATGTGCAGATGGCGCTCCTCTCGCATCATCCGCGCCGCTGGCCGGCGCTGCGCTGGGCGGCGCGCTACCACGTCGCCGAGGCGGAGCGGCTGCTCGCTCTCGTCGGCATGACTGACCAGGCGCAACGCAGTTGCGGTGAGCTCGCCTACGGCGATCTCAAACGGCTCGAACTTGCGATCGCGCTCGCCAACGATCCGAAGCTCTTGCTGATGGACGAACCGGCGGCCGGCATGGCGACGCGAGAACGCCACGCGCTGATGGGCCTCACTGGCCGCATCGCCCGCGAACGCACGATCGGCGTCCTCTTCACCGAGCACGACATGGACGTGGTGTTCGGTCACGCCGACCGGGTGCTCGTGCTCAACCGCGGAACGCTGATCGCCGAGGGCGCGCCTGCGGCGGTGCGCGCCAACGCCGAGGTTCAGGCGGTCTATCTCGGCGCTGGCTCGCTCTATGGGGCCCGTTCGTGAGCGTCTCCAAGCTCTCGGTCGCACAGCTCGACGCCGCCTACGGCCAAGCCCAGGTGCTGTTTGACGTTTCGCTCGAGATCGGCGCCGGCGAAGCGGTCGCGCTGCTCGGCCGCAACGGCGCGGGCAAGTCGACGACATTCCGCGCGATCCTTGGGCTGATCGCTCGGCCTACCGGGAGGATCGTCTTCGACGGGGAGGACATTTCGAAGTGTCCGCCTCACGAGATCGTACGGCGTGGCCTCGGCTATGTGCCGGAGGACCGTCGCATCTTTTCCGATCTAACGGTCGAGGAAAATCTGCTGGTCGGCCGGCAGCCGCCGCGCCCTAACGCTCCGACCTGGACGCCAGAGCGGCTCTTCGCCATCTTTCCGAACTTGCGTGAGTTGCGGGGGCGCGCTGGCGCGCGCATGTCGGGCGGGGAGCAGCAGATGCTCACCATCGCGCGCACGCTAATGGGCAATCCCTCGCTTCTGCTGCTCGACGAGCCGTCCGAGGGCCTCGCGCCGCGCATCGTCGAGCAGATGATCGAAGCGATTCGCGAGATGAAGCGGGAGGGGCTCAGCCTCTTGCTGAGCGAGCAGAACCTCCCGTTCGCGCGCCTCGTCGCCGAGCGCGTGTATGTCATCGAGAAAGGCGCCATCCGCTTTGTTGGAACAGTGGCCGAGTTCGACGCCCAGCCCGACGTGCGCCACGCCTATCTTGCGTTTTGAGCCTGCTGGCGGCGCCGCCATGCCTGTGATACCCGGTGACACAATGAAAAGCCCCGCCATCGAAGGCCGCCGAAGGGAGGAGCCCTACGTCCTCGACGACCAGGTCGGCTTCGTCCTGCGTCAGGCGCAGCAACGTCACACGACGATTTTCGCCACCGAGATGATCGAGGGCCTCACGCCGACCCAGTGGGCGGCGCTCGCCAAGCTGAGGGAATGCGGCCCTTGCTCGCAAAATCATCTCGGCCGCCTGACCGCGATGGACGCCGCGACGATCAAGGGCGTCATCGATCGGCTGGCCGGGCGAGGCTTCACCGCGATCCGTCCGGACCCGCGCGACGGGCGCCGTCTCCTCGTCGCGCTGACGCCGGTGGGTTCGAACCTCTACGATCGCGCCGCGCCGATCGCCGCGCTCATCACGCAAAAGACGCTCGAGCCGCTGGACAAGAACGAGCGCTCGACGCTCATCGCTTTGCTGCGTCGGCTGGCTTGAGGCAGAGCATCCCTTCTTCCGGCTAGCGGAGAGAGGGTTATGCACATAGGCGGATCCAACGTCGTTTTCGTGAGTCCGAGCGAAGCGAGGGGGCGACAATCCACGGTCACAGCCCGGCGAGAGACGGGCTTTCTCCAAGAACGCCCTTTGCACGGTTGCTCTGGATCGCCGCGTCGCCCTTCGGGCTCCGCACGATGAGGCGGTTCGACTGAAAGGTAACTTGCCCCCGGCGCGCGATTAGAGTCTAGCCATCCCAATCGCGCTGAGAATTCGCATCAGCCAACCCGTCGAAGAGAGCGCAAGATGCAGCGCTCCAAGAGCCCCGGATCCGCACAGAGATTTCTCTCACCCCACGCTGCCGTCTACCAAGTCTTCAACGTCCAACGCC
>JAFAHO010000361.1 GCA_019237205.1 Hyphomicrobiales bacterium
CCGCAAGAACGAAGTGCGGTTCAGCGCCTTGACGCAGACGCATCCCGACGACGCGCGCCGCATGCTCGAACAGGCCCAGCTCGCGCTCGAGGAAAAATATCGGAACTACGAGGATCTGGCGGCCCGCGACGGCAGCCGTTTCCTGCCGCATTGGGAAGAGGCGTGACCCATGATCAGTCTTGCCAGCCGCTATCTTGGCCTCGAGCTTAAGAACCCGATCGTCGCCTCGGCTTCCCCTCTGACCGCGACCTTCGACGGAATGCGCCGCCTGGAGGACGCTCAGGCGGGCGCCGTAGTGATGGCCTCGCTTTACGAAGAGCAGATTCGGGCCAACGACGCCGCCTACGCAACCCTGACGGAAATGACGGCCGGGTCGCATCCCGAGGCGGCGACCTATTTCCCCGAGCTGCCCGGCTACCGTCACGGCGCTTCGGGTCATCTCGAAACGCTCGCGCGCGCGTCGAGATCGCTCCAAATTCCGGTGATCGCCAGTCTAAACGGCTTCAGTGACGAAGGCTGGCTCGACTACGCGATTGAGCTCGAGCAGGCCGGCGCCGCCGCCCTCGAGCTTAACCTTTACCATCTTCCGACCGATTTAACGGTCAGCGGGCGCGACGTTGAGCAGCGCTATCTCGACATTGTCCGTCGCGTCAGAGCCAAAGTCAGCATCCCGCTCGCGGTCAAGCTCCTTCCCTTCTTCAGCGCTCTGGGAAATTTCGTCGAGCAGCTGCAGTCGAGCGGGGTCGACGGAGTGGTCCTGTTCAATCGCTACATCAGACCGGACTTCGATCTGGATACGCTGAGCATGAAGATCGAAGCGCTGCTGTCGCGCACGACCGACATCTATTTGCCGATCACATGGACCGCCCTGCTGTCTCGGCGCGTCAAGCTCTCGCTCGCCGCCGGGACCGGCGTCGACAGCTACATCGAGATCGTGAAGCTCCTGCTTGCCGGCGCCAATGTTGTGACCACGGCCTCGTCGCTGTTGCGCCACGGTCCGCAGCACATGACCGCGCTGGTCGAGGGGGTGCGCGGCTGGCTTGAACAGAATGCGTTCGCCTCGGTTGACGAAGTCCGGGGTCGCCTCGACGCGACCCACCTCGGCCAGGCCGACATGTTCCTCCGCAGCGAACATCTGCATACGATGACCGACTACGTGGCGCAGCGTTTCGCCGCGACCGCGCACTGACATCAGCAGAGGCGCGAACGATCGCCCGCGGACAAGACATTTTCATGAGAGGAGACAAGTCATGGCGAAAACAATGAAGGCCGCGGTTGCGCATGCGTTCGGCAAGCCGTTGGCGATCGAGGAGGTCCCTGTTCCAACGCCAGGCTACGGCGAGGTCCTTGTCAAGGTGAGCGCGACGGGCGTGTGCCACACCGATCTTCACGCCGTAAGCGGAGACTGGCCGGCCAAGCCGGCGTTGCCCTTCATTCCCGGCCATGAAGGCGTCGGATTCGTGGCTGCGCTCGGCGCAGGCGTCAAGAATTTCAAAGAAGGCGACGCGGTCGGCATCGCGTGGCTGCACGACGCCTGCGGCCACTGCGAATATTGCGAATCCGGGTGGGAGACCCTCTGCGCCGAGCAGCGCAACAGCGGGTATTCGGTGAACGGGAGCTTTGCCGAATTTGCGATCGGCTCGGCCGACTTCGTGGCGCGGCTGCCAAAGGATGCGAACTTCGCCGAACTCGCGCCGGTTCTGTGCGCCGGCGTCACCACCTACAAGGGAATCAAGGAAACGGAGGCGAAGCCCGGCGAGTGGATCGCGATTTCCGGACTCGGCGGCCTTGGCCATTTTGCCGTTCAATACGCCAAGGCGATGGGCCTCCACGTCGCGGCGATCGACGTCACGGAAGACAAGCTCGATCTTGCGCGAAAACTCGGGGCTGACGTCGCCGTCAACGCCAAGGACCCGGACGCCGTCCGGAAGGTGGTCAAGGCGACCGGGGGCGGCGCCCACGGCGTGCTGGTCACGGCGGTGTCGGTTCCAGCGTTCGCGCAGGCGGTCGGCATGGCCCGCCGCAAGGGCACCGTCGCGCTTACCGGCCTCCCTCCCGGAGAGTTCCCCACCCCGATCTTTGACGTTGTCATGAATCGCATCACCATCCGCGGCTCGATCGTCGGCACCCGAAAGGACCTCGCCGAGGCGATCGAGTTCGCGTCGGAGGGCAAGGTCCGAGCGCATATCCACACGGCGAAACTCGACGACATCAATCAAATCTTCAGTGATCTCGAGGCCGGCAAAGTGGACGGTCGCATGGTGATTACGATCTAGTCATGGAGCTGGCTGCAACCTTCGAGAGGGAGCTTTCACAATGATCCAGGGCGTGAAAAACGTCGGGGTCGTGGGCGCGGGCGTGATGAGCGCGGGCGTGGCCCAGACCTTCGCAGCGGCGGGCTATACGGTCCGGCTCAGGGACATTGGCGAGGCGCCGCTCACCCGCGGCATGAGCGCGATCAAAAAGAGTCTTGAACGGATCGTGGCCAAGGGCAAGCTGAAGCCGGAAGAGCGGGACTCAACGCTCGCGCGCATCACTCCGACGACCAAGATCGACGACTTCGCCGCGTGCGACGTCGTCGTGGAGGCTGTGCTCGAGCGGTTCGACATCAAGAAGGCAGTAGTCGAAGATCTTGACCGCGTGTGCCAAGCAGAAGCCATCCTCGCCACCAACACCTCGTCAATATCGGTCACCCGCATCGCTTCGACCTCGAAGATCCCGGGACGGGTCATCGGCATGCATTTCTTCAATCCGGTTCCGGTGATGGCGCTCGTCGAAATCATTCGCGCCCTG